>CAZRUZ010000007.1:23637-35097 GCA_964603275.1 uncultured Anaerolineaceae bacterium | reverse complement strand
CCCCTCGAGCCAGGGTGTGTTCCGTCCGGTGGACGAAAACGGGGTATCAGAGCCGGGCTACGTGCACGTGGTGATGCCGATGTTTGTGCAGTGGTGAGGTGAGTGGTGAAAAGCCCGCATAAGGTAGCCAATCTCCGCTTCCCACTCTCACAGGTGCAACAGTTGAGCGATCGCTACGCCTACCAGAACGACGATGGGTTAGTCGAGCTACTCGTTCCGGAGGTTCGCGAGCAAGGATACCTGACGAAGGCACAACTTCTGGAGGTTGTCGAGTGGAAGGCGCCGCGGTCGCGTCGGCACGCGCGCAGTGCGCCAGAGACGCTGGTCATTGAAGCGACCAGGATACTCTTCAGCACGCGAAGTGAGCAGTTACGGATCGGCGTACCATCACTAATACCAGGGGTTGGTTATCCCATGGCCTCTGTTCTGCTCCACTTTTTCCACCCAGAGCCTTACCCTATCATCGACTACCGTGCACTGTGGTCACTTGGCCTTGAGCAGCAATCCGCGTACTACACGTTTGAGGCTTGGTGGACCTATGTCGAAGCGTGCAGGTCCCTTTCCGCGCAAGCTGGCGTCGACATGAGAACGTTCGATCGCGCGTTGTGGCAGTACTCGAAGGAAAGTCAGCCAAACTAGAGCCCAGGGTACTGGCCGAACAGGGCCCCGGCGCTCGCTCAACCTCTCATGGCCCACCGGCCCGGGCCACCACCGCCCGGAACCGGCGCACTTCCAAGACAACCCGTAGGGCCGGTGCTATCCTCGCGGCCCTGGGCACCGGTGGGGCTCGTTACCCCGGGGTGGAGTTCCGGGCCTCAACCGGCCTGTAAGGAGGTCGAACCGTGGCCGACGCAGCACCCACGGGCGAGGGCGCCGAGGCCAGGGCGCGGGCCCCGCTCACACCTGAAACCGTGGCTCGCATCGCCACCGCGGCTGGCTACAACCGGAAGATCATCGAAGAGTTCCGGGCCAACGGCGGGAAGACCTTCGGGATCTTCAGGGACCAGCCGCTCCTCCTGCTCACCACCACCGGCGCGAAGAGCGGCGAGCCCCGGACGACGCCGCTGGTCTATACCCGGGATGGGGACCATCTCGTCATCGTCGCGTCCAACGGTGGCGCGCCGTCACACCCCTCCTGGTTTCTGAACGTCCTGGCACACCCCGGGGTCACCGTCGAGGTTGGCAGCGAGCGGCTGACGATGCGGGCAGCGGTCGCCGAGGGCGAAGCGCGCGACCGGCTCTACGCCCGGCAGGCGGCGGCGATGCCGGCGTTCACGGCCTACCAGGCGAAAACGGAACGCCGCATCCCGGTCGTCGTCCTCGAAAAGGTGGAGTGGGGCGGCCCCTACGACGCCGGCGGCAGCGCCGAAGCGGGGAGCGAGATCCAGGTGCCTTTCGCGACCGCTACCGGGCGGCCGGACTCGGAGTAGAGTGCCGACCCGCCGTAGTACTTGCGACCATCGATCCCCAGGGACCACCCCAGGACGACGCACTTTTCGCCAACCGATACGGGGCCGTCGATCCGGACCGCCAGTTCGCCAAGGAGGGCGGCGGTGCCCTTCGGCAGGGCAATCAGGCAGTAGCCGGTGGGGCAGTCGAGGGCGCTCCAGATGAACTCGGGGCGGACATGGCCGGTCTCGTCGCCGAACGAGGCGTCGGGGACCCAGGGCGCGGCGCCAATCGGCTGCCCGGGGAGGTCACCGAGGAAGATGCGCATGCCGTCGCCGGGCTGCCGGTCAGGCCCGCAGACGAAGCATGTCGGGAAAATGTGCTCGACGAAGCCCGGGTAGGACTTCGAGGCCTCGATAGCTTGTTCGAAGCTCGGCGGCGGCGGAGCGACGGTGTCGAGGTCCGATAGCTGGGCCTCGGCGAGGACGGCCGCGCCATCGAAGAGGCGGGCGTCATGCTCCCCGATTTCGGCGCGCAGTTCGACACCGAGCGGCGGCGGGGCCTTCAGGCGGACCTTCGAAGTGCCCGGGAGGAAGCTGGCCAGGCGTCCGCAGGCATAGCCACCGTTCGCCGATTGTGGGGGGCCGCAGAAGCGGCTATCGATGGTAATGGTCGTTTCACGCATGGGCCTGCACCTCGGTGGTGGTTCCGGGCAGGAGGGAAACCTCCGAATGCCCGGGGTTATCGAGCAATGGGCGGATTATGGTGGCGGCGGGCGGTTTGTCAATTGTGGAGGCCGCCGGGGGCCAGGGCGGAAGTCAGCCTGAGCGTCCGACGGGACGATCCGGTTCCGATACCGGCGGTTCAAGCCTCAAGCGTCGAAACAAGGACTCATTTGAACGGCTTCTCCCAGACCATCTCGGCATCGTCGCCGTGGGCGAGAGCGATCACATCGAGCTGGGACAGCTGGTCGTCCGGCACGTGGGAGAGAGCGAGTGCCGCGTAGTCCGTTGAAGTCAGTCTGAACCGGGCGTCCATGACCAAGACATGCAGGTCTGCCCACCGCTGGCCGGCAAACTTCCGGTGCTTCGCGGCCACCGCCCGCGAGACGTCCTCCGCGACCATCCCCGGGACGCTGACCGCTTCCGTGGCGCAGAGAATCTCAACTCCAGACCCGTTCACGTCCATCAGGTGTAGCGCCCACTCCTCGTCCCACTCCGCCGTCGTAATCTCGCCGGCAAGGCGGCGGTTGCAGGCATCGGCGATGCGTTGCGCCGCCTGAAAGCGTCCAAGCTCGGTTTGGAAAGAGTGCTCCCACTGGCCACAGTCGACAAGCATGTAGGCGCCAGTAATCTGGCTCGATGCGGTGCGGAGTACCTCGGTCATACTGTGGTGGCAGCAGTAGACGTATCCCGGTAGCTTCGGATCGGCTAACGAGACCACCGCAGAACGGGGCACCCGGACTACTGCCACTGCTCCTTCCTGGTGAAGCGATTGGGCTGCGAGTTCAATTTGCTGTTTGAGTTGACGGACGACCGCTTTGGAAATAGGCAGGCGGAAGTCATCAGATGGGATGAGCAGGAAATGGCCCCCACGGCTCGGCCGCAGCACCGATTGAAGGGTGCGCCAACTTACACCGTGCTCATTCCAGACAGATCCCCCGCGGAGTTCGGTGACCTCTATGGCGGCAGAGAGGGAGCCGTTCGAGACGAGAACCTCCGGACTCTTGGAGTCTGGGTTCAGGTCGTCCAGGGTCGCGCCCTCCACGATCGCCCATGATCCGCCGCGGAGGCGTGCGAGAAGCCGACACGCGCCCAGAACACAACGCTTCTCATCCGCGGAAAGAGGCAACTCCCACCAGTTTAGCTCTTGTACTCGCCATCGCTTCACCACGAGTGAACTTGGCCTGTCTTGTTGCAACGGTGCACCTGGTGCCCAACGCCACGCCGGTGGGAGCGAGTACTCCGGCCCGTTCCCTTGTTTTGACGACCAGGCAGCTGGTGCAGGCAACCATCGCCGGGGGTAGACGGCCGGGCCCTCCGGTTTGCTACAGTCATTTGCCAGGAGAGGAGGGACCGCATGACTGACACGGCTTCGACCGGGGACCTTTCCGGGCCGGGGCGGGTGGAGGAGCGGATTGCGGCGCTTGGTGACTGGCGCGGGGAGACGTTGCGCCGGGTGCGCGCGCTCATCAGGGAGGCGGTCCCGGAGGTAGCCGAGGAGGTGAAGTGGGCAAGGGCGGCAAGCCCCGGCGTGCCCACCTGGTCGCACGAGGGGATTATTTGCACGGGTGAGCCGTACAAGGCTGTCGTGAAGCTGACCTTCGCGAAGGGGGCGTCGCTGCCGGACCCGGGGGGTCTGTTCAATGCGAGCCTTGATGGGAATGCGCGGCGGGCCATCGATATCCGCGAGGGCGAGGAGATCGAGCCGGGAGCCTTCAAGGAGCTCGTCCGGGCGGCGGTCGCGCTCAACATGTCGCGTGGCGGTACGGGGAGGACGGCCTCCGCAGGGCAGGCGAAGGGCGGCGGTCCGGGCACCGCAGCGGCCGGGCAGCCGGTGTTGCTTTCGGGCGGGAACCCGCAGATCGCGAAGGGCGATGGGGACGGCCCCGTGCAGGCCTACATCGCGGCGATGCCGGGCTGGAAGAGCGACCTCGGCCGGCGGCTCGACACGCTGATCGCGGAGACCGTGCCAGGCGTCCGCAAGGCGGTGCGCTGGAATTCGCCGTTCTACGGCGTAGAGGGCATGGGCTGGTTCGTTTCGTTCCACGTGTTCACGCGCTACGTGAAGGTGACGTTCTTCAAGGGTGCCGAACTCCAGCCGCCCCCGCCGGGTGGCGGCAAGGACCCGGATGGGCGCTGGGTGGACATCTACGAGGGCGCGTTTGATGAACGGCAGATGGCGGAGTGGGTGCGGCAGGCGGCGGCGATACCGGGGTGGGACGGGTTCTGAGCGGGGAGGCGACACGGTGCGCCGGCATCAGCTGACGCCGTAAGATCCGGTGTTCTACGCAACCGGACGGGGGACGTGCTGGCTGCCCCAGACCGTAGCTTCGACGCGGTTGCGGACGCCGAGTTTGGCATAGACATTGGCGAGGTGGCGCGCGACGGTGGCGGGGCTGATGGTAAGGGCGGCGGCGATCTCTTCGTTGGTGGCGCCAGTGAGCAGATGTTCGAGGATCTCGAGTTCGCGCCGGGTGAGCGCGCCGAGCTCCAGTGTAACCGGCACGGTCCCATTGCCGTTCCGTCGCGTACCCGTGCCCCCGGTCTCCCGTTCCCCATGAAGGAAGCGCTGCACCTCACGTCTGCCGGGCTCACCACTGTCCCAGCGAGGCCCCGATGTGATCGCGAGACGGCTGCGGGGAATAAGGCGGGCGAGTTCCGCGGCAGTGGAGGGGGCCATAAGCGAGTCCCCGGCGTTGTGGATTAGAAGGCACTCTGCCTGGACCAGCGGAGCAAAGGGGGAGAGGTCGGCAACCTCATAAAGTAGGTGGATCAGGGCGCGAACATCGGCAGGGTTGGTCGCCGAGACGAAGTAGCGGGCCAGCCGATCAATGTCGACTTGCTGCCCCCAGCCGTACCCGAACTGGAGGAACGCCCGCCAGAAAGTGGCAAAGTCATGGTCGAGGATCGCGAAGAGCGACCGCTGGGCTGTGAACTGGTCCGGGTCGGCGCGCAGGACAGGTTCGACAAGGAGAATCCGCACGACGCGGGGCGTCCTGGCGGCAAGGGTGACGCTATCGAACCCGCCGGCTGCTGCTGCGTAGAGGGTCATCCGGTCGATCCCCGCGGCATCAGCGACGGCCTCGAGGTCATCGGCGTAACGATCGAGACTGTGTTCGACGCCCCAATCGGAACAACCGAATCCGCGCCGGTCGTAGGAAACAATGCGCCCGGCCCACACGCGGCGGATCAGATCCCACCAGAAAGGGACTTCGATCGTAGTCGCCCAGGGAGGCACGAAGACGAGCGACGGACCGGCACCATGGCTCGTCCAGGCTATCCGGGTGCCATCGCGCGACGTGGCGTAGCGGATGGTCCCGGGGGCGGTCACGCCCGGGACCCCAACGGTGGAGTCTTGAGGAAGCACCCCGGCGAAGAGACTGGCAGGGACATTGCCTCGCTATTATGCCAAGCAGGTCAAGCATCTTGGCGACGCGCCGCATTTGGGAGCCGACGCGTGCGGAAGTGCGGCGCGGACACCGCAAGGAGCCATCCGCCCGGACGGCATACCGGGCGGATGGCACAAGCGAATGTTGACTGTGTCAGGGCAGGATCTTCATTCGGTAGAGCGCCGGCCGGGATTCGGGACCTTCGAAGATGAAGGCCGACTGGTTGACGACGTAGAGGTACTTGCTCAGCCGACCTTCACCGAAAGCGAGCGTCACCGGGCCGAGCAACCCATCCGAGGCGCCGGCCAGTTGCACCAGACTCCCGTCATCTTCAAGCCGGTAGAGGGTGCTATTGAGCCAGGACGAAAGAAAGGCAGTGCCGTTGGGAGCGAGAGCCACTCCTTCGATCATGTAGAGGGTGGGCGGAGCCTCCACGATGACCGTGGGTTCGCCGGGCATCCCGTCCTTGTTGATTTCGATGCGGACAAGGCGAGACTTCTCTTCGACCGTGGCGTAGAGCGCCCGCTGATGGACGGCCAGGTCCGCGACACCCAGCGGGACGCCGAAGTCGAGGCTGCCATCGCCTTCGAGCAGCGGGTGCTGGATCCAAACTTCGGCGGCTCCCGAATCGTGTCCGATGCGCCAGATCGAACCGGTGAAGGTTTCAGAGATATAGATGTTGCCCTGGCGGTCCACCGTCATGCCATTCGCGGCGCAGCCCTCGCTGCCGGGGACGCGATCGACTGAGCCATCGCCATTGATCCGGTAGACGCCGCTGAGGGAGGAATCGGTGAAGTGGACGAAGCTGGCATAGACGACCGTGGCGCCGGGACGGCCGTTTTCAATGACCGCGAGGCCGTTCAGCATCCCGTCGCCCGGGTCGCCAATATGTGCGATGGTCTCCTCGGTCCCATCTGGCGCGATCCGGCGCACCTGGCCGAGGAGCTGCATGCTGACGTAGATGTTGCCCCGTCTGTCGAAGTCTATGCCCTTGGGGTATTCGCCGGCGGTCGGGTCGAAGGCGCGAACGAGTTCGAGGGTCATCGGCTGTGGCTGTCCTTTCTGCTGCAGGGGCAGCGCGTTGCTTTCTCCACCTCCGGTGAGGAGCACGAGCACGACTGCCATGAGTACCGGTACCGAGCGGAGCATGATTGGCCTCCTCTAGACCTTGCACCGACCGCCAAAAAGACGCGGCGAGACGCAACCGTAGTGCGGCGACTGGCTGGCGCGCATCGATCAATCTGTGCATTTCCGGGGTCGGGTGTGAGACGGAGTATGCAGATGGGCCACCGGCGACGGCGGCGAGGCCGATTCCGGTGAGCGCGCGACCGCCGGTATCCCGTGCGGCACGGGCGAGGTCGCCGTCTTTCGCGAGGGTCACAAGTTCGGTGAACGTTTCCGAGGGGGACGGCAACAGGAGCGGGTTGTATGCCGAGGCCGCGAGGTGCCAGACCACCACAAGGAGGCCCAGCCCGGGCAGCCAGGTCAAGCGCGTGATGGACAAAGCAAACACATCGGCCCCCTTGCGCAGAAATGGGCGGCGAGCAACGAGCCGCACCCGTGCTCCGGTTACATTAGGCCCACCTAAGTATGAATATTTGTTAGACCTAATGTCCTCGCAGAGCCGAGCATAATTCCATCTGGCGGTGGCAGCAAGCGGGCGGGCCGCTAGTCATACCTAGCAGCCCGATATATAGTGGCTCTATGCAAGATCACACGGGCGGACGCATTGGCAAGGACCTGGTGGCTGCTTCGGCGATGCCGTTGGTGCTGGCGATCCTCGATGAGGGCGAGAGCTACGGGTACGCCATCCTGAAGCGCATCGATGAGCTTTCCGGCGGCGAGATGGAGTGGACCGACGGGATGCTCTATCCGCTGCTGCACCGGCTTGACCGGCTGGGGTACGTGGAAGCGCGCTGGGATTCGCCTCCCGGCGGGCGGCGGCGGCGCTACTACCGCATCACGACGGCCGGGCGTGATGCGCTTTCCGAGCAGCGGCGGCAGTGGGAGGTCGTCTCGGGCGCGCTGCGTAACGCGTGGCACGCCATCAAGCTTCCCGGTGCGGCGCCGCTGGCGGCCGAGGGGTAGGCGGATGGTGGACGCAACCTTCGAGCCGGGCATCGAAGCGCAGATCCAGGAGTGGCGGACTTACCTCCTCCGCCGGCGGACCATCCACGCTGGGGATGTCGACGAGATCGAGGACCACCTGCGCAGCGAAATGTCGGAACTGGGTGCAGCCGGGCTGAGCGGGGACGAGTCGTTCCTGGTCGCGATCAAGCGGCTCGGGGGCGTCAACGAACTCTCGCGGGAGTTCGCGCGCGAACGTTCGAGCCGGCTGTGGAAGCAACTCGTCCTCGGCGGCGAGAGCGAGCGGGCCCGTGCGGCTGCGGGGTACGCGGAGCTGGCGATGGTGCTCGGTTTCGCGATTGCGGCGGCGATCGTGTTCAAGGCGCCGGCGCTGTTCGGGGTCGACCCGTTCGGGTCCGACGGGACTCCCTCCGACGAGTCGTTCTACCTGCGGAACGGGGCACTGCTCGCGCTACCGTTCCTCGCCGGGTTCCTGGCGTGGAAGCGGCGGCTCGCGCCGGGCACGGTTGCCGGGCTGGCAGCCGCGTTTGCTGCAGCCGCGGCGATCGTGAACCTGACGCCGTTCGACCGCGCTGGTGACACGGAAGCGCTGGCGGCGGTCCACCTGGCGATCGTCCTGTGGCTGGCCGTGGGCGTGGCCTACCTCGGCGGCGCATGGCGGGGGGATGCCCCGCGGATGGACTTCGTGCGGTTCACCGGCGAGTGGTTCATCTACTACACGCTCATCGCGCTGGGCGGCGGCGTCCTTTCGGCGCTGACGATCGGGGTGTTCGAGGCGATCGAGATCGATATGGCGCCAGTCGTCCAGGCCTGGGTGCTACCCTGCGGCGCGGTCGGAGCGGTGGTCATCGTGGCGTGGCTGGTAGAGGCGAAGCAGACCGTGATCGAGAACATGGCGCCGGTCCTGACGGGCGTCTTCACGCCCTTGTTCGCGCTGATGCTGGGCGCGGCTCTTGTGGGCATGGTGGTGACGGGGAACATCGTGGATGCCGAGCGGGACGTGCTGATCATCCTGGACCTGCTGCTGGTGGTGGTGCTCGGGCTGGTGCTGTACGCGATCTCGGCACGTGACCCGGGGGCCAACCCGGCATTGATGGACGGCGTCCAGCTGGTGCTGGTGGTCAGCGCGCTGGCGATCGACGTGGTTGCCCTGGCGGCGATTGCGGGGCGGATCCAGGAGTTCGGCTGGACGCCGAACCGGACGGCCGGGCTCGGGCTGAACGTCGTGTTGCTCGGCAACCTGGTGTGGTCGGCGTGGCTCCTTCTCGGGTTCTTGAGGGGGCGAAGGCGGTTCGCCGAGCTGGAGCGCTGGCAGACGGCGTACATCCCGGTTTACGGGGTGTGGGCCGCTCTGGTTGTGGTGGCGTTCCCGCCGTTGTTCGGCTTCGACTGACACGCGCATCGCAGGACCCGCGGCAAGAAGACCCGGGGCCCTGCGATGGTTGGACCGCGGTTAGCCGACGACTTCGAACTCGCCGCGCATGTCGGTTGGGTGGAAGTCGCACTGGTAGACGTACTTGCCGGGTTTCGATGGCGCCGTGAAAGTCATGACCGCTTTCTGGCCGGGCGAGACAATGTCGGGCTTCGAAACCGCGTCGTCCTTGGTGTTGTACTTTTTGTCTTCGCCACTAAAGCGCATGTTGTGGATAGCGGATCCATCGTTATCAAGGTTGACGGTGACCTTTTGGCCCTTCTCAACCTTAAGGGTGGGGTTGTACTGCCCCTCGAGCACGAAAACGTTGCCGCGGCTTTCGTTCATCAGCAGGGTAAACGTCTTTTGCTCGCCACCGTTGGACGAGGGGGTCTCGCCGCCAGTCCCCGTCGGCGTGGCAATACCGTCGCCCGAGGGGGTGGTGGTACTCCCGCTATCGTCATCTCCACCGCAGGCGGCGAGCGCCACAGCCATGAAGGCGGCAAACAGAGCGATCAGGACAACCGGATAGGGCCTTTTGCTGGCCAAAGTCATACATTCCCTCGTTGTTCGAGATTTCCGTGGTGGCGTACGCCTGGTGAGCGTTCCCGCGCCGCTGGCGACCGTGCAGAGCGTGTATCCGGAGCACCGGTTGATGCCGAATCCCCAATGCGGGACAGCACCGGCGAACCATCATCTCATTCGGCGGTTGCCTTGAAGGCTGGTGTATCCAGTGTAGCGGATAGGCGATGCCGTGATGCAAAAGACCCGTCATGAAGGGGCGGCGGTCCCACAGCCAGCACAGAACCGGGCGGTGGGGGAGAGCACGCGGCCGCAACTGGCGCAGGTGCGCTCCGTAGCGGTCCGCGCGCCACAGGCCGCGCAGAACCTGGCGTTGGCCCGCATGGCGGCGCCGCAGGACGTGCAGGCGGCGGATACCTCGTCCGCGGCCACCGGCGGCTCGACGGCCACGCGCCGGCTGAACTCGTCGAGCCGGTCCACCAGGGTGAAGAAGGCGGCGGCATCGATAGGGGTGAAGCGCCCCTGCGCCGCTTCGCCGGAGATGCCTTCCCAGGTGATGCCCCAGGCGCCGAGCGGCGAGCTGAGGACGCCGGCCAGGGCCACCTCGCCTTCGCCGCCCGCCATGGTGCGGCGGCCGGAGAGCGCGCCGGCGGAGATGACCGAGCGGAACACCGCCCGGATGGCCTGCCCCGGGATGGTGAGGCGCCAGGCGGAATCGGCCGGCTGGACCAGCCCGAGGCGCTCGAGGCCGGCGAGGCCTGAACCCAGCACCGCGCCGGATGAGGGCAGGGGGAGCGGTGCGACAGCCGCGCCGATGGAGCACATCCAGCGCAGGTCCGGGCGGGCGGTGGCGGACTCGACCGCCCCGGCGAGGTCAGCCGGGGTGAACTCGAGGCGGACAGGTTCGGTCCGGCGCGCAAGGGTAGCCTCGAGCTCGCGCTGATAGGTAACATCGGCGATGGCGAGCAATGCGGCCCACGCTTCGAGGCTGAGCGACAGCGGATCACCGTGAGTGGGCGGCAAGACATCGAAGTGGAGCCGGGCGGCCGTCTCCCGGGCGGCGTCAGCGGCAGTTGGGTAGGCGCGGATGACCGTGGCGCCGGAGGCCGTGGACGCCGAGACCAGCCCATCGGCCGGGTTGGCCGTGCCAAAGGCGCTGACGACGCGCCAGGTCTGCTCTTCGGGGACCGCGGTCGCGAAGGTGAGCGCGCGGGCAGGCGCGGCGAGCAGCCGGAGCGCGCGCACGAGATCGCCGCGGAGGGCGTCGCTGCCGGGATCGAGCATGCCGGCGGTGCGCAGCTGTTCGAGGGCGGGCTCCTCCGGGTCAACCATGCCGGCCGCCCCGGGGACGCGGAGGCCGGAGACGGCGGCGGCCGCCGCCCCGAGCAATGGCGAAAGGGTAAACTCCCGGATGGTCCCGGTGGGAGGCAGTGCGGTGGTCATCAGGGGATCTCCATTGGCAGGCCGCGCGCGAGCGGGTTGGCGCCAGTGAGCTGATCGAACATGCCGAGCCCGGTGGCGCCCTTCTGGAACCCGGTGGCAGAGGTCTCGACCACGATCTCGGAGCCGGCGACATGGCGGTCCGAAAGGACGCCAACATCCTTGACTGCAGTATCGAGCTTGCCGCCGGCGGAAGTCACATCGCGGACCATGTTTGCTTCGGCGCCGTGCTGGATCTTCGCGCCGCTCGCCTGGAGTTTCGCGACGACCTCATCGTAGCGGGCGCCGGTCAGCAACTCGCCCGTTTTCGCATCACGGAGGTAGACCAGGTCGATATCGCCGCGGAAGGGGATGCCCTTGGCATCGGTGAACAGGCCGGAGTCCTTGTCCCAGTGGATCCCCTTTTGCTCGAGCTCCGGCAACTTCGCCGAGAGCTTCTCATACTCCTTCAGGCGTTCATCAAAGCGCTTGAGCAGGTCCGGCGGCGCATCGGGGCCCG
>CAZRUZ010000007.1:15800-23537 GCA_964603275.1 uncultured Anaerolineaceae bacterium | reverse complement strand
TCCTTCAGGCGTTCATCAAAGCGCTTGAGCAGGTCCGGCGGCGCATCGGGGCCCGGGTGCTTTGGCTGGAACATGGAGGAGAGTCCCTGGTTGCCGTCAGGCGCGCCGAGCGCGACATCGGCATCGTTGACCGTCTTGCCCTTCACATCGAGCGGCTTGGGATGGGCGGTTGGGTGGCGCAGCGAATCGACATTGGTGGTCCGCGCCCCGATGACCACACCCTCTTCCCGGGCAACGCGCTGGAGCTCTTCCGCTTCGTGGCGGGTCCAGCCGGCCTGGTTGATGTCCTCGGGGGCGATCCTCGAGCCGTGGGGCGCGTTCTTCAGTGGGGTGGGATCGACCCGCCCGGCGGAGGTCCCGGCGCCGGGGAGATCGGGGGTCGCGCCGGACTGGCGGGCGGCTGAGGCGCCGGCGTCGTCCGACTCGCGGGCGGCGGCACTGGCGGCATCATCAGATTCGCGGGCAGCGGCAGCAGCCGCGTCATCAGATTGGCGGGCGGCAGCGCCTGCGATCTCGTCGGCCTGGCGGGCCGCGGCGCCTGCGGCATCGTCAGCCTGCCGCGCGGCGGCGGTGGTCAGCTCTTCCGCGCCTTCACCCAGACCGCGGGCGCCTGCGCCTAAAGCCTTCCCGAGCCCGGCGCCGAGCAGTTCGGCGCCGCCCTCGCGGACCGCGATCCAGCCGACTTCCTTGACCGCCCCTTCGAGCGACTCGTCGCCGGGTGTGTTTGCTTTTTCGACCAGTTCGACGCCGACATCGACCAGGCCGATCGCGACCCCGGCCGGGGGCACGGCAACGGAGACGGCGATCTTCGCGGCGGCGTCCGGGTTACGCACACCCCAGGCGGCGATGCGGCCGCCGATGCTGAGCTCGGGCCGCCCGAATTTGTCACCGGCTTCGGCGACGCGGTCGAGGCCCTCGGCCACGTCCTGCTGGACTCCGCGGGCGAAATCACCAGCGGTGGTCCCCTGCATGAGGCCAGCGTTCTCTTCTTCCCAGGCGGTGAGGCCGACGCGGCGGTCGATGATGGCTTTCATACGGTCGAGGGCCTCGCGGTTGGGGGTGCCATCGGGGTTCCGGCCGAGCCGGTCAAGCCGGTCAAGGACGTCATCCATGCCGCGACTACCGGCGGCCGCGCGGATATTCGTGATGAGCCGCTCGCCAGCGGGGTCACCCGTGGTGGGGGGGCCACCGGGCCTGCGGCCGTTGCCACCCCGATCGCCCGCCTGGGCCCCGCCCGCGAATCCGCTGCTGGCGCCGGCCGCGCCCGAGCCTGCGGCGGTGGCAGCGGCGGCGGCAGTAGCGATCGCGCCGATGGCCCCGACGACGGCCCCGGCGGCGGCTTCCTCTTCGGTAACCTCATCTCCGCCATCCGCGGCATCGTCATCGCTGGCGGCATCGTCATCGGGCTCTTCTCCATCGCCCGGCGGGACCGGTGTTCCATCCTCGTTGCCGCTGGCGCCAGGAGCGGGCGTCTTTCCGTCGGGCTCCTCCGGTTCGTCCGCGCGGGCCTCGAAGGGCCAGGTGAACTGGGGCACGTAGTCGTCATCGTCGAACACCCAGAGGCCGGAGACTTCCCCGGAGATTGCGCCGGTCCCCAGCCCGGTAATGCGAAGCACCTGGCCGGTGATCTGGACCTCGTCATCATCGTCCGCATCGTTCAGCCCAACACAGTCGGTCTCGCTGAGTGAAAGGGGGGCTGCCATGGCAATGTCCACCGGCGCTTCGAACGCCCCGCCCGCATAGGGCGCCGGGGCGCTGGCGAAGGTGAAACGGAAGGTGGCGGTACACCCGCGCTGGGCGGCGGCGCGATCGATATCTGCCTTTTCCTTGGCGTCGATCACATCATCGAAGATCGTGGCAAACGCCAGCTCGAGCGCGTAGGAGATCTCGCCGAGAGGCCAGGCGATGGCGAGGGATCCATCCATTGTTACCAGGCCGGCGGCCCGGTCATAGGCGACGTTGACAGAGGACTCGACGACGCGCGACTCCAGGTTGAAGCCTTTGGCGCGGAGGTCGGCAAGATCCACTGCATCGCTCAGGGACCCGATGTTGAGAAAGTCATCACTCGCGCCGGACCAGGTGATCTCCCCGGCGTAGGTGATTGGCGGTGGCGGCGTGGGGGTCGGTTGTTGTTGCTGGAGGAGTGTCAGTCCAACGAGGAGCGGGATGGGGAAGATGGCGGCAGTCACCGTGCCGGCCGCGCGGAGGGTGCGCACCCGGGCCAGGTCGCGTTCGCGGCTGGCAACGAGCGTCGCCGTGGTGGCGATGCCGAGCACGGAGACGGCCTGGCCGAGTTCGATCGCGCCGGTCCGCGAGGCCAGCCCGGCGACCTGCGCAACGGCGATCCCGAGCCCCCACGCACTAAGGCCGAGGACGTCGCGGCGGGCGACGAAGACACCGGCGCGCTCTTCGATGCGCAGCCGCGCTCCCTGGCCAATGCCGAGCGCCAGCCCGAGGCCGAGGGCGGCAATGATGAACGGGAGGGGTGTGCGGATCCGGAGGACGAAGGCGAAGGTGAGGATTGTCGCGGCGGAGATCGCCAGCATCACGAGGTCGCGCCGGATGCGGACCCGGCTGGGGCGGAAGGCAGTCAGGACGGCAAACCCGACACCCGCAGCCGTGAGGATTACCGACCCAATGGTGATGATCCGGGCGAGATCAGGCGACATTGGGGACCTCGGCGGCACTATAGATCGCCGGGGACAACACCACAATCCTTTCGCGTGGGACCGCCCCGGGGGGACGGGGGACGCGGGCGAAGACCGGAGGTATGTATTCTCCCGGGAGAGGAGTATCCTGTGCGCGAATACGCGAGGGAGGGATGGCCAGGTGGGCGAGAAGGAGACCTTTGACGAGGGCGCCGCCCGGAAAGCGGCCGAACAGGACAAGGGGCGGCAGGAGCGGTCCGCCGAAGCCGGATCGGAAGGCGGGGCGGAGGAGCGATCCGGGGGAGGCGGTGGCGGGGCCACCGAGCAGGCGGCGAAGCACGATACGGTGAAGAACACCATCCAGAACATGCGGTAGCAGCCGCTCGGCGGCCGGACTGAGGCGCGTCGCCGCGCCCGCCCGCGGGAGCGCGCCGGTTACGTAAAGCCGTCTTTCGCGATTCTCAGGAGACTCCAAGGCGGCGGGCCTAGCTTGCAGTCATGGGACTGCCACCACTCACCAGGCCAACCATTGATATCGTCCTGCCGGTATACAACGAGGAGGCCGCACTCGAAGCGGGCGTCCTCGGCACGCTGGCCTACACGGCTGAGCACCTGCCCTGGCCGGCCACGATCACGATCGCGGACAACGCGAGCACGGATGACACTGAGGCCATCGGCCGGCGGCTGGCGGAGCTGCCCCGGGTTCGCTATGTGCGGTTGCCGGAGAAGGGCCGCGGGCGGGCGCTCAAGCTCGCGTGGGCAACTTCGGAAACCGATATCGCGGGCTACATGGACATCGACCTTTCGACCGGGCTTTCCGCGCTGCCGGCCCTGCTGGCGCCGCTGGTCTCGGGCCACGCGGACGTGGCGATCGGGTCGCGCCTGCTGCCTCAGTCACGGGTTGTGCGCGGGCTGAAGCGGGAGGTGCTTTCGCGCGGCTACAACACCCTGATCCGCGCCTCGTTCTGGCCCTCGTTCCACGATGCGCAGTGCGGATTCAAGGCAGCCCGGCGGGAAGCGCTGGATGTCCTGCTGCCGGAAATCGCCGACAACGAGTGGTTCTTCGATACCGAACTGCTGCTGCTGGCCGAACGGCGGGGGATGCGGGTGTTCGAAGTGCCGGTGGACTGGCACGACGACCCCACATCGACTGTGCGGATCGGGAATACGGTGCGCCAGGACCTGCGGGGGTTGTGCCGGATGCGGACAGCGTTCTGGCGGGATCGGCTCGGTGGCGGGCGCGGGCGCCAGCCCACGGAGGCCGGCCATGCTTAGCGGACGGGTGGCGAACCGGCGGGTCACCATCGGGAGCGCCGGCGCGGGAACGGGTGCGCGGCTCGCGGCCTTTGGCGCGATCGGCATCGCCTGCACGGTGGCGTTCTCGCTGCTGTACGTGGTGTTCCGGGCGTGGATGCCGGCGCTGGCGGCCAACGCGCTGGCCCTCTCCTGCACGCTCACGGTGAACTTCCTTGCGAACCGCTGGTTCACGTTCGGCGCGCACGCCGGCAGCCTGTGGCGGCAATTCGCCGGGTACCTGGTGGCCTACGCGCTGGGCATGGCCGCCTCGACCGTGGCCTTCAGCCTCGCGCTCCATATCGCGGGGCCCAGCGGCCACCGCGAGGAGATGGTCCTGGCACTCGCCGCGGGCGTGGCGGCCACCATCGTCCGGTTCGCGCTGATGTCCTGCTGGGTCTTCCGCCCGGCCCGGAGCGCACCACCTCACTTCTCCGCGGAGGAACACCATGTCGCACGTTGACCTCCCTGCCACCACGGCGGCCCGGTGGCCGGCCGTCCCGGCGCGGCTCCAGGCGATCCACTGGCAGGGACTGGCGCCCTGGGCGGCGTTCGCCGCGGTCACGATCGTGGCTCTCGGGGCGAACTCCTGGCAGCTGGGCGGGAACGGCTACGGGAACACGTACTACGCTGCCGCTGCGCGTTCGATGGCGAGCTCGTGGAGC
Source organism: uncultured Anaerolineaceae bacterium (assembly GCA_964603275.1). Lineage (GTDB taxonomy): Bacteria > Chloroflexota > Dehalococcoidia > Tepidiformales > Tepidiformaceae > Amarobacter. Next base: position 18,931 of record CAZRUZ010000007.1, on the reverse strand, counting down.
AACTACTTCTTCGCCGCGTTCGACCCGGGAGGGTTCATCACGGTCGACAAGCCGCCGGTGTTCCTATGGTTCGGGGCGCTGACGGCGCGGATCTTCGGCTACTCGTCGTGGGCGATCCTGTTGCCGAGCGCGGTTGCCGGCGCGGCGAGCGTGGCGCTCCTCTGGGTCACAGTGCGGCGGCATGCGGGCGCCCTGGCGGCGACGGTCGCCGGGGCAGCCGCGGCGCTCTCGCCGATCGCCGTGGCGGTGAACCGGCTGAACCTGCCGGAGCCATTCCTGATCCTGTTCCTGGTTGGCGCGGCCAGCTCGCTCCTGCGCTCGCTGGAGAGCCGGCGCTGGTGGCTGTGGACCGCGGTGGCGGGCGGGCTGGTTGGGCTCGCGTTCAACACGAAGATGCTGGCGGCCTGGATACCGGGGCCGGCGCTGGCACTGGCCGTGGTCGCCGCGTATCCGGCGCTGTACCGGCCCGCGACGCTGCGGCGGGTGGGCCTGCAGCTCGGGCTGCTCGCGGTGACCACCCTCGCGGCGTCCGCCTCCTGGATGTTGGTCGTCGACAACTGGCCGGAGGACAGCCGCCCGTACATCGGGGGGAGCACGGACAACACCGTCTTCGACCTTGCGGTGCACTACAACGGGGTCGGCCGGGTGGAAGGCGGCGATGGGAACCGGAGTCCCGGCGGCGGGACGCCCGGCAATGCGCCATCCCGCAGCGACGGCACCGCGCCGGGGCGGACGGACGGCACAACCGGCGCGGGACGCTCGGACGGGACGGTCCAGCCGCCCGTTGATGGCGGGACCGCCCCGGGCAACAACCAGGCCGGAGGCTCGAGGACGGGCGCCGGTGGCATCATCGCGGGGACGCCCGGCCTTTGGCGCATGTTCGATGACGCGAACGCGGGGCAGATCGCGTGGCTGCTGCCCTTTGCCCTTGGTGGCGGCCTGGTCTGCCTGTGGGCGTGGCGCCGGAAGCCGGTGCTGCGTGCGGCCACGGCGCTCTGGCTCGGGTGGGTGCTTCTGTTCGGCCTGGTGTTCTCGTATGCCGAGGGCACCTACCACAGCTACTACACCTCGGCGATGGTGCCCGGGGTCTCGGCCCTGACCGGCATGACCGTGGTGGCGCTGGCAAGGCTAATCCGCGCGAACCGTCTCTGGCTGATCGCGGCGGCGGCACTCATCGGGGCAACGCTCTGGCTGCAGTTCGAAATTACGGGCCGGTTCCCCGGGTTCCAGGACGGGGGCAAGGCGTTCGCGGTAGCCATGGCGGCCGCGGGCGTGGGCGTCGGCGTCATTGCGGCGCTGCGGTCGCAGCGGTACAGCCGGCCACTCACCGAAGCGGGGATGGCGCTGGCCGTGGCCGGTCTCCTGGTCGTGCCCGGGTCGTGGGCCTCGTACGAGGCGCTTCACAGCTCGACGAATACGACGCTGCCGCAGGCTGGACCGAGGCAGGGGGCCGCGGGCCGGAGCTTCGGGTCCGAATCATTCGATTCGGGGACGGCGGACCTTGCGGCGTGGTTGCTGGCCCACCGCGAGGAGGGCTCGCGCTGGGACCTGGCCGTGCAGAGCGCGATGAACGCTTCCACACTGGTCGCGGCATACGACCTTTCGGTGATGCCCATCGGCGGCTTCAAGGGTTCTGATCCCACGATCAGCGCCGCCGAGTTCGCGGACATGGTGGAAGCCGGCGACGTGCGCTACGTGCTCGTGGGAAGCAGCTCGGGGGGCGGGAGCCGCACCCCCGGCTCAGGGTCCAGCCGGAATGTGCCGGACGGCGGCGGCACTCTACCCGGTGGGGCCGTTCCCGGCATGGACGGCGCTTCGTCACAGCAGACAGAGGGGGCCAACGCGGTGCTGGCCGCCGTGCAGTCTTCCTGCACCGCGGTCACTGATAGCGCGCTGCCCTCGCAGTACCGCGGCTCGATCTACGACTGCGCCGGGGCGGCGCCGTCCCTGCGCGGGGAATGACCGGGGGCCGGCCGGTGAGCGGTCAACTGGCTGGCTGATCGCCGGGCTGGACGAGACCGCATTCGTAGGCGAAGACGACCGCCTGGACGCGGTCGCGGAGGTCCAGCTTGTCGAGGACGTGGGCGACGTGGGTCTTGACCGTCGTCTCACTGACGACGAAGGCCTCGGCGATCTCGGCGTTGGAAAGCCCACGGGCCATGAGTTCGAGCACTTCGCGTTCTCGCGCGGTGAGTTCCTGGACAGCGGGAGGGATAGCGCGGGCCGGCTGGTGGCGGACGTAGGTTTCGATGAGCCGCCGGGTGACCGATGGCGCGAGCAGCGCCTCGCCCGAGGCCACGGCGCGAATGCCGGCAACGAGCCGTTCGGGGGGGACGTCCTTCAGGAGGAAGCCGCTGGCCCCGGCGCGGAGCGCTTCGTAGACGTACTCATCCATATCGAAGGTGGTGAGCATGAGGACCTTCGCGCTGCTGCCGCCTTCGAGGATGCGGCGGGCTGCGGCGATGCCATCGAGGTTGGGCATGCGGACGTCCATCAGGACAACGTCGGGTGAGAGCTGGCGGGCGGCGGCAACGGCTTCGAGCCCATCGGAGGCTTCGCCCACGACTTCGAGGCCGGCTTCGGCTTCGAGGATCATGCGGAAGCCGGTGCGGACCAGGGACTGGTCATCGACGACGAGGATGCGGATGGTGGTCATTGGGGCACCGGGAGTCGGGCGCGGAGCCGGAAGCCGCCGCCGGGGCGGGGGCCGGCTTCGAATTCGCCGCCGTAGATGGTGACCCGTTCGCGCATACCGGCGAGACCGTGGCCGCCCTGGTCGGTCGTGGTCGCACCGCGGCCGTTATCCGAGACTTCGATCTCGAGACACCCGGGCTCGTAGCGCAGGCAGACGCCGGTCTGGCTGGCATTGCTGTGCTTGCGGGCGTTGGTGAGGCCTTCCTGGACGAGGCGGTAGGCGGTCAGGTCGAGGCCGGGCGGGAGCGGAGTGGGTTCGCCTTCGATGCGCAGGTCGACGGCGAAGCCGAGTTCGCGCGCCTGTTCGACAAGGCCGGCCACGCGGTCGATGCCGGGCTGCGGTTCGAGCCCGGGCTCGTCTTCCGGGAGACGGAGGATGCCGACCAGGCGGCGCATTTCGGCCAGGGCTTCGCGGCCGGTGCGTTCGACCGTGAGGA
>CAZRUZ010000007.1:10526-15700 GCA_964603275.1 uncultured Anaerolineaceae bacterium | reverse complement strand
ACCAGGCGGCGCATTTCGGCCAGGGCTTCGCGGCCGGTGCGTTCGACCGTGAGGAGGGCCTCGCGCTCACGATCCTGTTCCGGGGTGAGCATCCGGCGGACAGCGGAGGCCTGGATGGTCATCACGCTGACGCTGTGTCCGAGGACATCGTGCAGTTCGCGGGCGATGCGGGTGCGCTCTTCGGCGATGGCGGCGCGGGTGGACTCTTCGCGGTCGCGGACGAGGGTGGCGGCGCGCTGTTCGGCAGCTTCGGCACGGGAGCCACGCTGCTGGATGGCCAGGCCGGCAATCCATGCCAGGGCAAACGAGGCAGGGGTGAAGACGTACACCCCGGTCCCGCCGCCGGGTTCGTTATAGGCGATGATGGCCGAGGAGACGAGGATGGCGACGAGCCCGGCGCGCGAGTGCGTGGCGTTGCGCAGGTTGCCAAGGAGGAACGCGGCACACGTGCCACCAACGAACAGGCTGCCGGTGGAGATCACCAGCCGGCCATCCATGAAGGAAACCGCAGCGGCGATGGCCCAGACCGCGAAGAGGGCGACCACCGGCCACCAGCGCCGGAACAGCAGGGGCACGACGATGGCGGCGGCGGCAGGCGCCGCGACCCAGGGGCTGAGCCGGTCCGCATCGGCCCGGCCGGAGCCAACGGCGGTCTCGATGGCGGCAGCCGCCGCCAGGGCAAGCATGGCCGCTTCGAACCCGTAGCCGCGCGCAAACGCCTGTGACCGTTGCATGGAGGGAGCGTACGGCATTCGCATCGCGGGCGGCGTCATCCCCGGGGAGGAGAGCGGAATCGTCCGGGACGATGAGGGGAGATGGGCCGTGGTGCTGACGCTGGCGCACCTTTCATCGAGGAAGGTGAAGGCATCCCATTCGAGGAGAATGCCATGAGCCGGTCACCATCGCGAGACCAGCACCGACCCGGGGCGGGCGCCCGGGGCACTACCCCGGCGGTATCCGGCCTCCCCTTCAGCGGCCGCCTTGCGCGGGCGGCTGCCCTCCATCCCTGGCGAACGCTGGGGCTCTGGGTGGCCATCATCGCGCTGGCCTACCTCTCGGCCGGCACGATGAAGCTCTCAGCGAGCCCCGGCACCGCCGGCACCGAGGCAACCCGCGCCGATGAGCTCATCCAGCAGCGGCTCCGCCCGGAGACCGCGCCCGAAGAGTTCATCGTTGTCGAATCCGAAAGCGCCACGGCGAACGATGAGGCCTTTGGGGCGTTCGTCGACGAACTGGTCGGCGGCCTCCGCGGGCTGGAAGGCGTCAGCTCGGTAGCGAGCTACCGCGAAGGCGCCGAGGGCCTGGTCTCGGCCAACGGACGGACCGTCCTGATCCCGGTCACGCTAACGGGCGATATGGCTGACGCGGCCGAAACGGCAGCGCCGCTGATTGAGCTCGTGGACGAAGCCGATGGCTGGGGCGGTTTCCGCGTGAGCACCGTGGGCTTCGGGAGTGTCGAAGGCGAGATGACCACGCTGCTGGAAGAGACGTTGCAGCAGGGCGAACTGATCGGCATCGGGGTTGCCCTGGTCATCCTGTTGCTGGTGTTCGGCGCCGCGGTCGCGGCGGGACTGCCCGTGGCACTGGCACTGCTCTCGATCTTCGTGGCAGCAGGCGCGACGGCTCTGGTCAGCAACACGATGGAGATGTCGAACTTCGTGGTCTTCATCATCACGATGATCGGCCTGGCCGTGGGCATCGACTATTCACTCTTCATCGTCCAGCGCTTCCGCGAGGAGCGGAGCCTGGGACACGGCAAGGTGGACGCTATCGGGGTCGCCGGGGCGACGGCAAGCCGGACGGTGCTGTTTTCCGGGATGGCCGTGGCTATCGCGCTGGCCGGGATGCTGATCATGCCGGACGCGACGTTCCGCAGCTTCGCGGCCGGGGCGATGCTGGTGGTCGCGGCGACGGTCGCGGCCTCGATGAGCCTGCTGCCGGCAGTCCTCGGGCTGCTCGGCGACCGGATCAACTGGCTGAGCCTGCCGTTCGCGGGGCGGCGGCGCGGCCCGGTGCGGGAAGGCGGCGTCTCGGACCTGGTGACGCGGGCCGTGATGGCGCGGCCGGTGGTGAGCATCCTCGCGGCCGGGGCGATCCTCGTCGCGGCCGCCGCCCCGGTGCTCGGCCTGAACCTCGGCAGTGTGGGCATCAGCTCGCTGCCGGAGGAGAGCCCGGCGCGGCACGCCTTCGATGTCATCAACACTGAGTTCTCGGACGGGGTGCTCACGGCCGACATCGTCATCGACTCGCCGTATGTGACCGGTCCCGTTCTCCAGCAGGCCATCGCGGAGCTGACGGCACTGCTCGCGAACGACGAGTTCTTCGGCGACAGCCAGCTTGAGACGAATACCGCCGGCGACCTGGCGCTGCTGACCGTAGCCATGCCGGGCGACTTCTCGAGCGAGTCCTCGCGCGAGGCGCTGGCCCGGCTGCGCGGGGAGCACATCCCGGCGGCGTTCGGAGACACCACCGCCCGGGTGCTGGTCGGCGGCCCGACAGCCGAGACGGTGGACTCCGTACAGGTCCAGCGCGACTACCTGCCGCTCGTGTTCGCGTTCGTGCTGGGGTCGAGCTTCCTGCTGCTGCTGCTGGTGTTCCGCTCGATCGTGGTGCCGTTGAAGGCGGTGGTGTTGAACCTGCTCTCGGTGGGCGCCGCCTACGGAATCCTGGTGACCGTCTTCCAGCACGGCCACGGGGCCAGCCTGCTCGGCCTGAGCGAGGCGCCGGTGATCGAATCGTGGCTGCCGCTGTTCCTGTTCGCCATCCTGTTCGGGCTTTCCATGGACTACCACGTGTTCCTGCTGAGCCGGATCAAGGAGCGGTACGACGAAACGCACGACAACCGTGCCGCGGTGGCACATGGCCTGCGCAGCACCGCGGGGATCATCACGGGCGCCGCGCTGATCATGGTGGTGGTCTTCGCGGGGATGGCCTCGGGCGAGCTGGTGGTCTTCCAGCAGGTGGGCTTCGGGCTGGCGGTGGCCGTCATCCTCGATGCGACGATCATCCGGATGGTGCTGGTGCCGGCGAGCATGGAACTGTTCGGCGACTGGAACTGGTACTTCCCGCGCGTGCTGGAATGGCTGCCGCGGATCAATATCGAAGGGAGGCCGGAGGGCGCGCATGCGCCGGCGCTGGCCGAGTCGCCGGACGGGCTCTGAGCCCCCGGCAGGTTTCACTCCAGGTGCCCCACCGGTCTCCGAGGCCAGTGGGGCGCCTGCGCGTCGAGCAGGATTCCGGGCCGGCAAGGGGGTGCCGGACCCGCCGCGGGCAGGCTAGACTCGGTTGTAGCCGGGGCGGGACAGGAACTGCCGACAGCAAAGGCCTCCATTTCGCGAGACCCGGCAGACGGTACGAATCCGGAGGTAGCGAGATGCGACTGCAGGACAAGGTGGCGGTGATCACCGGAGCGGGATCGGGGATGGGCCTGGCGATGGCGCGGCGCTTCGCGGCCGAGGGCGCAAAGGTGGTCATCGGCGACTGGAACGGCGACCGGCTCGCGGCCGCGGTGCGCGACATCGGCGCGAGCGGAGGCACGATCACGGGCGCACAGGGCGATATCTCCGACCGGGCGACCGCGGAAGCACTGGTGGACCTGGCGGTTTCGGCCCACGGCCGGATCGACGTGCTGGTGAACAACGCCGGGGTGATGGACTACATGCAGGGCGTCGGCGAACTGAACGATGACATCTGGCGGCGGGTGATGGCAATCAACCTGGACGGCCCGATGTTCACGATGCGGCGGGCTGTGCCGCTGATGGCCGCGCAGGGCGGCGGCGCGATCATCAATATCGCCTCGGTCGGGGGCATCGAAGGTGGCGCTGCGGGGGCGGCGTACACGGCGGCCAAGCACGCGCTCGTCGGGCTGACGAAGAACACGGCCTGGATCTACGCGCCGAAGGGTGTGCGGGCCAACGCGATTGCCCCCGGCGGCACGAAGACGAACATCGGCGAAACGATGCCGATGGACCGGATCGACCCGGCAGGTGCGGCGCGGCTGAGCGCGTACTCCGCACTCATCCCGGCCATGCTCGATCCTGAAGACATCGCGGCGCTGGCGCTGTTCCTGGCGAGTGATGAGGGGCGCTACATCAACGGCGCGGTGATCCCGGCTGATGCGGGGTGGACGGCCGCGTAGGGCGCCGCCACACCAGCCGGGAAAGCGGTCCTGCTAGTGTGGGTGAGCCGGCTCAAGAACGTGAGGAGAACGCTGCGCGGCATCGTAGGGGTCGGCATGGATGTCGACAACGGATCCTGGCGGAAGGACGTGCAGCCAGGCCGAGCGCAAGGCCTCGGCGACATCATGCGCCTTCACCAGATCGTATGCGGAAGGCATGCAGACGTGAGCCACGACGTGGACCGTCCTCCCGGCGTGCCTGACCCGAAGGTCGTTCACGTGATCGAGCCCCTCGACGCCCTCGGCGGCGTGTTCGAGCTGGTGCCTGATCTCCGGGTCGCCGTAGTCGAGGAGGCGGAGCACGACGTCGCGGCCCGTCTGGCAGGCGGCCCAGGCGATGAGAAGACCGATGAGGAGGCCGAAGGCGGCATCGATGCGCGGTTCACCCGCCATGATCCCGAGAGCGGCGGCAACGACGCCAAGCGACGTGAGCCCGTCTGCGCGCGAGTGCTGGCCATCGGCCACAAGGGCCGCGCTGCCGATCCGCTTCCCCGTGCGGGTCTTGTACTGGGCCACGGCCTCGTTGCCTACAAAGCCGGCCAGGCCGGCCAGTAAGACCAGCCACGTCCGCTCGAGTTCCCGCTCATCGCCGAAAGCCCGGAAGGATTCGAACAGGACGAGTGCGGCGCTCCCGGCAATCAAGAGGACGACCACGAGCCCCGCAAGGTCTTCGATGCGGTGAAACCCATAGCCAAAGCGGTCATTCTTCTCGCGCCTTGTCATGAGGAAGGCGATCCAGACGACGCCGGTGCCGAGGACGTCGACGCCGTTGTGCAGCGTGTCGCCAAGGAGGGCAACGGAACCGCTCAGGAGAAGCAGCCCCGCCTGCAGGGCGGTGGTGAAACCGAGGCCGGCAACACCGACTTTGAGGGCACGAATCCCGTCTCTCGTCGAGAAATCGAAGGACGTGCTGTGCGAATGACCGTGACCATGAGCGTGCGAAGATTCCACGCGCCTATTAGAGAGGCGCTCGTGCCGCTGCATCAAGAAGGCAACT
>CAZRUZ010000007.1:0-10426 GCA_964603275.1 uncultured Anaerolineaceae bacterium | reverse complement strand
GGGCGGACGGCGCGCATTGCCTCATCGAGGAGGCCGGTCAGGCTGAGCGTGCCATTGCTGGCCATCCAGGCGTCGCGGGCGGCACCGAGGCAGGCGAGCGCGGAACCGACAAGGGCAGCGGGCCGGACATCGGGTGCACGGCCACCTCCGGGCATGGGGCCGAGGCGCGCGGCCACGTGCGGGATGAGGCGGTTCTGCCATTGCACCTGGCGCTCGAGGTAGCGGGCCTTGAGGGTGACGGTCCCTTCGAGCATCCGCATCATGGCCAGTGCGCGAGAAGGGTCCATGTCGGCCTGGAGCAGCAGTACCGCCACGGCGTGCCGCAGCGCGGTCCATGCGTCCTCTTCACGGGGGCGCACCTGGAGCTGAGCGGCGACGTCCTCGCCCAGTTCATCAACGTGGCTTAGCACGACCTCTTCCTTCGAGCCGAAGTAGCGGAAGAAGCTGCGGCGGGAGATGCCGGCCGCCTCCACGATATCCGCCACGGTCGTCTCTTCAAAGCCGTCCCGGAGGAAGAGGTCCATGGCGACATCGACGAGCTCTGTTCGGATAGCGCGGCGCGCGCGCGCCCGGAGCCCCGTTTCGCGAACCGCCATGGTTTCCATCGGCCCTATTGTACCGCCCCACAACTGGCACTCAAGTACCCTATTGGCACTTGGTGCCAATAGGGGCGTATACTGCCAGAAAATCCTCTCCGGAGATCTCCATGGGTATCTTCCTCTACCGCGCCGGGCGGTTTGCGTACAGACGACGGCGCTGGGTCGCGGCGGCGTGGCTGGGGCTGCTGGTGGCGAGCGTGGCCGCCGCCGTCACGCTCGCGGGCACGACGAACGACAACAACTTCAGCATCCCGGGGGCAGAATCCCAGGAGGCGTTAGACCGGCTGGAGGAGCGGTTCCCCGAGGCGGCGGCCGATGGCGCCACGGCGCGGGTCGTCTTCGCGGCCCCGGATGGACAGACGCTGAACGACCCGGCGATCAAGCCCGAAGTGGATGCGGCTGTCGCGGAGCTTGGAGTGCTGGCGCAGGTTGCGCGGGTGCGGGACCCTTTCGCGACGGGTACGGTCAGCCAGGACGGGACGATCGGGTTCGCCCAGGTCACCTATGCCGTGCCATCGGCCGAGTTGACGGACGGGGACCGGGAACAGCTGCTGGACGTTGCCGCGGGCGCGCGGGAGGGCGGACTGACGGTCGAGGTCGGCGGCGACGCCACGGAGCCGCCACATGAGCAAGGGGCGACCGAGGTCATCGGGGTGGCGGTGGCCGCGCTGGTACTGGCCATCACGTTCGGTTCGCTGGTGGCCGCGGGGCTGCCGATCATCACGGCGGTCGTCGGTGTTGGCATCGGCATGGCGACGCTGACAACGCTGACTCGCTTCATCGACATGTCTTCGAGCACGTCATCACTGGCAATGATGCTCGGACTGGCGGTGGCTATCGACTACGCCATGTTCATCCTCTCGCGGTACCGCCACGAGCTCGCGCACGGGAACGCTCCGGAAGAAGCTGCCGGGCGGGCAGTAGGGACCGCGGGGTCGGCTGTCGTGTTCGCCGGGCTGACCGTGATCATCGCGCTGGCGGCGCTCTCGGTTGTGGGGATCCCGGCACTGACGATGATGGGCCTCGCGGCGGCCGGGACGGTGGCAATCGCCGTACTGATCGCGCTGACGTTGCTGCCGGCGCTGATCGGCTTCGCCGGGGTGAGGGTTGCCGGGCGGCACTCACGGGACCCGGAGGCCCACGACGCGCCAAACACGCCCGGCCTCGGGCTGCGCTGGGCGAAGCTGGTAACCAACCACCCGGTCGCGACACTGATGGCGGCAGCGGTGCTGCTGGCGGTCGTCTCCATCCCTGCGGCGGACCTGCGGCTGGCGCTGCCCGATGATGGGATGGCTGACCCGGCGAGCACCCAGCGCAAAGCCTATGACCTGATCAGCGAAGGCTTCGGCCCCGGGTTCAATGGGCCGCTCATCGCCGTGGCCGACTTGACCAGCGCGTCTGACCCGGAGGCCGCTGCCACCGGCGTCGCGGAGACGATTGAACGGCTTCCCGGCGTGGTAAGCGTGAGCCAGCCGTCGTTCAACCAGGCCGGGGAGACAGCCCTCTTGCAGATCGTGCCGGCGACGGGGCCGAACGATGCGGCCACGACAACCCTCGTGAAGACGATCCGGGGCGAAGCGTACGGGGCGGGCACGAGTGTCGCGGTGACCGGACAGACGGCCATTCAGATCGACTTCTCGGACCGGGTGGGTGAGGCGATGATCCCGTACCTGTTCGTGGTTGTCGGGCTGGCGCTGGTGTTGCTCCTGCTGGTGTTCCGCTCGGTGCTGGTGCCGCTGAAGGCGGCGGCCGGGTTCCTGGCGACGATCGCGGCGACGGTTGGCGCGGTGGTCGCCGTATTCCAGTGGGGCTGGCTCGCAGGACTGTTCGGCGTATCGGAAACCGGGCCCATCCTCTCGCTGATGCCGATCTTCCTGGTGGGTATCGTCTTCGGGCTGGCGATGGACTACGAGGTGTTCCTGGTGACACGCATGCGCGAGGCACACGTCCGCGGGGCGACGGCGACCGAGTCGATCGTTGCGGGCTTCGACCACAGCGCGGGGGTGGTGGCGGCGGCGGCGATCATCATGCTCTCGGTGTTTTCCGGGTTCATCCTGGCGGACGACACGATGGTGAAGTTGATGGGCTTCGCACTGGCCGTGGGCGTGCTGTTCGATGCGTTCGTAGTCCGGATGACGGTGGTTCCGGCTGTGATGCAGCTGATGGGCCGGAGTGCGTGGTGGTTGCCGGCATGGATGGAGCGGACGCTCCCGGACGTGGACGTGGAAGGCTCGGGTTTGCACCGGGAACTGGGCGCGGCCGAGCTGGAGACCGGGGCGGGCGTGGCGTAGGGCCCTTCAGGGGAGGCTGACGCGGAGGCCGGTGTCGTCCTGGCGCGAGGGCTCGTCGGACGGGCCACCGATGAACGTGACGGTGGCGGCATCCACAGAGTGGCAGACGAGCAGGGCCAGGCTCGCCCGGTCGAACCGGCCCGCGCCGCCGGTCCCCGGCCGGGGGATCAAGAAGAGGGCGCCAAGGGCGGGCGCCAGGAGCAGTGGGCCGAGCAGGTAGCCTCCTCGCATGGCGGCGGCCCTCAGTCGCCCGCTGCCACGGGGCTGGCCGCCGCTGCCTGTTCGCGCATGCGCACCACGCGCGGCAGCGGCGGGAGACCGTGTTCGGAGGCAAAGGCGACGATGAAGATGCCCATGTGGACGACGGGCACGACGAGGAAGGCGGTACGGAGCGACCCGGTGGCCTGCTGGAGCGCGCCCGTCAGGAGCGGCCCGATGACCATGCCCAGGGTGAAAACGGTGAAGAGGAACGATGAGACGACGGCGATCTCGCGGGGCTTGATGCCGGGAAGCTCGTAGGGGAGCGTGAGGATGGTCGGGTAGACCTGCATGCAGGCCCAGCCAAGGGCGAACGCGCCGAACGGCACCAGCCACGGCACGGGGGCGAGGGCCATGGTGAGCATCCCCGCGCTGCAGAGGACCCCGGTCACGTACATCTGCTGGCGCCGGACGGTCACCCGGCCGCGGACCCAGCCGGCATGCATCGCGCCGATCACGTTGCCGAGCGGGATGCCCGCGGTGATCAGCCCGGCCATGCCGAGCGAGAGCCCGCGCTCTTCGTGCAGGTAGGTGGGGAGGAAGGTCATGAAGGCGGAGACGCCGACGAGGCAGAACGCCGTGCCAACGCCCCAGTACCAGATGATGCGGTGGCGCAGGATGGCGGAGACGGGCGTGCGTTCCTTCTCGGTCGCGGCGGCGGCGGGCGTAGCGGCAGCGGCCGGGTCACGGCTGAGGAAGAGCCAGACGAGTGCGGTGGAACCGAGGAGGATGGCGAGGGTGTAGTAGGTATTGCGCCAGCCATCGAGCCAGACCAGCAGCCAGGGGAGGACGGCGAAGGCGGCGATCTGGACGGAGCCGGTCACGACCTGGGTGACCGACTGGACCCGCGGGACCTCGGTGGCGGTAAACCACTGGTGGATGAGCATCGCCATGCTCGCCTGGCGGCCGACCAGGCCCACCATGAAGATGAAGCGGAAAAGCAGGGTGAGCTCATAGGTGGGGGCCCAGCCCATCAGCAGGCCGAAGACCGTCATGTGGACGGCGCCAACGAAGATCATGACGCGCGGGTTGAAGCGGCTGACCACTGCCGCGAGGGGCACGCTGAGCAGGATCGTTGCGAGAGGGCTGATCGCGCCGAGGACGCCGGCCTGCGCCGGGTTGAGAGTGAACTCCTCTTTCAGGTCGGGGAGCATGATCCCGACGGAGAGGCTGACCAGCATGGCGGCTGAATTCACCGCGGAGACCAGGCCGACGATGACTGCCCAGCGATATGACATGGGCCGGAGTCTGCCCGTTTCGCGGTGGATTCCATATGACGGGCGACAGGAAAGCGCCACCAGCTCCACGAATCGCGGTACCGTGTTGGCGTGAGCACCAATGCGGGGACCACGGACCGGCCGCTCGTTGTGGCCTCGCTGAACATCCACGGGATGAAGCAGGGCTGGCGGGAACGCGCGCCCCTGGTGCTGGCCGAACTGGCTCTGCTGAAGCCGGATGTCCTGCTCATCCAGGAGTCGGCGCGCTGGGCGCCTCAGGCGCGATGGCTGGCGTGGCGGCTGTCACGCCTGACTGCGGGGCGGCATTACCGCGCGGTGAGCAACCGCAAACGCGGCTGGCGCGGGCTGATCGAGGGTCTCGCGACGATCACCTGTCTCCCGATCCGGGACCGGGCGAGGCTCGACCTCGGCGGCGACGGGCGGATCGCGCAGCGGCTAACGCTGGCCACGGCGGGCGGGGGCGCATTCGACGTGTACAACCTCCACCTGGCGAACCGGGACGAAGACGGGCCGCTGCGGACGGCACAGGTTCGGCGGCTCGGCGCGTGGATCGAGGGCCGGGGCCGTTTTCCGGCGATCGTGGGCGGGGACTTCAACACCCCGCCAGAGTCAGAGCCGCTACTGGCCCTGCCGGGCGGGTTCCGTTCGGGGCACCTGGCCGCGCATGGCGCCGAGCCGCCGTTCACCTCGCCGGCAGACTCGAGGCCCGGCGAGGGCCGGGTCATCGATTTCGTCTTCGTGGGCGAGGGACTCGCGGTGATCGGCTGCGAGACGGCCTTCGCGCCGGTGGAACGGGACGGGCGCCTCGTGTTCCCGTCGGACCATCTCGGGCTCGTGTGCAGGGTTTCGCTGGAACCATGACGAAGGGGGCGGGCCGCTCTCCCGCGCCCCGTGGCGGGGGTGGCTAGCCGATCTCACCGATCCGGAAGATGTCGACCTCCGCTTCGACCTGGTGCCCGATGAGCAGGCGGCCGTGGGCGAGGTCCAGGAGCGGCACCGGGGAGAGAAGGTGTTCGCCGGGCAGTTCCTCGGTGTGGATGGCCTGGAGCGTGGCGCGGTCGATGATGACCAGCGAGCGGGTGGTTGATGCGCCATCGGCGGCGGCGATCGTCCAGTAGGCGTTGAGCTCATCGCTGGCGGCGAAGATGGCGAGCCCGGTGGCAAGCGTCCGGCCGGTCGGCTTCAGGGTCGCCGCATCCACTTCGATAGGGCCGACGAAGAAGCGGTCGCGGGCGGCATCGAAGAAGAGCAGTTCGCCGGCCTGGGGCACGAGCTTCCAGTTGAGCGCGGTCCGGTCGACCCGGGTTGTGACGGTGTAGCCGGCGGCGCCGTCGTAGACCTCAATGACCTGCTCCGAGGTGCGAAGGACGATCAGGCGGTTACGAGACTCATCGACCGTGAGCTGGACCTGGCCGGGGCCACCGCCGGTATCGCCGGTCTTGAAACCCTCGAGCGTGATGGTGCCAACGGCCTTCATCTGCGCGAAATCCGCGACGACAATCTTGCCGAATTCGGGATAGGCGATGTAGGCCAGCGAGCGGCTGTCATCGATGGCCATCGAAGGGAGACGGTCGGTCGAGCCATCGGGGATGCCGAGGTCAACGGTCCCGAGGAGGCTGTGGCCTTCGCCGGCAGCGTACACGCTGAGGGTGCTGTCCCAGGCGTTGAGGACGAGGAGCCGCTCACCATCTTCGGTGGCCTGCACGGGGATGGGCCAGGTGCCGGATTCGAAGGTCTCGAACTCTCCGGCCGAGGCATCGAGCTCTATCAGGTAGCTGCCTCCGAGGCGGCTGCTGAGGTAGATCGAACCGTCCGCGGCAACGGCGACCTGCTCGACGGAATCGCCCACGCGGAGCGCCTCAGGCTGGGCGAAGGTGCGGGTATCGAGGCTCCAGACGACCGAGGCATCGCCGTTGGGGATGTACACGTGGCCGCTGGCAGTGTTGAGGGTCATGCGGTGCGGCTTGCGCCCGAAGGAGACTTCCGCCACCGGGCGGCCGGTCGACGGGTCGAATGCGGTGATCGAACCGCCGACGCCGGCGACTTCGCCATCAGCCGGCCTTGCGAGCTGGAGCGCCAGCACCTTCCCGGAGACGGGGTCGAAGAGCACATCCGTGGTAGTGCGGCCGCCCGGGAGCGGGAAGGAGGTGATGGTGGAGCCATCGGTGCGCAGGACGAGGACGACCCGTTCGGTCGCCACGAACAGGCGGCCGGTGGTGTGGTCGTACGAGAGTGACGAGGAGCGGACATTCGGCGCGGCGGCGTAGGGGATGTCGTACGTGGCCCTGCCGGTGGCCGCATCGAGCACGTGGATGACGCGCTGCGCGGTGGTGGCCGCGCTATCGAGCACGAGGACGCTATCGCGAAGGGGGTCGTAGGCCAGGGCGCCGGTGGCCTCGCCAAAGGACGTGTTCGAGTAGACGCGGGCGAACTGGTCACCGCCGAAGGCCTGGATGCCGGCATCGCGGGTGGAGATCAGGATGAGCCCGTGCTGATCGAGGACGAGCGCGCGGTGGCCTTCGAGGAAGCCGCCGACATCGACGGGCCCATCGATCTGGCCGGACTCGAGATGAATGCGGCGGAGTTCGCCGTGGGTAGCGTCGAGGACGTAGAGGTAACCGGCTGCTGAATCGGCGTAGAGGTACTTGAGGCCGCGGCCATCCGTGCCGGAATCGATGGTGCCGAGCCATTCTTCGGTCGCGCCATCGAGGATGGCGATGTCCCGGCTCATGATCCCGGAGACGTAGACGCGGTTGTTCGCCGTGTCGGCCGCCGCCGAGAAGATCTTGAGGACGTTCTCATCGAGCGGGCGGTCCTGGAGTTCGAGGGTGTCCACGGTCTGCGAGAGGCAGAGGGGCTGGTCGCAGGGGGCATCCTGCTGTGTTTCGGGCGCGGGCGAACCGGGGTCGCCGGGCGCCGTGGTCGTCGCGGTCCCGGGCGAGGGATCGCAGGCCGCAAGGGCAAGGGCGGCGAGGGCGGTGAAGATGAGAGCCGGGAGTTTCATGGTGATCCCCAGGTGGTGATGGATAAGGCGCGCTTGCCCTGAGATGGCCGGGGAGATGCGAAAGGTGGCGGGCGTGTTTACCTCCGCCTTTACCCGGGCTTGCGGCGCACGCGGCAATGGGCCGGTTTGCCAGCCGGGCCATCCAGCGCGTGAAATGGCGCGATGGAGAACTCGGGGGTGCTGCTGTATTGGATACCGGTGGGAGCGGGGACGCCGCGGGCGCAACGGGCGAGCCTGTGGCTCTGGGAGGCGTTCGAGGCAGCGCGGGCGCGGCGGCCACGGGCGCAGCTGCTCCATTCCGCCTTGAAGCTTCGCGCCGATGGGAGCCCGGCGTGCACGGTGGAGCTGACCCCCGAGTTCATTGGCGGGCCGGCGCCACCGGTAGCGACGGGGCCGGTCGGCACGCGCTGGGCGGGCCGCTTCCGTTTGTTCCGCTACCAGCTGCGCTGCCTGGAGGTGGATACGCTCCCGGATGAGGAGTGGGCGGTCAGTGAGCCGATCGCGCTTGCGGGCGGTGGCGAGACGGCGCGGCGCATCCTGGAGCTTGCCCCGGAGATCCCGCGGTACACCTGGGGCCGACGGGTGCCGGGCACGGCTGAGATGTGGACATCGGATTCGGTTATTTCGTGGCTGCTGACCCGGGCTGGGATCGACACCGGGCCAGCGGCGCCGCCCCCGGGCGGACGGGCGCCCGGCTGGTCCGCCGGGATCGCGGTCGCGCAGCGTGACGTTTCCCACAAACGACAGTGAGAATGCGGCACCACCGGGCGGCGGTGACCTGCTACCATCCGCGCCGGGCGGGAGTCTCCCGGGGGCCATCCCGTCGCGACATCCCACCAGGGAGGGATCCAGGATGACGCAAAGGGAGCATCGCGACCCCGCCGAGAGCAGCTGGCTGATGCGGCGCTTTTACCGGGACTGGCGGCCAACCCGGACCGGCAAGATGGTGAACCGGGTGATGGGCTGGTGGTCCGCGGCAGGGCTGCCACCGAAGATCCAGGCGGCGCTCGAAGTGCGGGGGCGGGCATCCGGGCAGCGCCGGACCACGCCGATTGCGATCGCGACCGTCGACGGGGCGTCCTACCTGGTCTCGATGCTGGGCCCGGGATCGGAGTGGGTGAAGAACGTCGAAGCGGCCGGGGGCGAAGCGGTGATCCGGCAGGGCAAGCGGCGGCCAGTCCGGCTTGTCGCGGTGCCACCGGCCGAACGCGCGCCGGTGCTGAAGGAATACGTCCGCATCGCGAAGAGCGGTGGCCGGCACTTCCCGCTGACGGCTGACGCGCCGCTGGAGGAGTATGCGGCAATTGCCGGCCGGTACCCGGTCTTCCGGATTGACCCCGCCTAGGCCGGGAGGAGCAGCCAGCTCGCCCGGGAAACGGGTTGGCACAGTGCGAACAGGGACAACGGACCAGAGTGCATGGACGGGTTGAACGCACGGGAGCAGGCGGGATGGCCTGCCGTGGATGATGGCCGGAGCAGGCGGGCGAGCGCCTTCATCCGTCGGGCGTTTGCTTATGCGGTCGCGCCAACGCGGCACAACCTCGGCCACTGGGCGTTGTGCGCCGGGATGCTGGCGATGGAACTGTGCCTGATCGTGGTGCTCCGCGATGGGCGGATCTACGAGTGGGAACAGGACCTCACCCGGCTCTTCCAGAAGACCCCGGGGCGGCACGCGACCTTCGACGTGGCGAACTTCCTGACGAACACCATCTCGCTGGAGTTCATGGTGGTCTTCGTGGCGGTGGTGGCGGCCGTCGCCGCCCTGCGGATGTATTCGGGCGCGTTCCTGCTGCTGCTCACCTTCCCGGTGCACGTACTGGCGCAGTTCCCGAAGGCGATCACCGAGCGGCCGCGGCCATCGGCCGCCTACCCCGGGATCGAGGGCGTCGGCGGGTACCTGAGCTTCCCATCGGGCCACGCCGAATTCGTGATCTCGTTTTATGGGTTGCTGACGTACCTGCTGGTGGGGCGGGTCCGCTCGCGGCCGGCACGTTGGGCGATGGTCGCGGGTTGGCTCGGGCTGGTCCTCACCACCGGGTTCGCGCGGATCGCGATGGGCAGGCACTGGCCGATCGATGTCCTCGCCTCGTACGGGATCGGTGTCGGGGTGCTGTCGGGCCTCCTGTGGCTCCACCATGCGCTGCGGGCGGCGGCGCGGGAAGTGGCGCCCACGGCCCCGGGCGGGGCTGCTACAGTGGATCCATGAGGCTTTCATCCCCTGCGACGATGTGGCGGACGCCCGCGCTCCGGCGCGAGGCTGCGTTCGTCGGACTCCCCCTGCTGGTATTCCTCGGCCTGCTGGCCGTGGTGACCCGCGCCGCGCCGACGGGCTTCGACCGCGAGCTGGGCGGCGCGCTGCAGTCGATCCCGTGGGGGCCGCTGCACGTTGTGCCCGCGGCGGGTTCGGATATCGGCGGAGGCGTGTACGGGACGTACCTCTTCCCGGCCGTGCTGGGGACGTTCGTGGCGGCGCGGCGGCAGTGGCGCTGGTTGGTGCCGCTGGCGGCGGTGTTCGCCCTGCACTACGTGGCGATTTCGCCCAAGGCGTTCGTCACCGCCTACCGGCCATCGCCGGAATTCGGCGTGTACGGCGCGGGCGGGATGGAGAGCTTCCCGAGCGGGCACGTGCAGTGGGCCGCTTCGTTCTACGGGTTGCTGGCCTACATGGCCTGGCGGGAGTGGGGGACAAGCCGGCGGAATAAGGCAGCGATCATCGGGGCCTGGGCCGCCGTGGTC
Source organism: uncultured Anaerolineaceae bacterium (assembly GCA_964603275.1). GTDB lineage: Bacteria > Chloroflexota > Dehalococcoidia > Tepidiformales > Tepidiformaceae > Amarobacter. Next base: position 300 of record CAZRUZ010000007.1, on the reverse strand, counting down.
GCGATGACCATGCTGGGCCGGATCGAACTCGGGCGGCACTGGCCGATCGACACGATGGCAGGCGTGCTGGCCGGGCTGATCACGCTGCGGGCGCTGGTGGCCCTACACGGACTGATCGAACGGCGCTGGCCGGCATCGGACACGCCACTGGCGGAGGCCGGCTCCACGGCCGCCCTGGCCTGACCGGCAACAGCAGGAGGGGACCATGGTTGAGGTTGTGACTCGGGACATCCATATGGACGGTTTGGAGTTGCTGGCAGAGGCATCGCTGAACAACTGAGGGGGCCTCTGGACCGCCGT
>CAZRUZ010000006.1:0-35565 GCA_964603275.1 uncultured Anaerolineaceae bacterium | reverse complement strand
ACTCGCCGTTCGGCGGGTTATCCGCCAGGAGAGGGTGCTTGACGATCATCCCCATGACATCGATACGGAAGCCATCGACGCCGCGGTCGAACCAGAAGCGGAGCGTATCAAGCATGGCCGCCTCAACCTCGGGGTTGCGCCAGTTGAGGTCAGGCTGTTCGACCAGGAACGAGTGGAGGTAGTACTGGCCGGTGCGCTCATCGAGGGTCCAGGCAGGGCCGCCGAAGACGGCGAGCCAGTTGTTCGGCAACGCGCCACCGGGCCGGGCATCACGCCAGATGTACCAGTCACGTTTGGGGTTGTTGCGTGAGGAACGGGATTCGATGAACCATGGATGCTCGTCCGAGGTGTGGTTCGGGACCCAATCGAGCAGGACTCTGATCCCCCGGCGATGGCACTCGCTGATGAGCCGATCCATCGTCTCCATGGAGCCGAAATCGGGGTGAACACCCCGGTAGTCCGAGACGTCGTAGCCAAAATCGGCCATGGGCGAGGGAAAGGTGGGGGAGAGCCAGATGGCATCGACGCCGAGGGAGCGCTCGGTGCCATCGTTGAGGTAGTCGAGGCGCTGGATGATGCCCTCGAGGTCGCCGATCCCGTCACCGCCGGTATCCTGGAAGCTGCGCGGGTAGACCTGGTAGACGACGGCGTCGCGCCACCACTCGCCCGCGCCGGACATCTACCTGGTTGCCCGGCGGGCGGCCTCGACCACCTCCGGGTGGTCATCGAGGAAGGCCCGGGAGACAGTGACGATCGAGGGGATGTCCCCTCCGGCTCCGACGAGCACCGGGTACCACGCTTCGCCAATGGCCTTCAGGAGCGCCTCGCGGTTCGCCGAGGTGTCATCAAGCCCCGTCTCGGCGATGAGGTACCTGGCGGCGGGCTCATTCATCAAGACCGCCGATTCCTTTGCGTTGCGGCCGGGCACGGCGACGAGGAAGTTGCCCTGGCTATACCCCCAGATGCCGGCGCCGGGGCTGACGCCATCGTAACGGACCAGGGTTTCGGGTTCGGTGGCGGCTGACATGCGATTCCCCCTCGATGACGGCTCAGTCTTGCTGCGGCATGGCGATCTTCAGCGCCTGGGGCAGCTCGCCAAGCAACTGGACACGCGCCTGCGTGCGGGTCTGGAGTCCCCAGATGTTGATGAAGCCCACGGCCGCGGACTGGTCGTAGGTATCGCCCCGATCATAGGTAGCGAGGCCACGGTCGTATAGCGACTGGACGGCCTTGCGCCCGGCGACGATCGCCCGGCCGCGGTGGAGCTTGATACGCACCGTGCCGGACACGTGGCGTTGCGTGCTGGCAACATAGGCGGCGATGTCCTGGTGGTGGGCGCTGAACCAGAGGCCGTTGTAGATGAGCTCGGCATACTCGGTAGCGATGAGCTTCTTGAGCTTGATCTGCTGCTTCGAGAGCGTGAGCGTCTCGAGGGCGCGGTGCGCGGTGTGGAGGATGACCCCGGCCGGGGCCTCGTAGATCTCCCGGCTCTTGATGCCGACCAGGCGGTCCTCGACGTGGTCGATTCGGCCGACACCGTGGGTGCCACCGACATCGTTCAAGTGGTCGACGATGGCGACAGGCCCCATTTCGCGGCCGTTGAGACGGACGGGCATACCGGCCTGGTAGTCAATCTCGAGGTATTCGGGTTGCGCGGGCGCGTCCTCGGCGTCGCGGGTCCATTCATACGCCTCACGCGGGGGCTCGTTCCACGGGTCCTCGAGCACGCCCGCCTCGGCGCTGCGTCCCCACATGTTCTCGTCGATGCTGAAGGGGCCTTTTTCGCCCCAGGGGATATCGACGCCATGCTGCTTCAGGTACTCGATCTGGTAGTCGCGCGCCATGGCGTTCTCGCGGGTCGGGGCAACGATCTGGAGGGCCGGGTCGAGGGTCTGGATGCCGACATCGAAGCGGACCTGGTCGTTGCCCTTGCCGGTGCAGCCGTGGGCGACCGCGGTTGCGCCCTCTTCGTGGGCCACGTCAACCAGGAGCTTGGCCATGAGGGGGCGGGCGAGCGCGGTCGCGAGCGGATACTGGTCCTGATAGACCGCGCCAGCCGCGAGGGCGGGAAAAGCGAAGTAGCGGAGGAAGTCCTCGCGGGCATCGATGACGCGCACCTTGAGGGCGCCGGCGGCCATGCCCCGGGACTCGACGACGGGCTGCTCGCGCGACTTGCCAACATCGATGTTGAGGGCGATGACGTCGTAGCCCTGCTCGACGGAGAGCCACTTGATGGCGGTGGTGGTATCGAGTCCGCCGGAATAGGCGAGGATCAGTTTCGGCACGGATGCTTCCCGTTGTGGTAGTCAGGCCAGTATCGCCCGGCAGCCGGATACGGGGGAATCACTGCCCCAAGTGCGTCTTCGCCGCCTTCACGCCGAAGTACCACGATGACAGCGCAGCCACGAGCAGTATGCCGGCCGATGCGAGCACCAGGGTGGTCCCGAACACCTGAGGAAGTTCGCCGGCGATGGCGAAGGGCAGCGCGGCAAGGCCCACGGCAACGCAGGCAACGCCTCCGAAGATGAGGTAGGGGGCGCCGTAGCGATGGGCCGCATACCACTGCTCATCGTTGGCCATGGTGTAGGGGGTCCTGATCCCGGCGAAACCCTGGCGCGGGAGCTTGCCGAGCCAGGAGTACCAGCCGACCAGGGTCACCACGGCCGCGCCGAGCGTCATCACCAGGATCCCGACCCACATCTCCGTTACCCTCCGGGCGGCACATCGGGGAACACGCGGGCGTCCTCGAACGCGCCACGCAGGGCGGCGGGATCGCTGACGGCGCCGGTTTCCAGGGCGTCGTGGACCTGCCGTGCAGCGGCAGGATCAGGTTCGAAGGCGGCCACGCGCTTTGGCTGCCGGTTCACGCGGAACTGGAACACGTCGGGACGAGTGTAGTGCCCCGCGTGGTCCGCTATCATCCGGTGGAACATGGCCATCCCCGGATTCGCCTTCGCGGTGAGGATCGTCTCCTCGTCCTGCACGGGGCCGGCGAGGTAGTCACCGTTGGGGGCAATGATGCCGGAGAGGCCGTCGCAGGGCATCACCAGGTGGCGCTGCACGCCGCCGATGTCCATGCGGAGCTCGCGGATGTCCGGGGGCAGGTCCTCTTCGCGGATGAGCGCGCCGGCCATGACCACGTAGGCGCCGGACTGCATGGCGAAAGCGCGGGAGAGCACATCCTGGCGGGTGAACGACCCGCCGGGCCAGGCGCCGGCGTGGACCTGGATGCCCTGGCTGATGAGCGCATACCCAGGCAGGACCATCTGGTGCTCCCAGCAGTTGAGTCCACCGAGACGGCCGTAGGGGCGGTCATACACCACGAGCGAGCTGCCATCGCCTTCGCCCCAGACCGTGCGTTCGAACATGGTCGGCTTGAGCTTGCGGTGCTTCCCGAGGATGCGGCCCTCGCGGCCGATGAAAAGGAGGGTGCAGTAGATGGTGCCCTGCGTGGTGGAGTCCCGCTCGGCGATGCCAATGACCACATCGGTGCCGGCCCGGCGGGCGGCGCGGCAGAGCGCATCGGTGGCGGGCGACGGGACCTCCACGCCGTTCAGGATGAAGCGCCGCAGGAGGCCGCCAAACGCGGGGTGGTTGGGCCAGGCCGCGAAGGAGGCGTATCCGGAGACCCACGTCTCGCCGAAGACCGCGAGGTCGGACCCGAGCGCCGCGGCCGAATCGATGAGCCCACAGGCCTTCTCGATGCTGGCATCGCGGTCGAGATAGACGGGTGCGGCCTGGACGGCCGCGAGCGTGTAATCGCGGAACTCATCACCCATTGGACTGGCCTCCGGCCGCAATGGTACCCGCTCCGGGGCACCGGGGCGCTACGTGATCGCGGGGCTGGTGGCCGCCTGAATGGCCTCGTCGAGGATGTCGCACGCCCGGTCGAGCTCGTCATCGGTCACGTTGAGCGGCGGCATCAGGCGGATGGCGTTGGGGCGGACGTTGTTCACCAGGAGCCCTCGCCGGCGGCACTGGTCCACCACCTCGGCGGAGCAATCTGTGTTGAGGGCGACGGCCACCAGCAGGCCCCGTCCGCGCACTTCGGTGACGACGTCGAGGCGGTCTTCCATCGAGCGGAGGCGGGCCATGAGGCGGTCGGAGGCCTCGCGCACTCGGGCCGGGATGCCGTTCTCGATGACGAACCTGAGGGTGGCGTGGCCCGCAGCGGTGGCGAGGGCGTTGCCGCCGAAGGTGCTGCCATGGTCGCCTTTCACCAGGTGGGCGGCGATCTCCTCGCGTGCCAGGACGGCGCCAATGGGAAAGCCGCCCCCCAGCCCCTTGGCGAGAGTCATGATGTCCGGTTCGACGCCTTCCTGTTCGTAGGCCCAGAGGCTGCCGGTGCGGGCGACCCCGGTCTGGACCTCATCGAGGACAAACAGCAGGCCCTGCTGGTTGCACCATTCGCGGATGCCGGCGAGGTAGCCGGGGGCAGGCATGTTCACGCCGCCCTCGCCCTGGATGGGCTCAACCATGACGGCGACGGTTGCAGGGGTGGTGGCAGCCCGGATCGCGTCGAGATCGTTCCAGGGGACGTGCGTGAAGCCCGGGACGAGGGGCGCGAACGGTTCCTGGTAGCGCGTGTTGCCGGTCGCGGCGAGCGAGCCGAGGGAGCGCCCGTGGAAGCTGTCCGTCGTGGTGATGATCTCGTAGGCGCCGTTGCGGGTGTCGTGGCCCCAGCGGCGGGCGAGCTTGATCGCCCCTTCGACCGCTTCGGTGCCGGAATTGCAGAAGAAGACGCGGTCGAGGCATGAATGCTCGACCAGCAGCCTTGCCAGCTCGATCATCGGCTTGGAGTAGAAGAGGTTCGAGACGTGCATCAGCGTCCTGGCCTGGTCGGCGATGGCGCCCGCGATGACGGGATGGGCGTGCCCGAGTGCGTTGACGGCAACGCCGCCGACGAAGTCCAGGTATTCGTTGCCATCGACATCCCAGACACGGGTGCCCTGACCGCGTTCGACGACGACGGGCTGGCGCCCGTAGTTCTGGAACAGGTAGCGGTGCTCTTCGGCGACCCAGTCAGTCATGACAACCTCCAAAGAAGCCATGGTAGTGGCTGCGGACCGCACCGGGAATCGGCTCTCAGGCGAAGGGGGCCGCGGCGAGGAGGAGGGCATGCGTGCCCGGCGCGGTGACGGCCGGGTCACGGTGCCAGGTGCTGTCGAGCAGGCGCCAGCCCTGGCGCTGGTCGGCGAGCATGCCCTCAACGAGGTCGTCAAGCTGGCGGCGGTGTTCGGGGGCGCGGACGGGGGTGAGCACCTCAATGCGCTCATCGAGGTTGCGCTTCATGATGTCGGCGCTGCCGATGAAGTACTCGGGATCGCCGCCGTTTTCGAAGTAGTAGAGGCGGGAATGTTCGAGGAAGCGGCCGATGACACTGACGACGCGGACGTTTTCGCTGAGGCCGGGGATACCGGGCCGCAGCCGGCAGATGCCGCGGACGATGAGGTCGACCTTCACGCCGGCCTGGGAGGCGCGGTAGAGCAGGCGCGTGAACTCCAGGTCTTCGAGCGCGTTCACCTTGAAGACCACGCGCGCGGACTTCCCGGCGCGGGCGTGGTCGATCTCGCGTTCCACCCTGCTAGCCAGGCCACTGCGCAGGTTCGCGGGAGCGGTCAGCACCTCCTCGGTCTCGGCGATATCGCTGTAGCCGGTGAGGAAGTTGAAGATCCGGAGGAGGTCGGCGCAGATGCGCGGGTCGGCAGTGAAGAGACCGAGGTCGGTGTACAGGCGGGCCGTACGCGAGTTGTAGTTTCCGGTGCCGATGTGGGCGTAGAGCGTGACGCCATTGACCTCTTCGCGCACGACCAGGCAGATCTTGGAGTGGATCTTCATCTCCGGGAGGCCGTAGGCGACGTGGACGCCGGCGCTTTCAAGCTTGCGGGCCCATTCGATGTTGTTCGCTTCGTCGAAACGGGCGGTGAGCTCGACCAGGACGGCCACCTGCTTCCCCCGGCCCGCGGCGTCGATCAGTGCCTCGAGGATCGGCGAGTCGGGTGACGTGCGGTACATGGTCTGCTTGATAGCGAGGACTGCGGGGTCGGCGGCGGCCTCTTCGATGAAGCGCACAACGGTTGCATCGAAGGATTCGTAGGGGTGGTGGACGAGGATGTCACGCTCCCGGAGGGTGGCGAAGAAGGAGGCGGTATCGCCGGTGCCCTGGAAGACCCCGGGGATGGCGGGAACAAACGGAGCTTCGCACAGGTCGGGGAAGGGGAGTGCGGCGAGCTGGAACAGGTCGTGGAGGCCGAGCGGGCCGCCGCACTGGTAGATGTCGCGGTCCGTCAGTTGCAGCTCCTCGAGGAGCAGTTCGAGGCGGCTGGGGATGAGCTCGCCGGTGACTTCGAGGGCGACGGCTTCGGCAAGGCGGCGGCGGCGGAGCGCGCTTTCGATAAGTTCGAGGAGATCGTCGGCTTCTTCACCCGGGCTGCCAATCTCGGCGCTGCGGATGACGCGGAGCTCCTGCGTGACGGTCACGTCCATCCCGGGGAACAGCAGGGAGACATGCGCACCGATCAGGTCCTCGATCATGACGAAGCGGTTCTCGCCAGCGTCCACGAAACGAGGGCGGTTGCCCGGCACCTTGATCCGGGCGAAGCGGTCCTGCCCGGTGGCAGGGTTCCGGACATTGAGCGCGAGCGAGAGGCTGCCGCTCGAAATGAAGGGGAACGGGTGCGCGGGATCGACCACCAGGGGAGTGAGGACAGGGAAGATGGCCTGTTCGAAGTACTGCGCGAGCTTCTGGCGGGCGGGCGAGTCGAGCTCGGCATAGCGGACGATGCGGATGCCCTTTTCGGCAAGCAGGGGCGAGACGGATTCGTGCCAGGCGCGTTCGATGTCGCGGCGCATCCGCAGGCAGCGGGCGACGACGAGATCCATCTGGTCGGCGATGGTGCGGCCATCGGCGGTCTGGGCGCGGGAGTCGGCGGCAAGCATCCGCTTCAGCCAGCCGACACGCTTGCCATAGAACTCATCGAGGTTGCTCGCGGAGATAGCGATGAACTTGACCCGCTCGAGCAACGGGTTGCGCTCATCGAACGCCTCGGCAAGGACGCGCTCGTTGAACTCGAGCCAGCTCAGTTCGCGGTTGAGGTAGAGGGACGGGTCATCGAGGTCGAAGGCCGGGGCCGCCGGGGCGGAAGGCTCCTCGGCCACGGCATCGGGCGGGGCAGCAGCAGTTTCTGTTTCGTTCACAGTTACAGGGAATTCTGTCAATTGCGGCGGCGCTTGTCACGATCATCCTGGCGGATTCGTGTTAACGGAACGGTTCAGGGCGTGAACGTGGTCCCGGAGCCTTCAAGCGAGCGGAGCATCCCTGGCTGGCGGCCATCGACTATCTGGACCGGCACGCCCATGCCCAGCGCATGGAGACAGGCTTCGACCTTGGGGATCATCCCGCCGGCGATGGTGCCATCCTGGACCAGGGCCGCGGCCGCGGACGCGCTCAGGCTGGGGATCGTATGGCCATTTCCACCGCGCACGCCCTCCACGTCAGTGAGGAAAACAAGCCGCTCGGCGTTGAGGGCGGCGGCGATGTTGCCGGCCACCGTGTCAGCGTTGACGTTGACGAGCTGGTCGGCCTCCTGGCCGGGAACGATTCCGATGGGGCCGATGACCGGAATGATCCCGACGGAGTGGAGGGCGGTGATAGCCCGGGTGTTCACGGCGACAGGCTCGCCGACAAACCCAAGCTCCGGAGCGGCGATACGGCACTCCAGGATGCGGCCGTCGGCGCCGCAGAGCCCGACCGCTTCCGCGCCGGCGGCATTGATGGCGGTCACGATCCGCTTGTTGACGAGGCCCGCGAAGACCGCGACCACCACGGGGAGGACACGCTCGTCGGTGACGCGGAGGCCCCGTTCGAAACGCGAGGGGATCTGCATCGCCTCGAGCCAGCGGTTCGCCTCGGCGCCGCCGCCGTGGACAACCACCGGGACATTGCCGGCGGAGGCCATGGCAGCCACATCGCGGAAGGTGGTATCGGCCGATCCGAGGGTGCTGCCACCGATCTTGATGACGAGGGGGCCGCTCACGTGTGGTAGTCCGCGTTGATGGAGACGTATTCGGCGGTGAGGTCACAGCCCCAGCCAGTCGCCGACCCCGAGCCCGCGCCGAGGCCAACCTCGATGTCCACGGCATCTGCCTTCATCGCGGCGGAGAGCCGCGCGGGGTCGAAATCGGTGGGCCGCTCATTCTCGAAGACGCGGATGCCGCAGATTCCGATGGTCACACCGGGTTCGTTGACGGTGAGGCCGGAGCGGCCGATGACGGCGGCCACGCGGCCCCAGTTGGGGTCCGCGCCGTGGATGGCGGACTTGAGCAGGTACGACGTGCTGAGCAGGCGGACCATCGCGCGGGCCTCATCCACCGTCGCGGCGCCGGTGACGCGGAACTCCACCAGTTTGGTGGCGCCTTCACCGTCACGGGCGATCTCCTTCGCGAGGTAGGTGCAGAGCGTTTCGAGCGCTTCGCGGAACTCACTGGCGAAGGGTGAGCTTGCCGAGATTGGCTCGCCGCCGCCGGCGCCGTTGGCGAGAAGCAGCACGGTATCGCTGGGGCTGGTATCGCCATCAACCGAGACGAGGTTGAACGAGCGGTCGACCGCCGAGCCGAGTGCCTGCTGGAGAAACGCCGGGTCAACCGGGGCATCGGTGGTGAGAAAGGCCAGCATCGTGGCCATGTTGGGGTGGATCATGCCCGAGCCCTTGCAGCAGCCGCCGAGTGTGTACGGGCCAAACCGGACCGAAGCGCGCTTGGGGCGCGTATCGGTCGTCATGATCGCGCGGGAGAATGGCTCGCCGCCGGCGGCATCCGTCCGGATAGCGGCGATGCCTGTTTCGATCTTGTCCATGGGCAGGTAGTGGCCGATGACGCCGGTGTTGCAGACGAGCACCTCTTCGGCCGGGATGCCGAGCGCGGCCCCGGCGAGAGCCGCCATGCGCAGGCCGTCATCGATGCCTCGCTGGCCGGTGCTGGAGTTCGCCACACCTGCGTTCACCACGACGGCCCGGGCCGGGCCAGCGGCCAGCTTCGCCCGGTTGATATCGACCGAGGCAGAGTGGAGCACGTTCCTGGTGAACGTGGCAGCGACCGTGCAGGGGTGCTCCGAGGCGAGGACCGCGAGGTCGAGCTTGCCCTCGCCATAGGTCTTGATGCCGGCGTAGGTGGCGCCGGCGATGAAGCCACGGGGCGAGGTTGAGTGGCCGGCCGGGTCGAGCTCCGCGGTCACGGGTACACCGCCGGGAGATTCAGCCCGGAGGACTGATCGAGGCCGAGCATCAGGTTCATGTTCTCGATCGCCTGCCCGGCGGCTCCCTTGCCGAGGTTGTCCAGGACACCGACCGCCACAAGCATGCCGTTGCGCTCATCGACAACCGGGTGGACCAGGCACATGTTGGTTCCAAGAGTGTGCTTGGTGTGGGGCGGCGCATCGGACACACGGGTGAAGGGTGCGTCGCGGTAGAAATCGCGGTAGACCTCCATCACGTCAGAGCCGGTGACTGCGCGGGCGAGGGGCGCGTAGCAGGTGGCATGGATACCGCGGGTCATCGGCACGAGGTGGGGCACGAAGGTGACTTTCGGGGCCGGCCCGTCACGCAGACAGCCGAGCTCCTGCTGGATCTCGGGCTGGTGGTTGTGGTTCGCAATCTTGTACGCCGAGACGTCCTCGTTGACTTCACTGTAGCCAAAGCCACCGCCGGAACCGCGGCCTGCCCCGGAGATACCGGATTTCGCATCAACAACGATTGGCCCCTTGACGAGTCCTGCCGCGACGGCGGGGGCGAGCGCCAGGATCGAGGTGGCGGGGTAGCAGCCGGGATTGGCGACGAGCCGCGCCGTTGCGATGCGGGCGCGGTTCAACTCCGGCAGGCCATAGACGGCCTCGGCGAGGAGATCGGGCGCGGGATGCGGCTGGCCGCCGCCCATCCACTGCGCATAGGCGCCGGGTTCACGCAGGCGAAAGTCAGCCGCGACATCGACCACGCGCACACCGGCGCGGACGAATGGCGCGCAGGCCTCAGCGCTGGCCGCGGTCGGCAGAGAAGAAAAGACGACGTCAACGCCCTCAGTGATCTCCTCGGTGATGCGGAAATCACCGTAAGGCGCGAGGTGGGGGAATGCATCGCCCAGGCGCTGCCCGGCGAGGGAACGGCCGGTGGCGGCAACGATGCGCGCCTCGGGGTGGTTCCAGAGCAGGCGCGCCGCTTCCATACCGGCATAGCCGGTGACGTTGATGATGCCGATGCGGTAACTCACAGAAGAATTGTGGGGCCCCGTGGTGATGGAGGCCACTTTCTGTGAAACAGGTCACAGGAATAGCCGCAGTAAGAGGCGCGAACGGTGTCCGAAGCCGTTAGAGTACCGCCGTGGCTGAACTGGAGCTTCGCTTCATTGGCACGGGTAACGCCTTTGCGCCCGGTGGGCTGTGCTGGAACGGGTTCACGGCAAACGGGCGATTCCTGTTCGAGGCGCCACCCCAGGCATTACAGGCACTGAATAAACTGGGGGCCGACCCCAACGCCCTCGATGCCGTCGTCCTTAGCCACCACCACGGCGACCACTTCCTCGGGTTGCCGTTCCTGCTGCTGCACTGGAAGTACCAGCGGCGGACGCGGCCCGTCTCGATCGTGGGGCCGCCGGGCACGCGCGAACTCGCCTCGCAGATCGCGGCCAGCGTCTTTCCCGGGATCTTCGAAGCGGACTATCGCGTGGACTGGCGGGAGGTGGATGCAGGGGTCCGCGTGGAGGTGGCCGGGCTCGAGCTGGAAGCGCTGGGGATGCAGCACGACACGCGGCTCAGCGCCTCGCTCGGCTTCAACGCGACGCTCGGCGGGCGGCGGTTTTCGTACACAGGCGATACGGCCATGTGCGAATCGGTGATGGCGATGGCCCGCCACGCGGAGGTGCTCGTGAGCGAGTGTGCCTCCCGTGCGGAGCGCATACCCATCCACATGAACCTGGTGGATGACATGCCGGCGCTACGGAGCGCGATGCCGGCGGCGGCCCACCTGGTGATCACGCATATCGGCCCGGATGTGCGGGCCGGTGAACTGGCAAACACGACGGTTGCGGCTGACCAGGCGCGTTATCTCTTCTGACGGTGGCACGGCGGCAGCGGGCCGGTAGAATCCGGGCCGGAGGGAGTGCTGCATGGGACATCCGTTGCGAGGGGTCGCCGCCATCACCGGGCTCGGTATGACGCCGATGGGCAGGATTTACAAATCCACGATGGAGCTGGCGGCGGACGCGACCCGTTCCGCGCTGGCAGATGCGGGACTGAAGAAGGACCAGGTGGACGGCCTGCTCATCAATGCCGGGATCACCGGGGTGACGGGCGGCGGGATCACGCTGAGCCTGCAGAACTACCTGGGCATGCGCAACCTGCGCCTGCTCAACCACATGAACGGCGCGGGTTCGACCGCGGCGCAGATGGTGCAGTACGCGGCGATGGCCATCAACGCTGGCATGGCGAACCACGTACTCTGCGTGTTCGCCGATGCCCCGCTCCGGGAAGGCAGCTCAGCGGGCGCCGCCTACGGCTCGGCCGCGGCCAACCCGCAGCGCCCGCGGGGGATGTCTGGCCTTTACGCCGCCGCGGGGTATTTCGGGACGAACACGCCCTATGCCCTTGCCGCCCGGCGGCACATGGCGCAATACGGCACCACGCAGGACCAGCTCGGGACGATCGCGGTGGGACAGCGGCAATGGGCGATGAAGAGCCCGCTGGCGCAGATGCGGGACCCGATGACGCTCGAGGACTACCACGCCTCGCGCTGGATCATCGAGCCGCTCCACCTGCTCGACTGCTGCCTCGTTTCGAACGGGGCGGTAGCCGTGATCGTGAGCAGCGCCGCCGCCGCGAAGGATATGCCGCAACCCCCGGTGTACGTGCTGGGCATGGGGCAGGGGCACCCAGGAGATAGCAACAGGGCAGGGGACGACTGGGAGACGCAGACCGGTGGCCGCCTCGCCGGCCAGACCGCCTATGCCATGGCGGGTGTCGGCCCGGGCGACATCGATATCTGCCAAATTTACGACTGCTACACCTACACCGTGCTCGTCACGCTGGAGGACTACGGGTTCTGCAAGAAGGGCGAGGGCGGCCCGTTCGTGCAGGATGGCAAGCTCGGTCCGGGGGGCTCGCTCCCGACCAATACCGGCGGCGGCGAGCTCTCCGGCTACTACATGTGGGGGATGACGCCGCTGAGCGAAGGGATCATCCAGACCCGCGGCCAGGGCGGCGAACGGCAGGTGGAGAAGCGCGACACCGTGCTGGTAACCGGCAACGGCGGAAGCCTGAGCTACCACGCCTGCCTGATCCTCAGCCCCCACGCGACTTAAGGAGCACTACCATGTCGAGCCCATCCATTCCCAAGCCACTGCCCGAACCCGATGCCGCCTCCGCGCCCTTCTACGAAGGGGCGATGGACGGCCGGCTGATGTTGATGCGCTGCAGCGGCTGTGGGACCTGGCGGCTGCCCTCACGCCAGCATTGCGATTCCTGTCTCTCAACCGACTTCACGTGGGAGCGGGCCAGCGGCCGGGGCACCCTGAGGACGTTCGGGGTGATGCACCAGCGCTACCACCCCGGGTTCGCCACGCCCTACAACATCGCCGTGGTCGAACTGGAAGAGGGGCCGCGGATCACCACCAACATCACCGGTGTGGAGAACGACGCGTTGCGTGTCGATATGGCGGTGGTGGTCGAGTTCGAACGGCACGAGGACGTTGCACTGCCGAAATTCCGGCCCGCGTGACACGCGGGCGGCGTTCGCGGGACGCTTTTCTGCGTTATGCAACGTAAAGGCCTTGATAGTTGACCATTTGTTATCGTGGCATCGGCGCGGGAGTCAGGAGTGCACGTGGAACCATCGGAGAAGCTCGGGATCACGCTCTGGGCGACGGACGTGTTCGCGCTGGCGGACTTCCTCGAGGCGGTCGGGGGGGCGGAAACGAAGCAGCGGCACCCGGGCTATGCCGAGCTGCGCATCGGCACGGCACGGGTGGAGGTCCACGACGACGAGAGCTACCGCGGGCACCCGTGGTACGAGGCGCTGGCCCGCGAAGGCGTGGCCCGCGGGATCGGGGCAGAGCTCCGGATCGGTGTGAACGACGTACAGGCAGCCTACCGGGAGGCCCTGAAGCGGGGGGCCCAGGCCATAGCAGTGCCGTACGACTACGAGGGACGGCTGGAGTGCCAGGTGATGGGCCCTGACGGTTATGTCCTCTGCCTATGGCAGGTATGGAACTCGGCGACGTCCTCCTGAAATTTTCCTTTTCGTAACAACTAAACTTTCGGCGCTCTGATACGATGATTGTGAAAGAACACACAACCACGGAGGAGTCGCCGACCATGATCATCGACCACCTGTCCCTCTCCGCTCTCGTGCCTCACGGCGACCCCAGCCATGAGTCGCGATTCCGGGAGGAATACCTCACCAAGTCCGAGACCGCGGCTGAGACCGAGCACACGCACCCGGAAATGGTGCGGCGCTCGCGCATCATCCGCGCGCAGGCTGTGGCCCGGGTGGGCCGCTACTTCGCGTAGCCCTTCCCAACGCACCGGAAAAAGGGGCCCCCGCCGGTATCCGGCGGGGGCCCCTTCGTTTTGCTCACTCCGGCGCAAGCGCCGGACTACTCGTAGCGAAGCGCCTCAGCCACCGGCACGCGCGAAGCACTCCGGGCGGGGAGGAACGTCATCAGCATCGACGCAGTGAAGGCGATGCCGCTGATGATGAGCAGGTCGCGCCACGGGACGGCGAAGTCGATGCTGCGCGCCTCCTCGCCGAAATCGCCGCTGGCGAACAGCACCCAGGCGAGCGATAGCCCGAGGGTGAGCCCGAGCAGGATGCCCGAGAGCGCGATGAACCCGGATTCGAAGAGGAAGCTGAGGGCGACCATGCCGCGCTGGTAGCCGATGGCGCGGAGCATGCCGATCTGCTGGCGGCGTTCGACGACGGCGCGCGAGGCGATGACGGCAAGGGCGGCAATGCCGACGATGAGCCCGAGCCCCATGAAGCCCTGGAAGACCAGGAGGAAGCCCGTCTGCAGCTCCTGCTGCTCATCGAGGAGGCCTTGAAGTGACTCCGCGGAAGCCTGGACGAGGGCGGATTCGACCGTTTTGGCGTAGGCCTCCGCATCGGTGCCGGGCTTGAGGGCGAGGTAGAAGCGCTGGCCCTGGGAGGAGGGGAACGCCTCGAGCAGAGTCTGCTTCTGGACGACCATGCCAGTCGCGAAGTCGCTGCTGCCGATGCCGAGGAACACGTCACCGGCCTCCTTGATCTGGCCAATCACGGTGACGGTGCGGATGGCGCCGGTCCCGGGGTCGCGCAGGTCGAGGGTGAACGGTTCGAAACCCTCGGCCAGGGGGTTCAGCCGCAGAAGCTCGCCGGTCTCCGGGGGCCCAAAACCCTCGGGTTCAGCGGTTATCTCAGCCGGGATGAGGGCAAAAGAGGGATTCGCGGCGAGGGCGTCCCAGACCTCGCGGTCGGTCGCGTACCCCGCGGCCCGGAACTTCATGGGGACCCGGTTGGCGGCAAGGAATGCTTCGTCCGCGCCGAAGACCTTGATGCGGCTGAAGGGCGTGACCTCGTCGTCCTCCGTGTTTTCGAACCCGTCGCGGTTCTCGACCTCGGCCTCCCATGCATAGGCCATGCGAAGTTCGCCGGTCGCTACGATCGGGCTGGTATCGGCGCCGGCTGCGTCCAGCGCCTGCTTGATGCCTTCCAGGCGGTTGTTCTGGTTGACCTCGACGAAGTTGTCAAAGCCGCCCTTGGCATCCTCGTTGAGGAAGAGGGCGGCGAAGTTGCTGTTGATGGCGGACATCATGACGAGGGAGAACATGATCAGGCCGATCATGGCCATGGTCATGCCGGTCCGGAAGCGGGCGGTGAGCGGATAGGCCACGCCGGTCTTGAGGGCGGGGACGATGCGGCCGAAGTACGAGCCCAGGCGTGCAATCGCCGGGAGCACGATATCGGCGTTGTAGACGACGATGAAGACGCCACACGAGACCATGACCATGCCGCTCAGGAAGAACATCTCGATATCGCCGTCGAGCTCACCGAAGACGCGCTCGGTCCAGCTCGAAGGCAGGTACCAGAGGACGAGAAGGGCAGCACTTGTCGTGGTAAACGAGACGCGCTCGGCGACACCGAAGTAGTGCAGGGTGACGGCAACCCAGAGAAAGAGGAGCGAAACGCCGAGGAGGAAGAAGAAGGCTGAGTCGCGATCGAGGCCGCCATAGGTCAGGGCGAGGCCGGCAACAGCGAACGCCACGGCCACACCGGCATTCCAGGCGATGCGGACGCGCCACTCCTGGAGGAGGGCGACGATGAAACCAACGGGCCAGATGACCAGGGCCATGACGCGAGCCCAGGTTGGGAGCCGTTCGGGCTTGCGATCGCGGACGATGCGCACCAGGGCAACCGCGATGAAATACCACGGCAGGATCAGGACCCAACCGACGATGGGGATTGCGAGCCCGAGGATCCAGGGCCAGCGCGGGATGCCCTCGGTGGTCCGAAGGTCGGCGGGCGCGGCGACGTTGGAGCCGCGGAGGACGTAGAACCAGGGGCTGATGAGGCCGATCAGGGCCATCGGGATGCCGAGCAACATGCCCGGTGCACCGAAGAGGAAGAACGCCAGGCCGATGGGGAGCGCGAGCGCGACGATTCCGTTGAGCGCGGCGCGATAATAGCCGCGCCATGTCTCGGCTTCCGGGTCGATCGGGCGGCTTTCGGGGATGTCGCGAATGGCGGCGGTGATGTTAAGGCGGCTCGCGCGCCACGATGAGATGAAGATGACGATGAAGGTGGCGATGACGCCGAGGCAGAAGGCGACGGCGAGGCTCCTCAGGGTGAACGCCACTTCGACCTTCAGTCCGAGGCTATCGCCGGCGAAGGCCTTGATTACCTCCACCATCAGGACGGTGACGCCCATCCCGGCGAAGAGGCCGATGACCGCCGCGCCAAGGTCGTAGCCCATGCCCTCGGCGAGGAATGACTCGACGAGTTGCCGCCTCTTGGCGCCGACGGCGCGGGCCATGCCCATCTCGGGCTTCCGCTCGGCGGCGAGCATGACGAAGATGAGGAAGATCAGCAGCACGCCGGCGGCGATGGAGAACAGGCCGAACACGACGAAGGCCGTGGTGAACGTGGCGCCGATGAGCTCCGCGAACTGGATGAGCTCCTTCTTCAGCGCCCGGACCTCGTACGGGGTGTCCTCGAGCAGCGGTTCGAGCTTGTCCATCGCGTCGTCGGAGCGGGCCATCCCGTCCTTCACCCCGCCGACATTCGAGACGATGACGGCGTTGGCGTTTTCACCGCGGCCCGTGATCTCGGCCAGGGTAGCGAAATCGACGCTCCCGCCGATCGCGACGCTCGGCTCGAGCGAGCCCGAAAGGACATTGGAGGGCACCAGGGCCACAACGGTGAATTCGAGTTGTTCGCCACCGTAGAACAGCAGGACGGTATCGCCGGCCCGGGCTTCGATCTCTTCCGCGAGGTCCTTGTTGATGGCGATCTCGCGGCCGCTGAGCGCGACCGGCTCGCCATCGAGGGAGCGGAGACCGCCAAGCGCGGCCGCATCCTGGGCACGGAAGGCGACGATGCGGGCCGAGGGCGCGTTGAGCCGGGTGCGGGTGTTCAGGATCGGCAGGGTCTCGCGCTGGAACGGGACGATAGCCTCGATGTCCGGGTCGCCTTCGAACGTGCGCTGCCACTCCTCAACGGTGGAAAGGGGGATAACCTGTTCTTCGAGGGGCCGGGCTTCCTTCTCCGGGTCCCAGGTAATCCACTCGTCGGCCTCGTCCAGGATGGAATAGACCTCGGACGTGACGGAAGTCGTGAGGGTATCGCCAGTCCCAAAGGCGGCGGTCATGATCAGCGTCGAGAGCATGAGGCCGATGATGATGAGTGACGACTGGGCCTTGCGGCGAGGGATGTTGCGCAGCCCGAGCTTGAACATTACCGGGTTGCGCCAGGCGATGTAGGCGACGAGCAAGAAGATGGCAACGGTCAGGATGACCGAGACCACCGCGATGATGTCCATCGAGACACCGAACAGTTCGTTCACGGCTAGCCCTCCAGCGGCTCGTGCTCAGTGGCCGTTGGCGAGGGCCAACATTTGCGCCTGGGAGTCCTCGCGTACGATGACCCCATCGGCCATCTGGATGGTCCGGTGGCAGCGGGCGGCAACTTTCGGGTCGTGGGTGACGATGACGCAGGTCTGATGTTCGGCCTGGTTGAGTTCGACGATGAGGTCCATGATCTCGTTCGCCGTGGAGGAATCGAGAGCGCCGGTCGGTTCATCGGCCCAGATGATCGCGGGCCGGTTGACGAGGGCGCGGGCAATGGTCACGCGCTGGCGCTGACCACCGGAAAGCTGGGCGGGCCGTTGGTTGGCCCAATCGCGCAGGCGAACCCGTTCGAGCGAAGCGAGGGCCATCTCGCGGGCCACCCTGGGCCGCGTGCCGGAGACGATCAACGGCAGCTCGACGTTTTCGGCGGCGGTAAGCACGGGCAACAGGTTGTAGGTCTGGAAGACGAAACCCATGTCGCGCGCGCGAAACTCGGTCTTCTTGTCATCAGGCATGCGGGTGATGTCCTGGCCGTTGATACGGACCAGTCCCGAATCGAAGTCATCGAGGCCGGAGAGGCTGTTGAGGAGGGTCGTCTTCCCGCAGCCGGAAGGACCCATGATTGCGACCATTTCCCCGCGGCGCACCTCGAGGTCGACACCCTGCAGTGCACGGACCTGGATGAGGCCGGTGTCGTACGTCTTAACAACCTGGCGCGCTTCGATGACGACATCGGAAGCGGGCGCCGGCTGGGATGAATTCCCCGACATGAAGTAACTCCCTGCAACAATGGCGGGCGGTCCCCCTCCGGACGCCCTGAGCGTGGCACGTGCGATCCAGCCTAGCCTGCCGGGCCGCTACCCGGAATCCGTCGAAAGGATGAGGCGGCGGGCCGGGCGGCAACGGCCCTTTACCCGGAGACGGTGAGCCGCATTTCCCGGGGTTCGCGGGCCGCAGTGAAGCCCCACGTGGGCCGGGGCCGGGGGCGTCCGCCGGTGCGCACAACGGAGGGAGCGGGCACAATGGCGCAAGATTTGCACCACCGGAGCCCCGACATGGCCGACGCGCACGCCCACGACGACCCCAACGCCGCCCCGATGCACCATGACATCCAGGAGCGGTTCAGCCGGGGGCAGGAGCTTTTCTGCTACGTGCTGGCGGCGGTGACGCTGATCGCGGGCGTCTTTGCCGGCCTGACAATCATCAACAACTAGGGCGTCTCCGCGCCGGAGCCGGCGGCAAAGGCACCCACGAGCGGCGTGATCCCGGCGGCATCGCGCACCCAGGTGATGCGCGGGTCATCGCGGCGAAACCATTGGTCCTGGCTGCGGATCAGCCGATGGGTCGCGAGCCTGGTCTTTTCGACCGCCTCGGAAAGAGAGGTCTCGCCGGCCAGATAGCGGACCACCTCGGCGTACCCGATCGACGACATCGGCGGCGCACCTGGCGGCACACCCGAATCAAGCAGGGCCCGGACTTCTTCAACCAGTCCACCGGCGAACATGGAGTCGACGCGGCGATCAACCCGTTCGTACAGTACGGCCCGCTCGACATCGATGCCGCAGAGCAGGAAGTTGAAGTCCGGAGGCGCCTTGCGCTGCCAGTCAGAAATAGGGCGCCCACTCTTCTCGTAGACTTCGATGGCGCGGACAACGCGGCGCACGTTGCGGCCATCGATGCGGCCGGCCGCGACGGGGTCGACCGCGGCAAGCCGCGCGTGGAGCGCCTCCCATCCCTGGTCACGGGCGTACTGTTCGAGCCCGGCCCGCAAGGCAGGGTCAGGAGCAACCTCGGGGACCTGCCAGTTCTCAAGCAAGCCCCAGACATACTGGGCCGTGCCCCCGACAAGCCAGGGCAGCTGCCCCCGGCCCCAGATCTGGTCAAGCACGGCCCGGGCATCGCGCTGGTACGCAGCAAGGCTGTATCCCTCGCGCGGGTCGGCGATGTCGTAGAGATGGTGCGGGACGCTCGCGCGGTCGGCAGCCGGCGGCTTGGCGGTGCCGATATCCATGCCACGGCAGACCTGGCGGCTATCGGCGTTGACGATCTCGCCGCCGAGCCGCCGGGCGAGGTCGAGCGCGATCGCGGATTTGCCCGTGCCGGTGGCGCCAACAACGGCGGCCAGGCGGCGCGGCATCAGGCGTTCGCAGCGGCGCAGATAGCGGCGAACTGGTCGGCTTTGAGCGAGGCGCCACCAACAAGCGCGCCATCGATATCGGGCTGCACAAGGAGCGAGGCCGCGTTCTCGGCGTTGACGCTGCCGCCGTACTGAATGCGGATTGCCTCGGCGGTTGGGCCGCCCAGGTCTCGCAGGACGGAACGGATGAAGGCGCAGGCATCCTGGGCAACCTCAGGGGTGGCGGTCTCGCCGGTACCGATGGCCCAGACCGGCTCGTAGGCGATGGTGATGCGCGGGGAAAGCGCGACGCCGGCGAGGCCCGCGCGGAGCTGACGTCCCAGGACCGCCTCGGTCTCGCCGGCGCGGCGCTGTTCGAGCACCTCACCGACGCAGACGATCGGGTCGAGGGGCGAGGCGAGCACCGCGGCGAGCTTGCGGTTGACCCAGTCGTCGGTCTCACCGAAGAACTGGCGGCGCTCGCTGTGGCCGATGATGACGTGCGAGCAGTAGTCCGCCAGCATGGCGGCACTGACCTCGCCAGTGAAGGCCCCCTTCGGTTCCCAGTAGACGTCCTGGGCGCCGAGCCAGACGCGGGCGCCGCGGAGCACATCGCGGACCGGTGCAAGGTGAGGGAAGGGGACGCAGACGGCCACATCGCAGGCGGCCGGCGCCGTAGCGGCGGCCACGTCTCGGGCGAGCGCGACCGCTTCCGCCTCGGTGGTGTTCATCTTCCAGTTGCCGGCAACGAATGGTCTGCGCATGTCAGTCTCCCCTGGGTGCGGGTGGTGCGGTGAAGCGGGACACGAGGCGCTCGGGGTCACGAACGGTGACGCGGAGGCGCCTCGCCCGGATCGGGAGGATGCGCGGGATGACCCAGATGCGCAACGGGTTGGCCAGCTCGAACTGGGCCGCCGTCCCGGTCGTGGTGGCGAGCATGACTGTGCCGGCCAGGTCGGAGCGGATGCCCAGGCCCTGCCACCAGCGATGGTCGACGAGGGCCGCGGAGACGATGTTGGCACGGGGGATGGCCGCATCCACGGCCCCGGGGAAGCGGAACGAGACAGATTCAGCCGTGACCGTCACGCGGGACCTGGGAAGGCAAGCGAGCATGAGCACCAGGTAGGCGGTGGCGAGCAGGACCAGTGCTGCGGGGACCAGGAGCGGCCACGCAGGCTCGGCAAATGCAACCCATGCCATGCTGACAAGGCCGGCCAACAGGGCAACCAGGCTGAGGGCAAGCACCGCCTGCATACCCCGCACGCCGCGGAACGGGAATTGTTCACCGGGCGGAGAAACATCGGGCTGGTTCGATGACGGTATGGCTATCACTCGCTCTTTCTAGCGCCGCCCCCGGCGAAGGGGGGATCGCGCCGCGTTTGATGGCGTTTTGACCGGGCCGAAGCGTTCGGTGAGTTTGCCGGGGTTTTTCACCCCGAGGACGATCCGCGAGGCGCGGACCGGGAGGATGCGCGGGATCAGCCAGATCCTGATGGGCCGGCGGAGGGTCACCTCGACGGCGGGGCCCCAGGCCGCCACCAGGGCGGCATCGCCCCGGAAGGCTGTGCGGACACCCAGTCCCTTCCACCACGGCCAGTCGATATCGCGGGCGCCGGCGACGTCGCGGGTCTCGACGATGGTATCGACGAATCCACCGAAACGGATCCGCATGCGCTCAGGCGAAACCGCGACGAACGACGTTGGCAAGCGCAGAGCGATGCCGAACAGCCACAAGAAAAGGAGTGCCAGGAAGGCGGCGGGTGCTAGCAGCAAGGGTCCGCCGTCATTGAGGGCACTCCGGAGCAGCAGGACCCCGCCGATCGCTACCGCACCGGCCGCGACGGCAACCAGGGCCTGGAGGGGAGGGACTCCCCGGAAGGCGAACAGCAGCGAGGCCGGAGCTGGATTTCGAGACATCAGGCGTCCATCAGCGCGGCCACGCCCGGCAGCTCGCGCCCTTCCAGCATTTCGAGGGAGGCGCCGCCGCCGGTGGACACGTGGGTGAACCTCGCTTGGAGGCCGGCCTGGGCGACGACCGCGGCCGTTTCGCCACCGCCGACGACGGTCACGGCCTTCAGCGAGGCCAGGGCGCGGGCCAATCCGAACGAACCGCCGGCGAACTTCTCCATCTCGAAGACACCCATCGGCCCGTTCCAGACGACGGCTTTCGCGAGGGTGAGTGCGGCGGCATAGGCATGCACCGTATCGGGGCCAATATCGAGGATCATGTAGCCGCGGGGCACTTCGCCCACCGGCCGGGTGAGGGCCTCGGCATCCTCGGCGAACTTGCTCGCCGCGACCACGTCGGTGGGGAGGTGGACGGCAACGCCACGCGCCCGGGCCTTTTCGAGGATCCCTTTCGCGACCTCAACCTGTTCGTCCTCAACCAGGGACATCTGGACATCGACGCCAGTCGCCTTGAGGAACGTATTCGCCATCCCGCCACCGACAAACAGCATGTCCAGCTTCGGCAGGAGGTGTTCGATCGCGGCGATCTTGGTACTCACCTTCGCGCCACCGACGATGGCGGCAAAGGGCTTCGGGGGGTCGGCGACGAGCGCGCTGAGATAGCGCACTTCCTTTTCCATGAGGAACCCGGCTACAGCGGGGAGGTGGTGGGTGACGCCTTCGGTCGAGGCGTGGGCGCGGTGGGCTGCACCGAACGCATCGTTCACGTAGACCTCGGCGAGCGAGGCCAGGGCCTCGGCGAAGGCGGGGACGTTCTTCTCTTCCTCTGGGTGAAAGCGGAGGTTCTCCAGGAGGAGGACGTGGCGCCCCATCGCGGCGACCGCCTCTTCGGCGGCCGGGCCGGTGCAGTCCTCGGCGAACAGGACTTCCTGGCCGAGCAGGTTGGCCATACGGCCCGCGACCGGCGCAAGCGAAAGCTCCGGGTCGGGGCCCTTGGGGCGGCCAAGGTGCGAGCAGACAATCACCCGCGCGCCGTGTTCGAGGAGGTACTGGATCGTCGGGAGCGATTCCCGGATGCGGGTGTCGTCGGTGATGACACCGCCCTCCATCGGGACGTTGAGGTCAGCGCGGACGAGGACGCGCTTCCCGGCCAGGTCGATGTCGCGGATGGTCTTCTTGCCGATGCTCGCGGTCATTTCACCGCCCCGGAGGCGATCCCGCGGCGTTCGACCTTTGCCAGCTTGTCGCGGCGGCGGGCGTGGTTCCCTTCTTCGGGCGCGCCCCCCAGGAATGCGGTCAGACACTCATCGGCAATCGCGCGGCCGATCTCCCAGGCGCCGAGGGCGAGGACGTTGGCATCGGTGTGCTGGCGCGCGCGCGCGGCGCCCCAGCCCGTGTGGCAGAGCGCCGCACGGACACCGGGGACCTTGTTGGCGACGATGCTCACGCCGACCCCATTGCTGCAGATGACCACGCCAAGGTCGACCTCGCCGGCAGCCGTGTCCCGCGCGACGGGCTCCGCGAAGTCCGGGTAGTCGACGCTTTCGGGCGAATAGGTGCCGTAGTCGACGGCCTCGTGGCCGAGCGACCTGGCGGTTTCCATCAGATGTTGCTTCAAGTCGAAACCAGCGTGGTCTGCACCGAACCCGACCTTCATGGGCGGACACTCCTCAAGACGGGGATCTGGGGTACCCCCAGTATACGGGCGATGATCTGGCGATCGATTGCCCCCTCACGCAGGATGCGCGGCGCGGGCCCGGAAAGGTCGATGACGGTGGAGTCCATGCCCTCGGCCGTCGGGCCCGCATCGATGGCGAGCGCGCAGTGATCGCCCACCTGGCGATCGGCCTCGGCACAGGTGACCGGGCTGGGGCCATCCGACGTGTTGGCGCTCGATGCGGCAAGCGGAGCGCCGAGCCGGTCCACCAGGTCGAGTACGAGGTCAACCGGCACGATACGGACACCGACAGTGCGGCCACCGGCAAGCGCGGGGCTGTCCCAACCTTCGCGGACGGGGACGATGACCGTCCATGGCCCGGGCCCGATGGAGTCCATCAGGCGGCGCGCTCCATCGGTGAGCACGGCATACCGGTCAACCAGCGCCGGGTCGCGCCCGAAGAGCAGCTGGAGGGGGACTGACGGGTCGCGCTGCTTTGCGGCATAAATGGCGCGGACCGCCGCGGCGTTCCGGGCATCGGCGGCGATGCCGTAGACCGTATCGGTCGGGATGATGACGAGACGGCCGGCGCCCAGCGCTTCGACGGCGCGGTCGATTACACCGGGGCCAGGGAGTTCGGACATTGGACCTCGCTGATATGGTCGCGGGCGGGCGGCGCCGGCGGAATTCGTTGACCAAACTATACAATTCAGTTAGCGTTTCGTATGGGCACCGCGAACTCGATGACCGACACCCCAACCACACCACAAACCGCATCCGCTGGCGACCCGGCGAAGGGGCACGAGAGCATCGTCGTCCTGGACTTCGGGTCGCAGTTTGCCATGCTCATCGCGCGGCGGGTACGCGAACTCAACACGTACTGCGAGTTGCTCCCGAACGACGTCCCGTATGAGCGGATCAAGGGCATGGACGTCAGGGGGATTATCCTCTCGGGGGGGCCGAACAGCGTCTACGAACCGGATGCGCCGCTTGCCCCGGACTGGGTCTGGGAGTGCGGACTGCCGGTGCTCGGGATCTGCTACGGGATGCAGCTGATGGCCCACCAGCTCGGGGGAAAAGTCGGGCCGGGGCAGGAGCGCGAATTCGGCCCGGCCGTCGTGCAGCGCGAACACGCTGCGCCGCTTCTGGACGGCCTGCCGGGCGAGTTCGAAGTCTGGATGAGCCACGGTGACCGGCTTGACGCCGTGCCGCCGGGGTTCACCTCGTATGCGCGTTCGGGCAACTCGCCCCTGGCCGTGATGGCGGACCTCGAGCGCCGGTACTACGGGCTGCAGTTCCACCCGGAGGTCGTCCATACCCCCCGCGGGAAGGACATCCTGCGGAACTTCGTCCAGGAAGTGTGCGGCGCGGAGGGCACGTGGACCGCGGGCAACTTCATTGATGAATCGATCGCGTCGATCAGGGCGCAGGTCGGTGATGCCCGGGTGATTTGCGGCCTCTCGGGCGGTGTCGATAGCGCTGTGGCCGCGGCGCTGGTCCACCGGGCGATTGGGGATCAGCTGACCTGCATCTTTGTGGACAACGGGCTGTTGCGAGCGGGGGAGGCGGAAGAGGTGGTGACCACCTTCCGCAGGAACATGCACATCAACCTCGTGCACGTGGAAGCCGAGGGCGAATTCCTCTCCCAGCTGGCGGAGGTGACGAACCCCGAGACCAAGCGGGTGCGCATCGGCAACACATTCGTCAGGATCTTCGAGCGGGAGGCACGGGCGATCGAGGATGCGCGCTTCCTCTGCCAGGGCACGCTCTACCCGGACGTTATCGAAAGCGGGTCACACGGCAAGGGCGCTTCGACGATCAAGACCCACCACAACGTGGGCGGGCTGCCGCCGGACATGAAGTTCGGACTGGTCGAGCCGCTACGTTACCTGTTCAAGGACGAAGTCCGGCGCATTGGCGAGGCCCTCGGGTTGCCGGAAGAGATGGTCTGGCGCCACCCGTTCCCGGGGCCTGGCCTGGCGATCCGCTGCATCGGCGAGGTGACGAAGGAGAAGCTCGACATCCTCCGCCTGGCGGACCGGGTAGTCATGGACGAGATCCGGGACGCCGGTTACTACCGGGACATCTGGCAGAGCTTCGCGGTGCTGACCGACACGAAGACGGTCGGGGTCATGGGTGACTTCCGGACGTACGGGTACGCTGTGGCGATCCGGGCGGTGGTGGCCGATGATGCGATGACCGCCGACTGGGCGCGCCTGCCGCACGAGCTGCTGGCGCGCATCTCGAACCGCATCGTGAACGAAGTGCACGGGGTGAACCGGGTGGTGTACGACATTACGCCGAAGCCGCCCGGCACCATCGAATGGGAGTAGCCCAATGAGCGCACGCGTGCTCCTGGTTGGGAACGGTGGGCGCGAACACGCGATCGCCTGGAAGCTGGCCCAGTCACCGGAGGTGGGCGAGGTGTTCATCGCGCCGGGGAATGCCGGCACGGCCATGGTTGGAACCAACGTCCCGGTGCAGCCGAAAGACATCGACGGGCTGGTCAAAGCCGCGAAGGATCTGCGGATCGACTTCTACCTGGCGAGCATGGACGACCCGCAGCCGCTGGGGTTGGTGGACCGGCTGCAGGCAGAAGGCATTCTCTGCTACGGCCCGACAGCAGCTGCCGCGCGGATCGAGGCGAGCAAGGCGTGGGCCAAGGACTTCATGGCGCGCAATCAGATCCCTACCGCCGTGTCACGGTCGTTCAGCGATCACTCCGAGGCGGTCGCCTGGGTGGAATCGCTGCCAGAGCAGCGCCTGTGGGTGAAGGCGTCCGGGCTGGCTGCCGGGAAGGGCGCCGTCGGCTGCGAGACTCAGGACATCGCCCTGCGAGCATTGCACTCGATGATGGTGGGCGGCGAGTTCGGGGACTCCGGCAAGACGGTGGTCATCGAGCAGGATATGCGGGGCTGGGAGACGAGCGCGCATGCGTTCTGCGATGGAACGGTGGCAGTCCTCTGGCCGTTTGCGACCGACTACAAGCGGGCATTAGACGGTGGTGAAGGGCTCAACACCGGGGGCATGGGCGCCTACGCGCCGAGCAAGGGCGTGGAAGGCGAGCTGGTCCGCCAGATCCAGGCCCGCGTCGTCGACCCGGTGATGCGGGGCATGGCGGCTGAGGGCCACCCGTACAACGGCACGCTCTACCCGGGGATCATGGTCACCGACGAGGGCCCGAAGATCGTCGAGTACAACGCGCGCTCCGGCGACCCGGAGACGCAGGTCCACATGCCGCGGCTCGAGTCGGACCTGTACGTGGTCGCGAGTGCAGCGGCCCGCGGAGAACTGGCTGCCATCGACGTGCGGTGGGCGCCCAAAGCGGCGGTGGGCGTGGTGATGGCCCCGGGCGGTTACCCGGGGAAGTACGAGACCGGGCACCCCATTTCGGGGCTTGATGACGTCGATGGGGACGTGATGGTGTTCCACGCGGGCACGCGTGTGGAAGGCGGCAAGGTCGTGACGAGCGGCGGGCGGACCCTCACTGTCGTTGCCCTGGGGGCGACCATCCGTGAGGCGCGGGAACGCGCGTACGACAATGTCAGGCGCATCCGCTTCAAGGACGCGCACTACCGGACCGATATCGCACTGGAGGCCGTTGAATGACACACCCGCTCGTTGCCATCCTGATGGGCTCAGCCAACGACGAGCCGCTGCTCGAACCGACCAAGAAGGCGCTGGACGACCTGGGCATCCCGTACATCGTGCGTGCGATGTCGGCCCACCGGACGCCGGACAAAGTTCGGGAGTTCGCGCGGCGCGCCGAGAGCGACGGGCTCGAAGTGATGATCTGCGCGGCCGGCGGGGCCGCACATCTTCCGGGGGCAGTTGCCGCAAACTGCACACTCCCGGTGATTGGCATTCCGCTGGCATCGAGCGAGGTCGCGGGCGGGCTGGACGCGATCTACGGCGTGCTGCAGATGCCGCCGGGCGTACCGGTCGCGGGGGTGGCGGTGGGGGCGTGGGGGGCGCGGAACGCGGCCTACCTGGCAGCATCGATCCTTGCCTTAAAGCACCCGGGGATCCGCGAAGCCTACAAGTCATTCCGCGACAAGCAGTCGCAGGGCTGAGCCGGATCACGAGGATGGCGCAGATTCGTAGTGCCGTAGGGTAGGCCCGGGTATGATGACCGCGTGATCCCCCGTTACTCCCGCCCCGAAATGTCCGCCGTCTGGGACGACCAGAACAAGTTCCAGCGCTGGCTCGATGTCGAAGTCGCCGCCTGCGAAGCGTGGGCCGAGCTTGGCCAGATACCGGCCGAAGCCGCCGCGAAGATCCGGCGCGATGCGAGCTTCGATGTGACCAAGATCCATGAGTACATCGCGATCACCCATCACGATGTGACCGCTTTCCTCCGTTCAGTGGCGGAGTCGCTCGGCGAAGAGGGGCGTTATGTCCATTTCGGCCTCACCTCGTCAGACGTCTGGGACACGGCGACGGCACTCCAGTTGCGCGACGCCTGCGACCTGCTGCTTAAGGGCATCGACGGGCTTTCGGCCGTGCTGGAGCGGCAGGCGGTCGCGCACCGCGACACGCTCTGCACCGGGCGCACGCACGGGGTCCATGCGGAGCCGACGACCTTCGGGCTGAAGCTCGCGGTCTGGGTGGACGAGATGCGGCGAAACCGGAAGCGGCTGGAAGCGGCGCGCGAGACCGTCGCGGTGGGGGCGATCTCCGGCACGGTGGGGACTCATGCCTCAGTACCGCCGAAGCTGGAAGAGATCGTCTGCGAGCGGCTTGGGCTCGGCATGGAGGCGGCTTCGACCCAGGTGATCCAGCGCGACCGCCACGCGCAGTTCGTGACCACGCTGGCGATCATCGGCGCCTCGCTGGAGAAGTTCGCGACGGAGATCCGGGCGCTGCAGAAGACCGAGGTGCGCGAGGCGGAGGAACCGTTCGACGAAGGGCAGACCGGGTCGAGCGCGATGCCGCACAAGCGGAACCCAGAGCTCTGCGAACGAGTGACAGGCCTGGCGCGGATCCTCCGCGGGTACGCGGTGACCTCGATGGAGAATGTCGCCCTCTGGCACGAACGGGACATTTCGCACTCGAGCACCGAGCGGATCATGTTCCCGGACGCCACGCTGGTCCTCGACTACATGCTCCACATCTTCACCGGGGTGATGGACCGGCTGACGGTCTTCCCGGAGCACATGCGGGAGAACCTGGACCGCTCGTACGGGCTGGTGTTCTCTCAGCGGGTCCTGCTGGCGCTGATTGAGACGGGACTGAGCCGCCAGGAAGCCTATGCAATCGTCCAGCGCAACGCCATGGCGGCGTGGCGGGGGCGCACCCCATTCCTCGGCCTGCTGCTGGCTGACGCGGACGTGATGCGCCGGATCGGGGAAGACGAGTTGCGCGGGCTGTTCGACTACGGGTTCTACCTGCGAAACATCGGCGCGACGTTCGAGCGCCTGGGCCTGTGAGCCCGGACACGCCGGCGGCGCAACGCATGCCGGCACGCAGGGTGATCGGGACCGCCTGGGGGATCGTCACGGGCTATCCCCGGCAGGCCATGCTTCCCGTGGCGGTTATCCAGATCCCCGTGGCCATCGTCACGGGCGTCATCCTGGCGGTGCTACTCCTGACCGTCTTCGGCAATGAGGAGATTGACACGACGAAGGGCGGGCAGATGCTGGCGCTGCTGCTGTTGAGTGCGGCACAGGCGTTGTTCGCCCAGGTCGCCCGCGGGAGCACGATCGTGTCGATCGCCGGAGTGATCCGCGGAAAACCGCTCAGCCTGACCGAGGCGCTCGACCCGGCGTTCAGCCGGATGGGCGGCCTGCTCGCGCTGGTGGTGTTCGTATCGGCAGGGGTGCTGGTGGCCTTTGTCACCCTCATCGGGCTGGTGCTGCTGCCTTACCTGGTCCTGCGCCTCGCACTTGCATTCGAGGCGTTCATGCTGGAGGACCTGGGCCCGTGGCAGGCGCTCCGGCGAAGCTGGCAGCTAATGAGCGGACACATGCTCCGAATGCTCGGGGTGGTCCTGTTGACGGCGGTCATCCTCTTTGGGCCGTTCCTGTTCGTCTCGCTGCTCGGCGAGGCGGTACGCGGTGACCGGAACACCCAGGTGATCCTCGGCGCGGCCTATTCGGTGGCCCAGGGCGTGTTGCTTGTGCCCATTGTCGCGTTCGTCACGGCGACGACGACGGTGTTCTACCTCAACCTGCGGGAGCCTGAACATGCCTGAAGTCCTGCTCGAATCGACCCTGCCAAACCGGACGCACCGGGGAAAGGTGCGCGACACGTACGACCTTGGCGAACAGCTCCTCATCGTCGCGACGGACCGGATCTCGGCGCTCGATGTGGTGCTCCCGACCGGGATCCCGCGCAAGGGGCACGTCCTCACGCAGCTTTCCGCGTGGTGGTTCAACCGGATCAAGGAAGTGGTGCCGAACCACTTCGTCGCGGTGATTACCGGGGAGAACAAGCACCTGGTGCCGTTCGAGATCGGGCCGGAGTACTACGGGCGGTCCATGCTGGTGAAGAAGGCGCGCCGGCTGAACGCCGAGTGCATCGCGCGCGGATACCTTTCCGGGTCGGGGTGGAAGGATTACCAGCGCACCGGGTCGGTCTGCGGGATCCCGCTACCGGAGGGGCTGCGCGAATCCGAGCGGCTGCCGGAAGCGATCTTCACGCCGAGCACCAAGGCCGACATCGGACACGACGAGAACATCTCGTTTGAGGAACTCGAGCGGGTTGTGGGCGTTGAGGAAGCCAATGCGATGAAGTTGCGGACGATGGCGGTGTACAACTACGCCCACACTGTGGCACTGGAGCGTGGCGTGATCATCGCCGATACGAAGCTGGAGTTCGGCGTCTGGAACGAAGAGGTCATCCTCATTGACGAGGTGCTGACGCCCGATAGCAGCCGGTTCTGGCCGGCTGGCCAGTACCGCCCCGGAGCTGCTCAGCCGAGCTTTGACAAGCAGCCTGTGCGAGACTGGCTTGCGGCGAACTGGAAGGACGGCGAGGAGCCCCCGCCACTGCCCGCCGACGTGGTGGCGGCCACCACCGACCGTTACCTCACCGTGTACAAGATGTTGACCGGACAGGAGCTGCCCGCATGAGCAAGGCAAAGGACAGGAAGAAGAAGGACGGCAAGGAGGCGGCGCCGAAGGGCGATGGGACGTACCTCGCGCGCGTCTATGTCTCACTCAAGCCCACGGTGAACGACCCGGAGGGGACGACGATCGGTGGAGCGCTGGCATCGCTCGGGTTTGGCGGCGTGCTGGGTGTCCGGTCCGGGCGCTACTTCCAGGTGACGCTGAATGCATCCGACCCGCGCGACGCGGCGGTCCAGGTGGATCAGATATGCGCGCGGCTGCTGGCCAACCCGGTCATCGAGACATACAGCTTCGACCTGGAACGAGCCGGGAAGAAGTAGGCCTATTTCGCGAGCGGGCCCGGGTCGACGGCGAAGTAGACTTCGCAGGCGCGGCGGGTGGCGCCGGGTTCGAGGGTCGCGGGGCGCTTCACGAACCGCGATTCCTCGATGATGAGCTGGAGGACATCGCGCGGGTGACAGCTGCGGAAGTTACCGTTGCTGGCCCGGCGGACGAACTCGACGGCGATCTCGATGTTCTGAGGAGTCGCCTCAACACCCATGGCGTCGGCGAAACGGCGGAAGATCTCGGCCATCTGTTCGGGGGTAGGCTCGGGGATGCGGATCTTGTAAGGGAGCCGGCGCAGGTGGGCTTCTTCGAGCATGGTGCGCGGCTCGAGGTTGGTGCTGAAGCAGATGGTTGAGCGGAACGGGAAGGTGATGCGCTCGCCGGTGACCAGGGCCATCGTGTCTTCGCCGCGTTCGAGGGCCGCGATCCAGCGGTTGAGGAGCGCGTGGGGCGAGACCTGCTGGCGGCCGAAGTCATCGATGGCGAGGAGTCCGCCGTGCGCTTTCACGTGGGGCGGGGCCTGGTGATAACCCAGGGCGGGGTCATAGGCGAGGTCAAGGTCCTCGTGGCGTAGCTCGCCGCCAACGAAGACGAACGGGCGGCGGATGCGCATCCAGCGGCGGTCGACTCCGGAGGTCGCATCAGCAGCATCGTCACCTTCGACGGGCTGGTGCACGAGGTCATCGTAGAGACGGATGATGTGTCCGCTGACGTACACCGCCACCGGCATGAGGGTCACGCCCTGGATCGCCTCGCTGGTGAGCTCGAGGATGGTGGTTTTGCCGTTGCCGGGTGCGCCCCAGAGCATTGCGGGGCGGCCAGAAGTCAGGGCAAGGCAGACTTTCGCGACGACATCGCGGGCAAGGACGAGCTGCTGGAGCGCGCGCGCAAGGCGGACCGGGTCGGGTGCGCCGATCTCGGTATCGCGTTCGAGGACGCGGAAATAGTCCTGGATCGGCACGGGGACGGGGCCGACGTATTTGCTGCGCTCGAAGGCGTTTTCAGCTTCGCGCATGCCGAGCTCGGTGAGGCGGTACTGCCATTCGGTTTCGAGGCGGCCAGACGCGGAGGTGGTCTCAACCAGGCGCTGGCGGCGCAGCTCATCCATTGCTTCGCGGGCGACGCCGGGACTCACGCGCATGGCGTTGGCGACCCCCACTGGCGAGGGGACGGTGATGCGGTAGAGGGTCTTCAGAGCGAGGTCTTCGACAAACCGGTCGGGAAGGCCGAGTTCGTGGATGTGGTCGGGCGCTTCCGGGAGTGTGGGGAGGGCGCGGAGATAGCTCGGCGCAGGCCGGGAGGCGCGCTCCTCGGTGTACTCCGGTTGCATCGCAAGGTTTCCGGACGTTGGGGGGAATGCCTGCTCCATGTCACCTTCCCGCACACCAGCCCTTTGGGTTGGGCTTCCCGTGCGATGCTCTAGGTTGAATGTCGGCATTTGGCGGCCGGTGCCCAGATCCGGGGGGTGCACACTCGTGGGCATGGTGGTGACAGCCGGGTGTACAGCCGGGGAACAATGGCGGGGACAGAAGGGTCCGGATCGGGGTCTCAGTCCCCCCGGGGAAGCTCGCTGCCGGGTGGACGGGATCCCCCGCCGTCGAGGCCGAATCGGCCTTCCATTTCCCAGAGCAGCCACCACTCGCGGCGGGCTTCCATGCGGATGTAGCGTTCGCCATTGCGCTCGATCAGCGCCAGTTCGTTGAAGCCGCAGCCGCGGAAGCAGTTCAATGCGCGCTCGTTCCAATCGAGGGTGTGGAGATAGAAGGTGCGGAAGGGGAAGGCCTGCCAGCCATAGCGAAGGAACGTGATGGTGGCTTCGCGGCCAAGCCCGGCTCCGCGGAAGCGGCGGTCGCCGATGGAGATGCCGAATTCCGCCGCCTCGCCGCCGTGGTCGGCGTTGTAGTACATCACGCTGCCGATGTGCACGCCGTCCAGGGTCTCGATGGCGAAATGGGCGCGGTCAGCCTGGCCGAAGGCGAGGTCGTATTCAAACACCTGGAGGAAACGGGCGAACCCTTCGCGAAAGGGCTGCATGCCGTTGAGGCGGGCGTTTTCGGGGTCACGGCGCCAGGCGTACTCGTCGATCGCGTCGTCGCGCAGCTTGTGGCGGATGCGGAGGCGCGGGCCGGTGGCTACCACGAGGTGGTCGCGAGAACCGGGGCGGGCTTCAGCGATCACAGGACCTCTCCCAGCTTCCTGGCGGCCTCGGCGACCAACTGGCGCTCGCCGTCGTACGTGAGTGTGGCTAACGCGCGCGCCGCCGGCAACCATCGCACAACATCAAATTCATGATCGTGCAGCGAGATGTCGCCACCAACGGGCTCCATCAACCAGTGGTGGACGCGCTTGTGGTAACGCACGCCATCGGCGGTGAACCAGTACTCGATCGAGCCAAGCTGCTCACCGATGGCGACTTTGAGGCCAGTTTCCTCCTCCACCTCACGGATGGCGGTCTGTTCGATGGGCTCGCCGGGGTCGGGGGTGCCTTTCGGGAGTCCCCAGACGCGGTCGGAGCGGCGCCCACAGACAACCACTTCGACACCGCGCGGCCCGCGGCGCCAGACGACCCCACCGGCCGACACTGCCTGCTGAACCGGGAGCTTCTTCGGCATCAAGGGCTGGCCAGGTCCCCGAATCTGCGGAAGAGCCCGCCACGCGCCGCGATTTCGAGGGCGAGATCGACCGCTTCAATCAGTTCGGCCGGTGCGGACTGACGGAAATCGCCCAGGATCTCCGCCGCTTCTTCGCCACCGATCTCTCCCAGCGCTTCGATGGCCGCGTAGACTACGTCGAAATCCTCGTCGGCAAGGAGCTCACCGAGCGGGGGGACGAGGTCCTCTGAGCCAAGAGTCCCGGCAGCGACGGCGGCCTCCAGGCGCAGCTCTTCATCGTCGGAATAGAGTTGGTCGGCGAGGTATTCGGTCCAGCGGTCGAGGCCGGAGGCGCCCATGGCGCGGACCGCGGAGACCCGGAGTGGGCGGTCCCCGGATTCGTAGGCATCGGCGATGAGATCGGCCACCCACGGCTGGCTGCAGGGGCCGAGGGCCTCGAGAGCGGCGGCGCGAACCTCGACGGGCTCGCCGGCGTCCTGGTAGGCGCGCCGGGCCGAGGCGATGGCGCGCTCGCCCTCGGTCCCGGGCAGCCGACCGAGTTCGTGCAGGGCGACGAAGCCGAGCAGATTGGCGGCAGCGGCGGCGCGGACGCCGGGAGCCGGGTCACCATCGAGTAAGGCGGCGAGGCGCGCGGCGACATCGCGGTCGTCGGTTTCCCAGAGGCTGAGGACGGCGCGTTCGCGGACCTCGGGATCAGGATCACCGAGGGCGGCCCGGCCAAGTTCGAGAAAGTTCAGGGTCACGTCGTCTTCAGCGGCGTCCGTCGCCCGGGCGAGGATATCGGCGCGGGTTTCGACGGGGATATCGAGCCAGTGTTCGCGAAGCCACGAAGCCGCCGGCCGAGTGAGGTCCGAGAAGAGCGCCAGGTCTGCATCGCGAGGTGAGCCCCCGGCAACGAGGTCGCTCATCAGTTGTTCAAGTGCGGCAGGGGCGGCGCCGGGCATTGAGCAATCGTAGCATCAGCGGCCGGATGCAGCCTCGCCTTTGAGAGGTCTCGAGAGCAGGTCGCGCATCGCCCGGGCGATGGTTGCCTCGCCCCGGACGACGGCGGCCACCTCGGCGGCGATCGGCAGCTCAACACCGACCCGGGCGGCCAGGGCGAGCGCCACCTCCGCCGTCGCCGCGCCTTCGACGGTTTCACCGATGGTGGCCCGGGCCTCGGCCGGGGAGGCGCCGCCCGCGAGGATCTCCCCAAAACGCCTGTTGCGGCTGAGGGGCGAAAAGCAGGTGGCTGCAAGGTCGCCGACGCCGGCAAGCCCCTGAAACGTGAGCGGGCTGGCGCCGCAGGCGACGCCGAGACGGGTGATTTCGGCGAGCCCGCGGGTCATGATCGTGGCGACCGTGTTGGCGCCGAAGCCAAGCCCCCAGGCCGCACCGGCCGCGATGGCAATCACGTTCTTCAGGGCGCCTCCAAGTTCGACGCCGACGACGTCATCCGAGGTGTAGACGCGGAATGCCGCACCGGAAAGGGCCTGCTGCCAGAGCCCGGCGGTCGCCGGGGCGATGCTGGCCGCCACGGCGGCGGCGGGCAGCCCCCGGGCAACTTCGTGGGCGAGGTTCGGGCCGGAGAGGACGGCAACGTGTTCCGCGGACCAACCGAGAGCGGTGAGTACCTCGCTCATCCGCGAGGCGGTATCGAGCTCGATACCCTTGGCGGCGGAGACGATCGGCACATCCCGCGGCAGGCCGCTCCCTTCCAGGGTGGAGCGCAGCGACTGCGCCGGGACGGCGGCAACGATGCCATCGAGCGGCGGCCCGGACCAGGGCGCGGACACGGCGGTAACGCGGGACCCAAGATGCAACTCCGGCAGCCGCTCAAGACCGCGGAGGGAATCGAGCGCCGCGGCCTCGGGGCCGCTGCGGGTGAGCACTACCACCTCGTGACCGGACCGTTCGAGGAGGCCCGCGAGCGTGACCCCCCAGGACGTGGCGCCCAGGACGAGGTAGCGCGCCATCTCAGCCGGTGGCGGGGCGATCGCCGCCCTGGCCGATCTTTGGCTCGGTGCCATTGAGGAGGCGACGGATATTCGGGATGTGTTTGTATTCGACGAGGGCGGTAGCGAAGACCGCGAACGCGGCCACCGGCCAATCGATCCCCCCCATGGCAGCCGCGACGACGATGATGGCGGCGCAGACCGGCACACCGACAACGGACATGACGGAAACGTAGCGGGTGCTGGCAACCAGCACTGCTCCGATCAGGGGGAAGGCGAGGGAGATGAGCGGCGCCAGCCCAAGGACGCCGCCATAGGTGCTTGCCACACCACGGCCACCGCGGAAACCGGCGAACACCGGCCAGATGTGCCCGACGACGGAAGCGCCGGCGCCTATCGCCCCGGCTTCGGGACTATCGAAGACGAGCCGGCCGACGAGTGCGGGGACGGCGCCCTTGGCAATATCCAGGATCGCCACAATCCCCGCAGGAACCTTACCGGCGGTTCGGAGGACATTGGTTGTGCCGGTCTTGCCGCTGCCCGATTCGCGCACGTCGCGCCGGAGCCAGAGGTAGCCGACGATGAGTCCCCAGGGCAGGGACCCGAGCACATATCCCAGCGTCGCGGTGGCGGCGTACTCGGCGATCACGAACGCGAATCATCCTCCGTGCGGGCCCTGAACACCAGCTTGATGGCGGTGCCTTCGAAGTCCTGGGCTTCGCGGATGGCGCGTTCGAGGTAGCGGCGGTAGCTGAAATGGACGAGCTCGGGGTCGTTCACAAACAGGATGAACGTGGGCGGGTCGATCCCCGCCTGGGTTGCGTAGAAGAGCTTGAAGCGCTTGTTGTGGACGAGGGG
>CAZRUZ010000005.1:35628-37147 GCA_964603275.1 uncultured Anaerolineaceae bacterium | reverse complement strand
CCGCTGGCGCCGCTGAACATCCGGCTGGCCGCGCACGAGCTGGAGTTCATCCTGAACGACGGGGAGATCAAGGCGCTCATCATGGGGCCGGAGTTCATCCCGCTCTACGAGCAGTTCAGGGCGAACACCCCGGGTCTACGGCACGTGATCATCCTGAACGGAGAACTCGCGGGGGCCATCGACTACGAACAGCTGATCGCGGGAAACGCGCCGCTGCCCGGCCCGGCGCGCGAGTGGCGCGAGGATGAACTGATGAACCTCTGCTACACGGGCGGCACGACAGGGCTGCCCAAGGGGGTGATGCTGAGCCAGCGGAACGTGGTCTCGAACGCCGAGCACGCCTGGATGACCATGGGGTTCAGCGAACACGACACCTGGCTTCACGTTGCGCCGATGTTCCACCTGGCGGACGCGTGGGCCTGCTACACGCTGACGATGGCGGGCGGCGCGCACACGTTCCTGGGGACCTTCACGCCGCAGGGCTGCCTGGAAGTGATCGAAAAGGAGCGGGTATCGAAGACGATCCTCGTCCCGACGATGATCAACTTCCTGGTGAACTTCCCGGCACTGAAGAACTTCGACACTTCAAGCCTGGACCTGATGCTTTTCGGGGCATCACCGATGCCGGTCGACCGCCTGATTGCGGCAAAGGAGGCGCTGGGCCCGATCCTCTGCCAGGCCTACGGGATGACGGAGACGGCCCCGCTGCTCACGTCGATGAAGATCGCGTGGACGAACTACGACGGGACGGACGAAGAGAAGCGGCGGCTCGGCAGCTGCGGCCGCCAGGTATCCGGCGTGGAAGTCCGCGTGGTCGACGAAGAGACGGGGAAGGATGTGCAGCCCGGCGAGGTGGGGGAGATCATCGCTCGCGGGCCGAATGTGATGCTCGGGTACTGGAAGCGGCCTGACGAAACCCGTGAAGCGCTCCGGGGCGGGTACATGCACACCGGCGACCTGGCGACCATCGACAGCGAGAACTTCGTCTTCATCGTCGACCGGGCGAAGGACATGATCATCTCAGGGGGCGAGAACGTGTTTTCGACGGAGGTCGAAAGCGCGCTCTATGAACACCCGGACGTCCTGGAAGCGGCCGTGATCGGCATCCCGGACGAGCAGTGGGGCGAGGCCGTCCTCGCCGTGGTTGTCCCGAAAGAAGGGGCCGCGCCGACCGAGCACGGCATCATCGAGCATTGCCGAACGCTCATCGCCGGGTACAAGTGCCCAAAGAAGGTGGTGATCCAGGCTACGCCGCTGCCCAAGAGCGGGCCGGGGAAGATCCTGAAGACCGAGCTCCGGAAGCCGTACTGGGAGGGCCGGGAGAAGCAGGTCAACTAGGGGACGGCCCGGCGCGCGCGACACGTGAGCGTGGCACTTGGAGCGTTGCCGGGCCAGCCGCTACCATTCCCGCGCAAGATCGCAGGGTTAGGAGGAGGCCGATGCACCGCGAAGACGCCTGGGCCATCCTCCTCGAGTACTCGCAGGAAGAGCGGACGCGGAAGCACGGCATCGCCGTCGA
>CAZRUZ010000005.1:33691-35528 GCA_964603275.1 uncultured Anaerolineaceae bacterium | reverse complement strand
TGCGACGAACTGAGCGGCTTTGTGATCGCCTGTACACTGGTGAAGCCCGATCGGTCGCTGTCATCGATCGAGCCGTCCTCAGTGCGGAAGAAGATGAAGGACAAGGCGTTTGCGCGGACAGTCCAACGCGAGGACCTGATCAACGGCGCGCGTGACCTTGGCGTGGAACTGGACGAACACATCCGGTTTGTGGCTGACGCCCTGAAGCCGGTGGCACATCAGCTTGGAGTGAACCCATGAGGAATGAACAGGTCCCCGACCGCAACATCGCGATGGAACTGGTGCGGACAACCGAAGCCGCAGCGCTGGCAGCGGCGCGGTGGGTTGGGCGCGGCGACAAGAACGCCGCCGACGGTGCGGCCGTCGCGGCGATGCGCATGATGCTGGACACGGTGGACATGGACGGCATCGTGGTCATTGGCGAAGGCGAAAAGGACGAGGCGCCGATGCTGTTCAATGGCGAGCGTGTGGGGAACGGCCGGGGCCCGCAGGTGGATGTGGCGGTGGACCCGCTGGAAGGCACGCGGCTGACGGCGATGGGCCGCCCCGGGGCGGTTTCGGTCATCGCATGTTCACCGCGAGGGACCATGTACAACCCCTACGACATCTTCTACATGGAGAAGATCGCCGTGGGCCCGGCCGCGAAGGGAATGATCGACCTCAATGCGCCGGTCGCGTGGAACATCGCCCAGGTTGCCAGGGCGAAGGGGATCGCCGTCGAGGAAGTCACCGTGATCATCCTGGACCGCGACCGGAATACGGAGATTGCGGACCAGATCCGGGCGGCCGGTGCGCGGATCAAGTTCATCACCGATGGTGACGCTCCGGCGGCGGTCTCCGCGGGCATCGCGGGCTCGGGTGTCGACATGATGCTGGGGATCGGCGGGTCGACGGAGGGTGTCGTCGCGGCGGTAGCGCTGAAATGCATCGGCGGCGACTTCCAGGGGCGGTTGTGGCCGCGGGACGATGGCGACCGGGAACTCGCGGCGAAGCGCGGGCTCGATGTGAACCAGGTGCTGCAGCTCGAGGACCTGGTGCGGGGCGACGATTGCATGTTCGCGGCAAGCGGAGTGACCACCGGCGAATTGCTCCAGGGTGTGCAGTACGTCGCGGGCGGCGCAATCAGTGATTCGCTGGTCATGCGTTCGCGCTCGGGGACGGTACGGCGGATCCGGA
Organism: uncultured Anaerolineaceae bacterium; assembly: GCA_964603275.1. Classification (GTDB taxonomy): domain Bacteria; phylum Chloroflexota; class Dehalococcoidia; order Tepidiformales; family Tepidiformaceae; genus Amarobacter. The sequence continues at coordinate 34,352 of CAZRUZ010000005.1, read as the reverse complement.
CGGAGCACCACTGGCGCAAGCTCCAGGGCATCGACGCGACCGTCAACGGGTAGCCGGGGGCCGGGCGATCCGGCTTACCGGCCGGTTAGTTTGAAGCCGCTGTTCTTATTCACAAATGCGCCGCGCATCACCGGCAGGTGCAGCGTCTGCGTAGGATGGGGCCCGCCGGTGGCGCGTAAATGTCGCCACCCGGTGGAGGCCGGATGGAAGGGGAAAACGGGACCGGGCATTTGCTGGCCATCGAGGCCATCCGCAACCAGCGAGTGGAAGCCGCGGCCCTTCTCGCCGTGGGGATCATCCACGACCTGAACAACTTGCTGACGGTCATCGCCGGATCGTTCGACCTGCTGGCGGAGGAAGGCGGCCAGCCAGATAGCGGGTACGTGGACGATGGGCGCCGGGCCTCGGCCCGGGCACGGGAACTCACGGGGCGGCTCATGGCGCTCGCGAGCGGTGAGCGGAGCTGGCGGGCGGTGCCGGTGAACATGGTGGTGGCCGAAACGGCGGGGCTGGTGAGGATCGTGGCGCGAGGTGCCCGGATCGACCTGGACCTGACCCCACAAGAGGTCCTCGCCTTCGGGGACGAGTCCCAGATCCGGCAGGTTGTCACCAACCTGGTGCTCAATGCCTGCCAGGCCTCAGAGCCGGACCGGGGGCCGGT
>CAZRUZ010000005.1:5819-33591 GCA_964603275.1 uncultured Anaerolineaceae bacterium | reverse complement strand
CGGGACAGATGGCGGGGCCCCGTGCGACACTGTGGCCGTGGACGGGACCTGGCCCTGCCGGTGTCCGGCAAGCGTGACGGTCAGAATTGACGACGCGTTCCGGAAGCTGGCTGAGCCGGGTTGAAAGGGGGCGCCGTCAAAAGTTACACACCGTTTACATGGGACTCCCCCGGGAGAAGCCACAATTCGTTGACCCTACTTCGACACGGTTCCTACACTGCCGTTTGATGAGGAGAAAATTCATGGAGCGAATCCCGATCCGGCGGTTGGCGTTCGTAGCAGTGCTCGGCGCCCTGACGCTTATCCCGGCGGCTGTCGCAAGCGCCGGCACAATGCCGGGCGACCGGCAGGAGCTGGCCTTTGGCCGGGGCTTCGATTACGTGGCCGTGCTTCCCGCGCTGCTCCCCGAGAGCAAGGAAAACACGAGCTCTATCGCCCAGAACAATGGTTCGGCCCCGGCGACCATTGTGATGGACATCTACACGCCGCAGGGCTTGCAGATCCCGTCAGCGACCGTGGTGTACGCCAACGTCCCGCCGGGTGGGACGCGTGTGTTCGCCCAGGCGATCAATACCGGCCTCACCCCGGGCTTCCGCGGTGTCGGCGTGATTTCCAGCGACCAGCCGATCAACGCGCTGCTCGTCCGCGACATCACCTCGAACGCGACGTACGCCAAGTCGTACTCGATCCACAACGCATACCCGACAGGCGGCACCAAGGTGACGCTGCCGTACGTCGCGAACGCGCTCGAAGGCAACTACAACACGCGCTTCGCGGTTGCGAACACCGGCACCTCGGAAGCATGTGTGACCATCGTCTACGTGTTCCCGGGTGGTTCGAAGTCGCCGGTGACCGATGCCGGCTCTGGTTCGGCGGCGTGCAGCGGCGGTGGCTACAAGATCCCGGTCGGCGGGCAGATCAGCTTCGCGCCGACCGCAGTTGATGGCGCCATCCCGATGCCAGCGAGTACATCGAACTCGATCATGGCGGCGACGCTGACGACGAGCAGCTCGACGATCACCGTCGGCGTTGATGCGTTCCTGAGCAGCGGCCTGCGCAAGCTGGCTTCGTACGACGGCTTCGTCGTCGCCGGTGGGACGAGCGACCTCGGCACGACCATCGCGATGCCGCTGGCGATCAAGCTTGACGGGTTCTACACGCAGTACCTGCTTTCGAACCCGAACGACACCGCGGCCACCGCGACAGTCACCTACACGGGCAACACGGGCACGTACACTGTCCCGCTGACCATCCCCGCGAACGGGACGGCCAGCCACAGCGTCTACGAGTCCGCTGGCGGGGTCCCGGAGGGCTTTGTTGGTGCGGCGACCATCACCTCGAACCAGCCGATCGCGGCAGTGCTCTTCCGCTCGAAGATGACCTCGCCCGGAAGTTACATTGACACGGACCTCTACACGGCAGTGAACGGCGTCCCGACCGTCCGCGCGACGACGACAGCGAAGTTCCCGCTGGTCTTCCGGCAGGCGTACAAGAGCGGCGGCCTGAGCGGCTACAACACGTGGATCAGCGTGAGTGTGGCTGACGGCAGCACGGCCAGCCTGACGATCACCGCGATCAACGACACGTCGAACTCGGCGCCGGGGTGCAACGCACCGGCCACGTACACCACGACCAAGTCGGTCACGGGGTCGTTCATCTTCTACCAGAACGCTGACTCGGATAACGGCTTTGGCTCGAACCCGTCGTGCTTCTGGGGAGGGGTGACGATCACGAGTGACAAGCCGATCATCGCGATTGGCAACGCCACGAACGACCTGAACGAGGGCGACAACGACGGCCTCTACAACGCCTTCTCCAACTAGGCGAAGGCCCGGCAACTGAGCAAAGGCGCCCGCCACCGCGGGCGCCTTTCTTCTTGCCCGGCAGTGGCGCACCCGGCCGGGACCCCTAGGATTAGCCCATGTCGATCGCCTTCAACGGCATCATCGCGTTCCTGTTCCGCGGCGTGAACCTGGCGGTCGCCGTCGGCATCCTGCTGTTCTGTACGAACCAGATGGAAGCCCCGGACTACGGTGCGCTGGTGCTGGGACTGACGGTGGTCGGGCTGGTCAATTCCGCGACGGGCGGACTGACGGCGGCAACTGCCTACCAGATCGCGAACCAGCGCCGGGATGTGGGCGTGGCGTTCACGAATAGCGGTTTCATCGGCGGCTGGCTGGGCATCCTGGCGGTGGCGGCGGGGGCACTTGCCGGCCAGGCGGCGGCCGGTGACGCGGGCAGCGAGGCTCCGGCGATCGGCGCCGCGTGCGCCGCGGTGATCCTGAACGGGGTGCTGGCGGGCGCGTTCCTCGGGAGGGAGTCGCTGGTCCGTTACAACCTGGCGCTGGTGTGCCCGCCGCTGTTTGCCCTTGCCGCGATTGTGGCCGCGTTCCTTTCCGGTTCGCCGAAGACGCCGGAGGTTGCTCTCACGATGTACGCGGTAGGCCAGTGGGGGGCGCTCGCGCTCCTTGCCGCCACCGGAAACGTCTTGCCGCACGGGCGCGTGAGCATCGAGCGGCCCCTCGTGCGGGATATCGCGCGGTTCGCCGCCGTGGCGGGCATTGCCAGCGGTATCTCGTACCTGAACTACCGTGCCGACCTGTTCCTGGTGCGCCACTTCGAAGGGAAGGAAGGCGTCGCGGTGTACTCGATCGCGGTCAACATCGCCGAGTCGGTCTGGCAAGTGAGCGGGTCGCTGGCACTGGCGGTGTACGCGCGGGTGGGTTCGCTCGAGCGCGCGGATGCGGCCGCGCTGACGGCCCGGGTAATGCGCCACACGGTGGTCTTGCTCGCGGTAGTGTGTTCCGGCCTGTTTGTGTTTGCGGGTGTTATCGAGATGGTCTTCCCTGCCGATTATGCGGGGATGGCCGCGGCCCTGCGCTTCATCCTGCCGGGGGTGCTGCTGTACGGCCTCGCGCAATCGTTCGCGGGGTTCTACACCTACCAGCGCGGGATGCCGTGGGTTTCGTCCGTAGTGGCCGGGAGCGGGCTGGTGATTGACCTCGCGCTGGCGGCGATCCTCATCCCCGCTATGGGGGTGAACGGCGCGGCTCTGGCGAGCGCGATCGCGTATAGCCTTGCCATCCTCGGGGGGCTCGCCGCATTCGCCCGATCCGAGGGGCTGGGGCCGGGAGATCTCTTCAGGTTCGGGAGGGCGGAAGTGGACGACTACCGGACGCTCGTCAGGCGAGTCCGCGGCCTGGCCGGGCGGGCCTGAGACGGCAGACAGTCAGCCAAGAGGCGAGGCGGAGGCCGGGCAGAGGGATGGATCGGGCCTGGGGAGCGGGATGGGCAGGCCGGTCTCCGGGTCGGTGAGGACCATCATGGGGATCCCAAAGACCTGCTCGAGGCCCGACGGTTCAAGCACACTCGCTGGAGGCCCATCGAACGCGATCCGGCCGTTCCCCATGGCGATGACACGGTCCGAGAAGCGCGCGGCGAGAATGAGGTCGTGAAGGACGGAGACGACGGTCATGCCTTCGTGGTTGAGGCGGCGGAGGAGGTGCATCACTTCGACCTGGTGGGAGATGTCGAGGAAGCTGGTCGGCTCATCGAGGAGCAGGACGCGCGGTTGCTGGGCGAGGGCCATGGCAATCCAGGCGCGCTGACGCTCGCCGCCCGACAGGCTCCCCAGCGGGCGATAAGCGAAGTGCAGGGTATCCGCCGCCTGCATGGCCCACTCGACCGCCTCGACATCGGCTCGGGTGACCCGCTGGAGGATGCCCTGGTGCGGGTAGCGGCCGCGGAAGACCAGCTCCCGGACCGTGAGGTCGGCCCCGGCATCGGGCGACTGGGTGAGGATGGCGAGATTGCGAGCGACCTGGCGGGCACTGATCGCGCGGATGTCAGTCCCATCGAGGAGGACGCGCCCGCTGAGTGGCCGGTGGAGTCGGGACATCCCGCGGAGCAGGGTGCTCTTGCCGCTGCCGTTTGGGCCGACGATCGACACCATCTCGCCCGGCTCGACATCGAACGAGACGCCCTCGACGACGGGCCGGCCGTTGTAGGCGAGGCGGAGGTCCTGGACTGCCAGCTTCACTCGCGGAACCTCACAAGGTAGAGGAGGAAGGGCGCGCCGACCCCCGCGGTGATGATGCCCATGGGTACCTCGGAGGGGCTGATGACCAGGCGGGCGAGGAGGTCGGCAGCGGAAACGAGGATGGCTCCGTAGAGTGCCGCGAGCGGGATGACGACCCGGTTGTCGTTCCCACCGGTGTAGCGGGCGAGGTGCGGGCAGACAAGTCCGACGAAACTGACCAGCCCCGCGGACGAGACGGCAGCAGCGGTGAGGAGTCCGACGATGGCCAGGATGAGCAGGCGGGTCCGATCGGTGAGGACGCCGAGACTGGCGGCGACATCATCCCCCAGGGCGAGGACGTTGAGCCGGCCGGCAACCAGGAGTGCCCCGGCAAACCCCGGAAGCGCGTAGGGGAGCATGGTGCGGAAGTCGCTCCATTCCGACCCGTACATCCCACCGGCAAGGAAGCCGAGACTGGTCTGGAGGAAGGTCCGCGAGCTGGAAAGGAGGCCGACAATGGCCGCGCCGAAGAACGCCGAAAGCGCCACGCCCGCGAGGGCAAGGCGGACAGGCGAGACGGCGCCCCTCCAGGCAATGATGTAGAGGATCGCGGCTCCGCCCAGGCCGCCGGCCGCGCAGGCAGCGGCGATGCCGGACTGCGAGACCTGGGGGTCCGCGACGATGACGATGGCGCTTGCGAGCCCGGCCGCGGCCGTGACCCCGAGGATTGTTGGGTCGGCGAGTGGGTTGCGGGTGACGCCCTGGAGGAGTGCCCCGGCGGTTGCCAGGCTGGCGCCGACGAGCATTGCATCGAGGACGCGCGGGAAACGGATCTGCCAGACGACGTTGCGGGCGAAAACATCGGATTCGGACGTGAGGCCGGACCATGCCTCGCCAGGCGAGAGCTGGACGGCCCCGTACATGAGGCTTGCGAAGGCAATCGCGGCAAGGAGCGTGAGCCCGATCGTCGCGACGAGGAGCGGGCGGCTCAGCGGGGCAAAGGCGGAGCGCTTGCACAGCGCTCCGCCTTCGGCAGAGGTAGATGCGGCCATTCGAGCCATGGTACCGCCGTTACCTGTCGGGGTGCTCGAGCACTAGTTCCCGGAGGTCTTGGCGGCGGCGGCGATCGCCTTGAACGCCTCGGCGATGCGGGGGCCGGGGGCCTGCAGGAAGAGCTGGACATCGGCATCGACCACGTGGTTGCCGGTGACCGCCTTCAGACCCTTGAACGGCGGGATCTGCGGGATGAGGGTGGCAAGGCGCGGGGCCGGCGGTGGAGCCGGGGTGATGGCGAAGATGTAGTCCGGGTTGAACTCGAGGAGCTTCTCGGAGGCGAGCACGGTGTACCCCGGGAACGGGCCAGAATCAGGCTGACCGGCAGCCGGGTTCTTGATGCCCAGCTGGGTGAGGATGTCGCCGGCGAAGCTCTTTTCCTTAGCGGCATAGAGCGTGTTGTCACGGTCGGCGATGAGGGCGACGGCAGAGATGTCCTTACCGGCGAGGGCCGCCTTTGCCTCGTCGCGGGCCTTATTGATGTCGGCGATCGCCTTCGTCGCGGCGGCAGAGCTATCGAGGACCTTGCCCATCAGCTCGAGGCCCTTGATGACATCCTGGTAGCTTTCAGCGCCGGCGAAGATCACCGGCACGGGAAGCTGCTCCACGGGCTGGCGGAGGGTGGGCTGGGAGTGGATGACGGAGTCGGCAACCACCAGGTCAGGCTTGAGCGCGAGGACAGCCTCGAGGTTCGGCTGATAGGCGGTACCGATATCCTTCGCCGACTTTGCGGCCTCGGGATAGTTCACCGTTGTGGTGCGGCCGACGACAGTGCCGCCAACGGCATAGACGTACTCAACAGCGGTGGGGCTCAGCGCGACGATCGTGACGGGCTTCGCCTTGATCTCGACAGTCCGCCCGAGGAGGTCGGTCACCTTCATGGGGTACGCGGCGGCGGCAGTCGGAGAAGCGGCCGTCGCGGAAGCCTGGGGCGAGGCATCCCCAGCCGGCGTGGTGGCTGCGGCCGTGGTCGCGGTTGCCTCGGGTTCGTCGTCATCGCCACCGCACGCGGCGCCAAGGAACAGGGCGGTGACGGCCATGGCAGGGAGCAGCACGCGTGCCCGCCGTATTATTGAAGCTCTCATTTCTATCAAGACTGCCTTTCTTGTCTGTGCACTTGAGATTTAGGCTAGTATAGCGCGTGCCATCTTTGTGTCACGCCGTGGCCGGCGTGAACCGACCTCCGGAGTTCACACCGTGGAAAACACCGTCTACTACGTCCCGATCCTGACCACCATCCTGTCCGCGGGCTTCGCCGCTATCGTCTGGCGCCGGTGGCGGGAGAAGGGGAGTGCGCCGCACCTGGCATGGTGGGGCACCGGGATCTTCCTGTTCGGCGTTGGCACATTCATGGAGGGGTGGACGGCGGTCTTCGGGTGGAACGAAAGCGTGTTCCGCGCGTGGTACATCTCCGGGGCGCTGCTCGGCGGCGCCCCGCTGGCGCAGGGGACAGTGTATCTGATGGTCAGCAGGCGGACAGCCGACCGGCTGGCGATTGTCCTCATTGCCTATGTCGTCATCGCCTCGGTCTTCGTCCTGCTGACACCGGTTGACCAGTCTCTTGCCGAGGAGCAGCGGCTTTCCGGCAAGGTCATCGAATGGTCCTGGGTGCGGGGGTTCAGCCCGCTGGTGAACTTCTACGCGTTCATCTTCCTGGTCGGCGGGGCCATCGTGTCGGCAGCCCGATACCGGCAGGATGGCGACTCGCGGCGGGCGGCAGCGAACGTGCTGATCGCGGTAGGCGCCATCCTCCCGGGCATCGGCGGGAGCTTCACGCGGGCGGGGTACACGGAGGTCCTGTACGTCACCGAATTCGCCGGGATCATCCTGATCTTCCTTGGCTACCAACTCAGCATCCGCGGCAGGACGTCGGGCGTGCCAGAGACGGCGCGGGGGGAAGCGCTGGCAGCGGGCTGAGGCTCACAGCACGCGTTGCGGGAGCATGGCACGATGGATCGAGGACTTCGAACTCGCGGGAGGCTCACCATGTCGCTCAACCCCCAGCTGCCCCAGCTTCCAGGTTCGCCAAAGGAGCTCGAAGGGGTGGAGAAGGCGCTGCTCGCGCTTTCGTATGGCGTGCACGTAATCGGGTCGCGGAGCAGCGATAGCACACTCAACGCGATGCTCGCGGACTGGGTGATGCAGGTGTCGTTCAAGCCGCGGCTTCTGGCGGTTTCAGTCGAGAACGACGCAAGGACGCTGCGCTTCGTCCGCGAAACCGGGGTGTTCACAGTGAACCTGCTGCACGAGAAGGACGGTGACGGTATTGCCCGCAAGGTGGTGATGCCGTCGGAAGCGAACAAGATCAAGGGGCGCTCCGCGGACGTCGCGGCCAGGGTTATCGACAAGCTGGCGACCATCCCGCACGCACTGCACGAGAACGGCTGTCCGATCCTCGACGACGCGCTGGGGTGGATCGCCTGCGAGGCGGAGCAGTTCGTGACCACCGGAGACCACACGATCGTCGTGGGGCGCTGCATCGACGGTGAGCAGGTGCGCGTGGGCGAGATGCTCATTGAGCGGCAACTTGGCTGGGAGTACGGCGGCTAACGGCCCGCGCCCGGGCGGCTCCGCGGGGCTAATCCGGGACGTAGACGGTGGAGAGCAGCCAGAGGGGCCGGAACCCGGCCGAGAGGCCGTTGTTCATCGAGCGGATGTTCCAGATGCCATAGGTGTAGATCGGCCAGCGCCCGTGCTCGCGGACCCAGCGGGCAGCGTGGATGGTGAGCGCCGTGGCCAGGCCGAGGCCGCGGTGTGGGGGCACGACGTCAATGCCGATCTCGTCGATCCCCGGGTACTGATCCCAAACACCGACGACACCGGCGATTGTTCCATCCGGCGCCTGCACCGCGAAGGCGACGCGCATGGCCGCGATCTTCCGCGACTCGGAAGGCTCGGCGAGCGCGTTTTCGAACTCTCCACCGGGGCGCAGGCGCTGCTGTTCGGCAAGGGGAAGCTCGATGAGCCGGTAGCCAGCCGGGAGAGGATGCGGGGGCAGATCCGCGGCAAGGACCATCCCCTCCGATGGACTGTGTGACCTGGCCCCGGCGCAACCGAGTTCACGGGCGCGCGCGGCGAGCCCTTCCAGGAACGAGGGCAGGAGGATGCGGAAGTGGTACTCGAGTGGCTGTTCGCGGGCCCAATCGCCGAGACGGGGGTCCTTCACGGAAACGACGGAGCCGAGCCCCGTGCTCGCGATGAGCGCGAGGTGGGGTTCGCGGGAATCGGGAGGCCGGTCGACGACCACCAGGGACTCACTATCAAGCGCGGAGGGCACGCAACCGAGCTGCGCCGCGAGGGCAGTCTTCAGGGCAACAGCCGCCTGTTCGAAGAGCGGTCCGGGCATCAGGCCGCCGCGGTGGGGGCCCATCCGGGCAGGTTCATTCGGCGAACAACGACGGCAGGTCGAGACGGAACCCCGTTTCGCCGAGGCCCGCGTCGGAGCTATCGAGTACGTCGTCGCGCCCAAAGGTGTGGGCATCGCCGCCCGGCCTGTGGACGGTGATAGTGCGGTTCCGGGGACGGACGATCCAGACGCGCTGCGCGCCCGCGTCGAAGTATTCTTCTACCTTCCGGGCGACGTCGGACTCGCGATCCTCGGGCGACATGATCTCGATGGCAAGGTCGGGGGCGCCATCGACGAAGCGTTCGCCCGAGGAGGTCGGGAGGCGGCCAGCCGGCATGAACGAGACATCGGGGGCGCGGACGGTATCGGGGTCGACCGCCAGGCGGTGGCCGAGCTCAACATGGACCTCGCCCAGCCGGTGGTCATCAACAAAGATGCTCAGAGCCTTGACGAGGCGGCTGGCGAGCCGGGCATGCATGCGTCCAACGGGCATTTCTTCGATGACCCTCCCCTGGAGGAGCTCCATGCGCCCGCCGTGGGAAGGCTCGGGGAGTTCCCAGAACTCCTCGGCCGAGAGAAGGGTTTCGGACCTCGGGCTTGCGCTCATGCCGTTATCTTATCAGTCGCGGGGAAGCCCAAGGCCACGAGTCGCAATGATATTGCGCTGGATTTCGCTTGAGCCGCTGTAGATGAGGGGTGAGACATTGACCAGGTGTCCCTTTTCCATCACTCCGTGCAGGGCTGCGTGCTTCGAATCCGGCTCAAGGGCCCCGGCCGGGCCGAGCTGGTTGACGCCGAAGTTGGTGATGCGCGCAGCGAGCTCGGTGGCGAAGACTTTGATGACCGAGGCTTCGTAGTTCGCAACGCGGCCCGCTTCCTGCATCCACGCCGTGCGGTAGCTCAGGAGGCGGCCGGTCTCGTTCGCGAGCCACATCTCCGCCAGGCGGTGGCGAAGGATATCGCTGTAGGCGCCCCCCGGCTTGCGCTGGCGCATGTCGGCGATGAGCATCTCAAGGCTGCGCTGGTTGGCGGCAATGGAGGCGACGTTCGAACGCTCGAAGTCGAGCAGCGTCATGGCTACGTACCAGCCATTGTTCTCTTCCCCGACACGGTTGCGGACGGGGACGCGGACATCTTCGAAGAAGACTTCGTTGAACTCGTGATACCCGGCCATGTTGACGATGGGCCGGACGGTGATGCCGGGCGTCTGCATATCGACAAGGAGGAACGAGATACCTTTGTGTTTGGGGGCGTTGGGGTCGGAGCGGACGAGGAGGAAGCACCAGTCGGAGTGGTGTGCGCCGGTGGTCCAGATCTTCTGGCCGTTGACCACGTAATCATCGCCGTCGCGGACGGCCCGCGTCTGGAGTGAGGCGAGGTCGCTGCCGGCGCCGGGCTCGCTGTAACCCTGGCACCAGGTGACCTCGGCATTGGTGATGCGAGGGAGGTGTTCCTTCTTCTGTTCGTCGCTGCCGTGAACGATGAGGGTGGGACCGATCATGCCGACGTTGAAGACGCGGCCGCCATCGGGGGCGCCCGCGTAAGAGAGTTCTTCGCTGAAGATCATCTGCTTGATGTGAGACCAGGCGAGACCGCCGTACTGCTTCGGCCAGGCAGGGGCGACCCAGCCCTTTGCCGCGAGCTTCTTCATGAACTCCATCTGCTCGGGCCAGTTCTCCTGGCTGGTTGGCCGGACCGGTCCCGAACCACCATCGGCGACGATGGCTCCAGCAAGGAATGCGCGCACTTCCGCGCGAAGGGCGTTGTGCTCGTCCGAGAACTTGAATTCCATGGGGTTCCTCCGGTCGGCGGGGATGGGTCTCGATGCAGGTTACCGCACGGTAGAACGGGTGTCGCGCCATTGTGGCGGTTCACCGGTAGACTACGGTGACAATCCTTCCCAGAGAGTACCGGATGCTGGAATCATCGGCGCGCGGGCTGAACATTTTCTTCGACGTGGACAACACCATCATCACGTGGGACGTGAAACTGCGCCCGGGTGTCCACGAGATCTTCCAGCAGCTGCGCAGCGATGGACACACGATCTACCTGTGGAGCGGGATGGGCCCGCGCTGGGAAGTGGTGAAGCGATTCGACCTGCACGAGCACGTGACCGATTGCTTCTGGAAGCCGCTGACCGACCACCATGCGCGCATGGAGGAGCTGAAGATCCCGGTCTGGCCGGACTACGTGATCGATGACCACGTGGAGATCATCCAGGCGTTCACGGGGCTCCACGTCCCGGAACCGAAGCTGCCGCTGGAGCGCGACCGGGAGATGTGGCGTGTGTACGAGGAGATCAAGCTGTTCGTCAGCTCTCGTGACTAAGGCGGATGGGCCGGGCGGGCGGCGGGGTGAGTTATAGCGAGTTTAGGCAGTTTGATCCGTTTTCCCTAAACTCCCTAAACTCCCTATAATCGTGTCGCAATGGACCGTGTTTCAAATCCGTTCGCCCCGGGGGCAGGGACCCCGCCGCCGGAACTTGCCGGCCGGGACGAGCTGATCGACGCAGTCCGGGTGGCGCTGGAACGAATCCGTCGTGGGAAGCCGTCCAAGAGCGTGTTGATGGTAGGCCTCCGTGGCGTGGGAAAGACGGTGCTCCTCGACAGGATGCGGGATGAGGCAGAGGCCACGGGGATCCACACGATCCGCGTCGAAGCGCCCGAGAACCGCTCACTGCCAGCCCTGCTTGCCCCCGAGCTTCGCCAGTCGCTCTTACGCCTTGAACGTTCCGAACGTGCGCGTGACGCAGCCCGGACGGCCCTTCGGGCGCTGGCGGGTTTCGCCCGGGGACTGAAGGTGCGTTACCAGGACATCGAAGTTGGCCTCGACTTCGAGCCTGAGCCTGGCCTGGCCGACAACGGAGACCTCGAACACGACCTCCCGGTGCTGATTGGAGCTGTGGGCGAGGCGGCTGCAGCGGCCCAGACCGCGCTGGTCATGTTCATCGACGAACTGCAGTACGTGAGCGAGGATGAGCTTGCCGCGCTCATCACTGCTCTGCATCTTGCCAGCCAACGCCGGCTTCCGGTTGCCCTCGTCGGCGCGGGCCTCCCACAGTTACGCGAGCGGATGGGAAAGGCGAAGTCCTACTCCGAGCGGCTCTTCGACTTTCCCGTGGTGGGGGCTTTGACGCCGCCGGACGCGCGTCTCGCAATCTCACGCCCACTGAACGCGCTGGGTGTCGAGATCGCACAGGATGCCCTCGACCTGATCGTCGCGGCGACACACGGATATCCGTACTTCCTCCAGGAGTGGGGCAAGCACACCTGGGACACCGCCGCGGGGTCACCTGTAACGCGGAGCGACGTGGAGAACGCAACGACCGCGGTGATTGGCGCGCTTGATGAGAGCTTCTTCCGCGTGAGGTTCGACCGGCTGACCCCGTCAGAGCGCCGGTACATGCGGGCAATGGCTGAACTGGGTCCGGGGCCGCACCGGTCGGGAGATATTGCCGCGCGGCTCCAGCGACGAGTCACGGCTCTCGGGCCGACGCGAGCGCAACTCATCGCCAAGGGCATGATCTGGAGCCCGGGTCACGGAGATACCGCGTTCACTGTGCCGCTCTTCGATGAATTCATGCGGCGAATCATGCCGTTCGAGGAGCCGCCAGAGGACAGTGCGGGGGCCTGAACGGATCAGATCACGCCGTTTGCTTCGAGCTGCTGCTTGAGGGACTCGAGCGAGGGGACGGGCTTGCCGTTGAGGGAGTCGAGGGCATCGATGACGTCGTCGCTGGCATCCTCGGCGAAGGCGAGGTCGACAAGGTCCTGGCGGTCGGGTTGGAAGCCCTGCTCAAAGAGATGCTTCACGAGCGCTTCGACGTCGGTCCAGGATGCTTTAGCCATGGGGTCCTCCCTGGGGGAAATGCGCCAGTACGGGCGGGACGCTTCTCGGGGTTTCGGGACGCGGGGTGCTATTTCGTGAAGACGCCGCCCGGGAACGGCTTGCCGTAGTCGATGTACGGAGGCCAGAGCGACTCGAGCTCCTTGCGGATGGGGTCGCCATCCGGGAGGTAGCGGTGGAACTGGGGTTCCACGTCGCGCCGGACCCAGCCCTTCTCGATCGTGTCGTGCTTGATCTTGTCCTGGAGGAGCATCAGGCCGGTCAGGAGCGACTCGGGGCGGGGCGGGCAGCCGGGGACGTAGACATCGACCGGGAGCAGGGTGTTTACGCCCGGGGTGACGCTATAGGCGTAGGCGAACGGGCCACCCATGATGGCGCACCCACCCATCGCCAGGGCCCACTTGGGCTCGGGCATCTGGAGCCAGATGCGGCGGACGGCGGGGGCCATCTTCCAGGTGACGGTGCCCGGGACGATGAGCAGGTCGGCCTGGCGGGGCGACGCCCGAAAGATCTCTGCACCGAAGCGTGCGATGTCGTAACGCGGCGCGGCGGTGGCGATCATCTCCATTGCGCAGCAGGCGAGCCCGAACATGCAGGGCCAGAGTGATGAGCGGCGGGCCCAGTTCACGACCTGGTCGACGCTGGTGACAAGGATGTTCTGCTGAACCTCCTCATCAACATCGCTGGTGAGCTTGAGGGGGAGCGGCTGGTAGACCTTGTTCGCCTGTGGCATTGCTCGTGCAGTCTATCACAAAGGCCGCGCGCAGAAGCGAGGGCCAGGCTGAAAGGGCGGGCCTGGAGTGGCCTTCAGCGGGAGCGGCTCATGTGGAGCTGGCCATCGTTGATGGGCTCATCCATGAAGATCTCGCCGTTGCGGATTTTGATGTTGTAGCCGCAATCCGGGTTGGTACAGACCCACGCCTTGAAGTGGATCGGCGCGCCCTGGCTACCGAAGTCAGAAAACGGGACGAGATCGCCGTCGTCGCATTTACGGCATTTCGGAAACTCGTACATCCCACCCTCCCCAATGTCGGCGCGGATAGTAACGCAACGCAGGTGATGGGGGCAATGCACAAGATCATTGGCCGGGCGGGCGGGCCCGGAGCGCCGGGTGACGGGCCCAAGCATGCTCAGGCCGGGCGCGGCGCCGCGGTGGCCTCGCCCATCGCGGCGAGCAGCAGGTCCATATCCGCCTGGGGGACCTCGTGGAGGTTGCCCTGGTAAGCGAGGGTCCAGTTCGTGCGGGGCCAGCGCTGTGTCCACGCGAAGCGGTCGTGGAACGGCTCGGCATCAAGCCACGCCTCCTCGGCGGGCAGGGCGACGGGCTCAATCGCACAGCGGTAGGGGTAGATCTCGTCCGGCTTCTGGTCGCTCTGCCAGATGCGGGTACGCTCTTCGCTCACGCGCGAGGTGACGCGGCAGATGGCGGCAAACTGCTTGCGGCCGGTCACGTAAAAGGCGAGCAGGTCACCGGGCTGGATCTTGCTGGCCATGACGCGCCGGGTGCTCTTGAAACCGTGGCGGGTGAACCCGAGGTCGCGGGTTGTGGCGAAGATCTCAGGGCCTGAGACCACGATCCAGTTGCGAGCCATGGCGTGCTCCGGGAGGAAGTGCCGCCGTCAGGGCGACCATGATCCAGTGTAGCCACGGACCAGCACGTCCGGCGTGAGCGGGATGATGGCCGGCTCGCGGAACTCGATCGGGGCGGGCAAAGCGCCGGCCGGGAAGAGCGGGACCCCCTGGCCGAGGACCTTTGGCGCAAGATAGGCGTGGACTTCGCAGACCAGGCCGGCTGACAGGAGCGCGGCGTGGACGGTTGGCCCACCTTCGGCGATCAGCGAGACGGCGCCGCGGGCGGCGAGGCGGTCGAGCAGCTCCCCCAGGCCGACACCGCCAGGCGACGCCGCCAGCTGGTGGACCTCCACACCCTTGCGGCGGAGGGCCTCCCGCCACCGTCCCGGGCTTGCGGCGGTGGTCGCGACGAGGGTGGGCGCGGCGCCATCGAACACGCGAGCATCGAGTGGCGAGCGGCCCCGGCTATCGAGGATGACCCGCAGTGGCTGGCGTCCCGCGATCAGACCGCCGGGACGGGCAGTAAGGGAGGGGTCATCGGCCAGGACGGTGCCGCTGCCAACGAGGATGGCGTCAGTGCGGGCACGGTCCTGGTGAACCTGTTCGAGCGCGGCCGGACCGGTGAGCCAGCGGACGCCCACATCTGGCGCACCGACCATGCCATCGAGACTCACGGCGAACTTCGCTGTGAGGTACGGGCGGCCTAGCTGGCGGCAGTACAGGTAGGGCCGGAGCAACTCCGTGACTTCGGCGGCGCCATCGCCCACTTCCACCTGGAGGCCAGCCGCGCGGAGATGGGCGATGCCCGCGCCTCCGACGTGCGGGTCGAGGATACCCACCACGACGCGGGTAACCCCGGCGGAGGCGATGGCCTCGGAGCACGGGGGCGTGCGCTTGCCGGGGAAAGGGACACAGGGTTCGAGGGTTACGTAGAGTTCGGCTCCGCGAGCATCCACACCGGCGAGGGCGGCAGCCTCGGCGTGGGGCCCGCCGTAAGGGGAGGTGGCCCCGACCGAAACGAGGCGGCCATCGCGGACAAGGGCGGCGCCGACCCAGGGGTTCGGGCTCGTACGGCCGCGGACGGCGCGAGCGGCCTCGATTGCGGCGCGCATGGGCGAAGATGGCTCGGACATCGGGGACAGGGTACCGGAAACGAGCGGTTTTCCGCCGGTGGGCAGGGGCGGCAGGTCAGTCGCGGCGGGGCGTGCCCTCACCTCGAGCGAGGCGCAACTGATACGCGCACCTGGGCTCACCGCTCGCGCGGGAACTCAGGCGCTCGACGGCGCCGGCGGCGAGCGCCGTCTCAATCACCACGCGCTCCATCTCACAGAACTCCGGGTGCTTCCGGGCCACCCGGATAAACGGGCAATGGCCCATTGAGCCCACCCAGCAGTCCGCGGAGATCTGTTCCCAGGCAGGAAAGTACCCCTGCAACTCCTGGACTTCCGCCAGCTGCGCAATCCGGCCCTCCACCGTCGGGGCGACCACGGTTTCCCGGACCCGGGCGCACTGGTCGACCAGGATTGCCTCGATGAGCGTGTCCTTGGGGGCTCCCGTGGCGTCGACGGCATTGAGCAGGGCCATGGCCACAACGGCGTAGCCCTGAGGGAACAGCTCTTCACCATCAGCGGTGAGGCAGAAGACGTGGGTGGGCCTGCCGGGCCCTTCGCGGCGGCGGAAGTGGGTCACGAACCCTTCCGTTTCGAGGCCGTACAGGTGCATGCGGACGGCGGCGATGGAGAGAAAGCTGGCGCGGGCAAGCTCTTCGGCGGTGGCTTCTCCCCGCTCCTTGATCCCGAGCAGGAGCAGGCGGCGCGTATTGGGGAGCAGGTTGAGCGGGGCGCGGGACGACATGGTCCTCCTTGGTTCCCCCTCATCGAACCATCCGGCCGGGGGGAGCGGTCGCCCCATTGGTTATGTACACCGTATCACGTTGCCCGGGGTTGCGTGGGCGCCGCAGCGGGGGGAAACCCCGGCCCAACACTTAGCCTGGCGGGCCAGCAATGGTCCTCGCGGGCCATGAGCCGGCCGACGGTGGACGTGCCCCTCCAGCGGATGGCGGCGGGCGAAGGCTCGCACCGGCACTCCCTCGGACGCAAATCGTGGACCGAAACGGCCGACCGATCGGGGAGATAGGCGCAAGCTGCCAGCACGGCCGGGGCGGGCTTTTCGCGGGTGAGTACCGCGGATACGAGCACGCTGCCGACGCGAAACCTTCCAGCATGAGCTTATAGCAGGTTCGGCGGCAGCGTGCCCTCTTGGCGTGAATAATCGATTGTATCTGCGGAATGCCCCGCGATGGTCTCAGGCCGCGCGGCCGGGGCTGAAGGTCTCGCCCGCGGAGTTGTGGGCAAGGACCCCAAAGCGCGAGATGAACTCGGAGAGCTCGGAGGTGCTGGTGGCGAGCGTGCTGGCTTCGCGCGAGATCTCGGACATCCGGGTGGACACCTCTTCGACGCTGGCAGAGACCTGCTGGCTGGCGGCGGCGGACTCCTCGACGAGGGCGCTCGAATCGACCACCGAGTTGCGCACGCGGTCAATCGAGTCGTTCATCTCGCCGGCGAGGCGTGCCGACTCGCGGGCCAGTTCGGCGACGCGCTCGACGATGCCGCTAAGGCGCCCGGCAGAGGCGCCGGCGCTGGATGCGGCCGAGGTGATCTCCTGGATTTCGCCGGTCACGAGGCCGACGCCCTCCACGATGCGCCCCAGGGCCTCACCGGCAGCCTCGGCGCGTTCAGCCCCTGCCTGGACTTCTCCGATGCTTTGCTCCATGGCGGCGACCGCACGGGTAGTCCCGCTCTGGACACCGGCAATGAGGGTGGCGATCTCCTTCGTCGCGACGGCTGTGCGTTCGGCTAGCGAGCGGACGTTCTCGGCGACCACGGCAAACCCGCGGCCCTGCTCGCCAGCGCGGGCGGCCTCGATAGCCGCGTTGAGGGCAAGCAGGTTCGTCTGCGCGGCAATCTCGTCGATCACCTGGACGATCGCGCCGATCTGCGAGCCGTGCTGGCCCAGTTGCTCGACTTCGCTGGCGGTCTGGAGGACGGTGCTGCGGATGACGCCCATCGCGTCAATGGTGTGCTGGACGGCCTCGGTGCCCTCGCGGGCCTGGCTGGCCGCGGTCTCGCCGCGTTCGGTAGCGGTGCGTGAGGCCGCCCCGACGCGTTCGAGCGACCGGCCCACATCGCCGGTGGCGCCAACGGCCGCTTCCATGGCGGCGAGCTGTTCGGCGGCGGCCCGGGCGACGTTGCCGCTGGCCGAACCGAGGTCTTCCATCTCCGTGCTGAAGTTGGCCATGGTGGCCGTCTGGACCGTCGAGCCGCGCGCCATCTCGGAGGCGGCGCTGGCGATCTCGCGGGTTGCCGAATCGACGCGGGAGACGCCGGCCCCGAGGTTGTGGAGCGGTTCGCCAAGCGTGTCGTGAATGTCGACGAGCCGCTCGAGGACGCCCTCACTGATGAACGTCTCGATCGCGAGCGAGATATCGAGCAGGAACACCTTGGTGATGGCGGCGATGATGCGCGCCAGCTTCTCGCCCTTGAAGTGGCGGGCGAGGATGGGGAAGATGAGGGCCGCCCAGACGCCGTAGGCGCCAACGTTCCAGCGCGGCTCAATGTGGAGACGGGCGTGGGTCGCGCCGACCTGGAGGCGGTGGTTGAAGTAGTCCTCACTGAAGTCGGCATCGAAGATGTCGACCAGGTAGGACGTCCAGGCGGGGGCGAGGCGTGAGCGGTTCGAGCCGACAGACTCGATCTTCTGCCTCCACTCCTCGAAGGTGGCGCAGTGATCGTAGAAGTTGGCGATAACGCCCTCTGCCTCGCCGCGGACCCTGGCGCCGGCCTCGCGGATCAGGCGGATGTCTTCCTGTGTGATGCCGATCCATTTGAGGCGCAGGGCCTGATCGCGGTAGTCAACCTTAAGCCGTTCGGTGAGTTTCGATTCCACTGTGCTTCCCCCCGCGGGTGAACATCGGGCCGGGCCGGGGCTGGCGACGGCGGGACGGCTCTCGCCAGTTCCGCTCACAGACGAAGCCGGTGCGAGAGTGAGGATCAGACGGGAGCGGGTGGTAAGCCACGGCAACGTCTTCGCCTCAATCCTTGGCCCGGGCGGGAGGCGCGCATATCGGGGAATCCCCCAAATCCAGTACATATTCAAATGTACTGCTGCCCACGATTCTGGAGGCAAACCCGGTGATGCGTCCGCACGCATGTTCTGGTAGCCTCTCGCCACATGGTGCGATTCGTCCACACCTCGGACTGGCAACTCGGGATGACCCGGCACTTCCTGCGGCCGGAGGCCCAGGCGCGGTTCAGTGCGGCACGGATCGAGGCGGTCAAGGGAATTGGGCGCATCGCAAAGGAACACGGCTGCGCCTTCGTTGTTGTCGCCGGGGACGTGTTCGAATCGAATATGGTGGAGCGGACGGTGGTGATGCGGGCACTGGAGGCGATGCGCGAGGCGGGCGTGGACTTCTACCTGCTGCCGGGGAACCATGACCCGCTCGGGGCCGGCTCTGTGTTCCACTCGCCGGTATTCAGCGGCCAATGCCCCCCGAACGTGCACGTGCTGGGCGCGGAGCCGGTGCAGGTCTCCCCGGGCGTCACACTGGTAGGCGACCCATGGTTGGCGAAGCGCCGCGAGGGCGACCCGATTGCCGGGGCACTGGCGCGCGCGCGGGGGTTGGAGGGCGTGCGGATCATCGTGGGACACGGGAATGCTGACGCGCTGGTGCCGGACCTTCAGGCGGGCGGGCTGGTCTCCTGGACTGCGGCCGAGGCCGCACTTGGCCGGGGAGACGCGCAGTACATCGCGCTGGGCGACCGGCATTCGCGCACGGCGCTGGGGAACAGCGAGCGCGCGTGGTATTCCGGTTCGCCGGAGCCGACTGACTACGACGAGACGGACCCGGGCTGGGTGCTGGCCGTGGACGTGGAGCGGCACCGGTCCGCGGTCGAGCCGGTGAGAACCGGGACCTGGGCGTTCGCGCGGGAGCACTTCGACCTTTCCGGCGCGAGAGACCTGGGGCGGGTCCGCGCCTGGCTCGATGGGAAGCCCAACAAGGACAGGACCGTGGTGAAGCTCTCGTTCACGGGCACCCTGAGCCTCGCGGGGCGAGCGGAACTGGATGAGATGCTGGCCCACTACGATGCGATGTTCGCGGCCATCGAGCAGTGGGAACGGCGCATGGACCTGGTGGTGCAAGCGGAGGGCGACGAGTTCACGGCATTGGGGCTTGCGGGCTTCGCAGCGGGCGCAGCGGAGGAGTTGGCGGCACTATCGCGAAGTGATAGCCCGCAGGCTGGCGACGCCGGGAACGCGCTCGCCCTGCTCTACCGGCTGGCGCGGGGTGGGGCATGAGGATCCACCGGCTTGCGCTGCGGGACTATCGCGGGATTGGCGAGTACCGGCTCGAGTTCCCGCAGCGCGGCGTGGTGGTGATCGAAGGAGAGAACGAGACCGGGAAGTCGAGCATCGCCGAGGCGCTGTGGCTCGTCTTCGATGTGCTGGATTCGGCCAATACTGAGCTCGTGCGGTCGATCAAGCCGGTCGACCGTGATGCCGCGGCGGAAATCGAGGTCGAAGTGAGCACGGGGCCGTACCGGTTCACGTTGACGAAGCGCTTCCATCGCGGCCAGAAGACCGAACTGCGGATCGACTCACCACGTCCGGAACACCTTTCGGGGCGGGTGGCACATGACCGGGTGACGGAGATCCTGAAGGAGACCACCGACACGGCGCTCTGGAGCGCACTCAGGCTTTTACAGGGCGATGGCCTCGGGGCCGTACCGATCGACGGGAGCAAGACGCTCGCCCGGGCGCTGGACGAGGCCGCGGCGGCCAACCTTGGCGGGGACCATGAGCAGACGCTGGCGGACCGGGCGCATAAGGAGTTCCTGCAGTACTTCACCGAGACCGGACGCGAGAACCGGGCATTCGCCGAGGCTCGGGGCTCCGAGACCGAGGCGCGGAAACGGTGGGATCCTCTCGCCGGACAGGTTGCGGCCCTCGAGAAGACAGCGGAGCGCTGCGCGGAACTCGAGGCGAAACTGAGCGAACTGGAGGCCCGGCGGATCGAGCTGGACCGGGAAACCGCCAGCCTCGCGGAGGTGGACTCGCGGCGGCGCGACGCCATCCAACGGGCCGAACAGGAAGACACCAGGACCAGGCTTGCACTGACAGAGCAGAAGGGCCTTGTGGACGAGCGCGCGCGCCGGTTGAGCCTCGTGGAAGCGGTAGAGCGGGCGCGAGCCGGGCTGGCGGAACTTGGCCCGGCGCAGGACGCCGCGACGCGGGCAGTGGAGGCAGCGGAAGGGGCATGGCGGGAGCGCAAGTCCGAAGCCGAGCTTGCGAGCGCAGCATCCGAACATCACCGGGAGGCGGCAAAGCTTGCCCTCGGCGACCTGGGCCACTTCCAGGAGGCCCTTCAGGTGGAACAGATGGCGGAGCGGCTGGATCGGGTGAGGCAGGCAGAGGGACGGTTGCGGGAGTTGGTGGGGATCCTCAACGCGAGCCGGACGAACCAACGGCTGCTCGGGGAGATCGAGGAAGCTCAGCGCGCGGCGGATATGGCGGCCGCCCGGCTCGAGGCCGCCGGCGTTTCGGTCGAGGTCGTCTCCCAAGCGGCGGCGGAAATCGCGGTCAACGGCGGGCTGGTGGATGTTGCGGCTGGCGTGGCTTACACGGCCACAGTCGGGGGCGAGACGAGCATCGAACTGCCCGGCGGGTTCCGGGTGACCGTCCGCCCGGGGCTGGGCGCAGGGCCGCTCGAAGCCGACATGACAACGCGACGGGCACGACTTGGGGAGCTGCGGGCCGCGGCGGGTGTGCCGTCGCTGGAGGAAGCACGCGAGGCCGAGCGCGGAAGAGCGGCCGCCGAGGCGGAGCGGGGCCAGCTGCGAAAGCAGATCGAGCAGGACCTGCGCGACCTGACCCCGGACAGCCTGGCGGCGAAGCTCGACAGCGCCCGCGAGCGTGTCACTCGTTACGGCGTCACCCGGCCGGCCGGGTTCCCGATGCCGGCAACATGGGATGAGGCGCGCGCCCGGAGCGAGGCAGCGGAAGAAGACGAGCGCGAGTCCCATCAGAAGTCGGACGCCGCGCTGCAGTCACTGGCGGCTGCCGAAGCCGCCCTTGAGCGGCGCCGCCGCGAGTTGGCCGAACACGACCGGCAGGCCGCGGAGATGGAACGGACCATCGCGCAATCGGAGCAGGCGCTGGCCGAGGCCCGGGAACGCACGGATGAGGCCTCGCTCGCCGCGGCGATCGAACGCGCGGAGGCAGAACTCGCGGAAGTGCGAGCCCGGCTGGACGAAGCGCGCGCGGTTCTCGATGCTGCGCCTGATGTGGCGGAGCAACTCGCCCAAACGCGGAGCGCGGCCCAGTCCACGGCCGCCCAGATCCGGAACGCCGAACAGGAGCTGGCTGCCGAGCGGACCCGCCTGGAGGACGCCGGCGAGAGCGGGCTCCACCACCGGCTCCAGGAGGCGGAGTCGGCCCACGAAGCGGCGCTTGCCAACCTGGAATCGTTCCAGTCACGGGCGGGCGCGGCAAGGCTGCTGCACGAGACGCTGAAGCGCCACCGCGAACGCGCGCAGGAGGCCTATGCGCTGCCGCTCCAGCAGGAATTGGAGGAGCTGGGGCGCCGCGTCTTCGGGCCGTCATTCGCGGTGGAACTGGGCAACGATCTCGGCGTGGCCCGGCGGACGCTCAACGGAGTAACGCTGGAGTTCTCGCGGCTCTCGGCCGGGACGAGAGAGCAACTCGGGATCCTGCTCCGTGTGGCCTGCGCGCGGCTGGTAAGCAAGGCGGGAGGGGTCCCGGTGGTCCTGGATGACGTGCTGGGATGGTCAGACCCACATCGCCTCAAGCAGATGGGCACGGTGCTGGGGCTGGCAGCCGAAGAGACCCAGGTGGTGCTGCTGACCTGTACGCCGGGCCGGTTCGCCGGGGTCGCGCCTGCGACGTTCATCTCGCTCCCCTCCGGTGCGGTACGCGAGCCGGGCCCAGCAGACGAAGCCCTGCGCGAACCTGCCGCGCCACCGGCGCCTGAACGGCGGGGAGCGGCGGAACAGGGCGCTTTCGCCCTGGGGGGCGAGGAAGCCGGGTAGGGGGCACGGGCTTGTCACGATTATTGAGACCTTGTATCGTTTTGGTTGAGTGATACTTCCTCTCAGGATCGATTGATGACCACCATTACCCGCCGGTTACCCTGGATTGGACTCCTCGCGCTTGCTTCCCTTGCCTGGTTGGTGCTCGGCGCGTGCGGGGGTGACGACGCCCGGGATGAGGGCGGGCTTAAGGTCGTGGCGACGACCACCCAGATCGGCGCACTGACGCGGGAGGTGGCCGGCGATGCGGTAGAGCTTTCCGTCCTGCTGGAGGCGGGGGCCGACGCACACGACTTCGAGCCGAGCCCAAAGGCCATCGCCCGGGTGAACGAGGCAGACGTGGTACTGGTGAACGGGATCGGGCTGGATGAGTGGCTCGACGACATCATCGCCGGGGCGGGCGCACGAGAGGTTGTCGTGGTGACCGAAGGGATCTCCATCCGCGAAGCCGGAGAGCATTCCGGCGAGGAGGAAGAAGGCCACGACCATGACGAGGGGGACCCCCACGTCTGGCACGACCCGATGAACGCAAAGACCATGGTCGACAACATCGTCGCCGCCCTTTCGGCCGCCGCGCCGGAGCTCGCGCCGACGTTCCGGGCAAACGGCGACGCCTACAAGGCGAAGCTCGACGCGGTGGATGCGCAGATACGGGCGCTGATCGACGCCATCCCGGTGGAAGACCGCAAGGTGGTTACCAACCACGACTCCTTCGGCTACTTCCTCGACCGCTACGGCCTGGAGTTCGTGGGAGCGATCATCCCCGGGACATCGAAAGACACGCAGCCTTCGGCCAGGGACATCGCGGAACTCACGGACCTGATCAAGCGAGAAGGCGTGCGGGCGATCTTCGCCGAGGAAGAGGTTGACCCGAAGGTGGCGAAACAACTTGCGTCGGACACAGGGGTCAGGATCGTGACCGGGTTGTATGCTGACTCGCTGGGGCCAGCAGGCAGCGGCGCGGAGACCGTGGATGGCATGCTGCTCTCCAACGCAACCAAGATCGCGGAGGCATTGCGATAGCGCAGGCGGCCAACCTTATCCGGCCCGACGCAGGCGAAAGCGGTCGCGAACTCGAGATCCGTGGACTGCAGGTAGCCTACGGGGCGAACGTGGCGCTTGCGGGCATCGATGTGCGCGTTCCGGCAGGATCGGTGGTCGGGGTCATCGGGCCGAACGGGAGCGGCAAATCGACCCTGCTGAAGGCCATCGCCGGCGTCCTTCCGGCGCAGCGGGGTGAGGTGCTGCTGGGGGGCAGGCCAATCCGCGAACAGGCTTCGCAGGTGGCCTTCGTCCCGCAGCGGGAGGAGGTGAACTGGGACTTCCCGGTCACCGCCCGCGACGTGGTGCTGATGGGCCGGTACCGGCCGACTGGCTGGCTGCGCTGGCCAGGCCGGGACGACCGGCGGATGGCCGATGCCGCGCTCGAGGTACTGGGGCTCGGGGGGATGGGCCACCGCCACATCAGCCAGTTTTCGGGCGGGCAGCAACAGCGGATTTTCATGGCGCGGGCGCTCGTGCAGGAACCTGCGCTGGTGCTCCTTGACGAGCCCTTCACCGGCATCGATGTCCAGAACCGGCAAGTCTTCCATGAGCGGATCCAGGCGTTTGCCCGCGAGGGCGTGACCGTCCTGGTTGCCACGCACGACCTCGACGAGGTGGCGGAGACGACGACGCATGTGCTCTGCCTGAACCGGACGCTCGTCGCGTTTGGGTCGACGGAGACCACCTTCACCCCGGCAACGCTGAAAGCCGCCTTCGGCGGGCAGGTCGCCGTGTTCGAGCAGCCGCGATGAACTGGCTGAGCGAACCGCTCCAGTACGAATTCATGCAGCGGGCGATGCTCGAGGTGGTGATCATCGGGGCGCTGTGCGGACTGGTCGGCTGTTTCGTCGTGTTGCGGGGGCTGGCGTTCATTGGCGATGCGCTTGCCCACGCGGTCTTTCCGGGCGTCGTGCTTTCGTACATCGCCGGGCAAAGCATACTCATCGGGGCGATGGCGTTTGGTACCCTGACGGCCGCCGGTGTCGGGTTCCTTTCCCGGAGCCGGCGAGTGAGCGAGGACTCGGCAATTGGCGTGCTGTTCGTGGCGTTCTTCGCGCTGGGCGTGGTGATCCTCAGCCGCCAGGGAGGCTTCAACCGGGACCTCGGGTCGCTGCTGTTCGGGAACATCCTGGGCGTCTCACGGGGCGATGTGATGGTCACCGCGGCGATCGCGGTGGTGGTGGCGGCGATCCTGCTGGCACTGCTGAAGGAGTTCACCCTGCTGGCCTTCGACCCGACGATGGCGAAGTCGGCGGGCTACCCGGTGTTCGCCCTTGATGTGCTGCTCTTGCTGCTGGTCTCGGCAACGATTGTGGTGAGCCTCCAGACAGTGGGGAACGTGCTCATCCTGGCGCTGATCGTGACACCCCCGGCAACCGCCCGGCTCTTGACCGACCGGCTGGGCCGGATGATGGTCGCGAGCGTGGCGATCGCGGTGGCCAGCGGTGTCATCGGGCTCTACCTCTCATATCACGCGGGAACAGCAGCCGGCGCGACCATCGTGCTGACGGCCACCGCGGCGTTCGTGGCGGCGCTCATCCTGGCGCCGAACCACGGCATGGTGAGCGGTTACTGGCAGCGGCGCCACGGGCACCACCACGCGCACCACTTCCACGAAGAGGGCGAGGCGGTCCACCCGGACTAATTGCCGGAGGGCGCTGCCTGTGGCGGGGGCGTGGCCTAAGCGGTAGAGTGAGCCACCGTCGACATCTGTCACAAAGGACGCGCTACATGAGCACGACAGACCACGCACATGCCACCGACCGGAAGCTGAGCGAAGAGGAAATCCACGAGCTTCGCGAACGGGTGAAGGCCTTCATGACCGAGCATATCTACCCGAACGAAGCGTTCTTCCATGAACACCACCCGCGCAAGAGCGCGGAAGGCGCCGCCCTGGTGAAGGAGCTGCAGGCGAAAACCAAGGCGATGGGCATGTGGGCGCCACACCTGCCGAAGGAAGCGGGCGGGATGGGCATCGGCTTCATGCCGTATGTGTACATGAACGAGATCCTCGGGCGGAGCACATACGCGCCGATGGCGTTCGGGTCGCAAGCGCCCGATTCGGGCAACGCCGAGATCCTGTGGCAGTTCGGGACGAAGGAACTGCAGGACCGCTTCATGAAGCCGCTGGTGAACGGCGACATCTACTCGTGCTTCTCGATGACGGAGCCAGAAGTTTCGGGCGCTGACCCGACGAACCTGCAGACGACGGCCATCCGCGACGGCGACGAATGGGTGATCAACGGCCACAAGTGGTTCACGAGCCAGGGCGAGGGCGCTTCGTTCGCGATCGTGATGTGCGCGACCGAACTCGACCAGCCACCGCACCGGCGCATGAGCCAGATCGTCGTGCCGGCGGACACCCCGGGTTTCGAGCTCATCAGGCCGGTCGCCGTAATGGGCGAGACAGACGGTTCCCACGCGGAGATCCGGTACACGGACGTGCGCGTGCCCGTCACCAACACGCTGGGCCAGCCGGGCGAGGGCTTCCGGATCGCCCAGAAGCGCCTGGGGCCGGGGCGGATCCACCACTGCATGCGCTGGCTAGGGCAGATGCAGCGAGCCTTTGAACTGATGTGCGAGTACGCACTCGGACGCGAGGTCTACGGCTCGACGCTCGCCGAGAAGCAGACCGTGCAGAACTGGATTGCCGATTCGTACGTGGAGATCCAGGCCTCTCGCGCGCTCACCCTGAGTGCGGCGAAAAAGATCGACCAGGGCGACGAAGCGCGCGTCGAGATCTCGGCAATCAAGTTTTTCGGGGCCAAGATCCTGCACGACGTGATCGACCGGGCGATCCAGGTGCACGGCGCGCGCGGTGTATCAGGCGATACACCGCTGGAATCGATGTACCGGAATGCGCGCGGGGCTCGCATCTACGACGGTCCCGATGAGACGCACCGGATGGTGGTGTCTCGCAAGGTGCTGCAGAGCTTCCGCGCCGGGAACGGCTGGGACTTCGGCATCCAGTAGCCAGCGGACGGCGCGAACCGGAGGGGCTGGGATGGAATCGCTGGAAGAGCTTCGCGAGCGGCTGGAGCCGTTCATCCGGGCGCACACGGGCGACCCGGCGGCAACGGTGACCGCGGTGGAGCGGGGTCCGGGACACGCGGGCTTCTCGTACTTCTTCGAAGTCTCGTCCGATGGGCTCCTGGCGAGCTACTTCCTGCGGTTGCCGCCACCGGGGGTGAAGCTGGAAGGCACCGCCGATCTGACCCGCCAGGTCACCGCGATCCGGGCGTTGCGAGACACCACGGTCCCCCACGCCCCGATCCTGTGGGCGGGGACCGATGACCGCTGGTTCGGCTCGCCGTACTTCGTGCAGCCGCGGCTCGAAGGCGACACATTGAAGGATGAGTACCCGGAACGCTTCAGCGACCAGCAGCTGCGGGCGATGGCCCGGCAGGCAATGGCGGCACTGGCCGGGATCCACCGGGTCGACCCGGCGGAGGTGGCGCCGCTCGGCGAGTACTGGGGGTACACGTTCGATGTGGAACGGTGGGACCGCTTCGCCGAACGCGCGGCGGAACCGGAACTGCTGACGCTGCAGCCGCGGGTGCGGCAGCTGCTCCTGGACCGGATCCCGGCGGACTCGCGCATCGGGCTGTATCACGGGGACTTCCAGTGGACGAACCTGCTGTATTCGCCGCGCGGGAAGCTCACCGCCGTCATCGACTGGGAGCTCTGCGGGATCGGACCGGTGCTGAACGACCTGGGGTGGATCTGCCTGTTCAGCGAGCCGGCGGCATGGGCGCATGAGCACAACCACCGGATGCCGGGGTCTGACGAACTGGAGGCCTGGTACCGCGAGGATTGCGGTGGCGATGCCGGCGCGACGCGGTGGTTCAGGGCACTGGCGGGGTACAAGTTCGCGATCATCACCGGGTTCAACCTGATGCTGCACCGGCGGGGGAAGCGCGATGACCCGCACTGGGAAGAAGTGAAACCCTCGATGCAGTCGAACCTGGAGTACGCGCTGGAAATGTTGACGGGGTAGCGATGCCCGGGACGACAGGAGCTGTCGCGCGGGTGGCGTGGAATGAGCGTCCGGGACAGCCCGGGGGTGTTGTGGCGCTCCCGGGCCCGGGCCCGGGCGGTGGTAGAAGATGATCGAACTCGTTGCCTATGGCTCAGCCGCGCGGGAGGCGCTGGTCGCGGCGATTGCCGGGGCCAAGGCCGGTAACCCGCTCGCGCCGGTGACCGTCATCGTGCCGACCAACTACGCGGGGCTGGCGATGCGGCGGAGGCTGGCCGGCGAACTGGGGCTGGTGAACGTCCGCTTCCAGGTGGCTGCACGCACGGCGGAGCTCCTTGGTGGCGCACGCCTGGCCGCGGCGGGCCGCAAACCGCTGGTCCCGTGGGTCCGGCGAGAGGCGATCCGGGCGGCGCTGGGGCAGGGGCCGGGGATTTTCGCACCGGTGGCCGCGCACCCGGCCACAATCCGCCAGATCGCGCGCGCCTTCGATGACCTGGCGGATGCCGCGCCGGATACACTGACCCGGCTCGAAGGGCTCGGCGCCCGGCCCCGCGACGTGGTACGGCTTTTCCGGCGGGTCCGCGAGCTCACACGGGACTTCTACGACGAGGCCGACCTGGTGGAGGCGGCGACGGAGGCGGTCGGAGCGGGTGACCCGGCCTGCCGCGAGGCGGGAGTGCTGATCCTGTACCTGCCGCGGCAGGTTTCGCGCGCACTCGCGCGGCTGATGGAAGCGGCAGGCAATGGCCCGGGCGCCCACAGCATCATCGGCCTGACGGGCGAAGAGGAGACCGACGCACTCGCCCGCG
>CAZRUZ010000005.1:0-5719 GCA_964603275.1 uncultured Anaerolineaceae bacterium | reverse complement strand
AGCAGTGGGCGGGACGCCTCGAGGCGTGGGCGCGAAGGACCGAAGACCGCGTCACCGAATCGGATGGTTCCCGGGAGTACAACGCGCGCCAGGCGAAAGCAGCGCGTGAGCTTGCCCGCTTCATCGAGCTCCTGGCCGCCAACTCAGGCGCGGGCGGGCGGAAGTCGCCGGCAGGCCACGCGGTGCAGGCGCGCGAGTTCCTCCAGACGTACCTGCCCCGGCAGACACTCGAGCGGATGGTGGAAAGTGGCGAGGCGGAGAGCAAGGCGTGGGACGACGTCGAGGCGCTGCTGACCGCGATCGCTGAGTTCGAGGGTCAGTTGGACCCCATCTTCGAAGCGGCCATCAGCCAGGCGGAGTTCGTGACGGTCCTCGATGAGGTGCTCGACGCAGCGTGGGGAAGGGTCGGCGCCCTGGGTGAGGGCATCTTCGTGGGGCCGGCAGCCGCCGCCGCGGAAATGGAGTTCGACGCGGTTTTCGTCATTGGCATGAGTGAGGGGAACGGTGGACGCGGTGAGGACCCGATCATCACGGAACCGGAGCGGGAGCACGCGGGGGCGGACATCCCCTCCCGCCGATTGCGGCTCACGCACCGGCGGCGCGCGTACCTTGCGGCCCTCGCGGGCGGCGGGCGGGCGGTACTCTCGTATCCTCGCGCCGACCTTCGCGGGCAGAAAGAACTGCTACCGTCGCGGTGGCTCCAGGAGTCCGCTTCCGCGCTGGCGGGCAAGGCGCTGTACGCAAGCGACATCGACCGGATGGTGGCAGAGGCCGATCGGCCGGGATGGTTCGAAGCCGTTGATTCGTTTGAGGCGGTGCTCCGCGCGCCGGTCGAGCGGGTGTCGCTTCAGGAGCGTGACCTGGCGAGCCTGTTGACCTCCGGGTCGCGGGTTGACCAGCACTACCTCGCTCATGAGATCGAGGGACTGGCGCAGGGGATCGAGGCACGGCGGGCTCGCACTCCACGGCGCGCATCATCGGCTCCGCGACCGATGGATGCGTGGAACGGGCGGGTGGGAACGGGCGCGGCGCCGCTGCCGGGGGCGGAACGGCCGATTTCGCCGACCGCACTGGAGACATTCGCGGACTGCCCGTTCCGCTACCTGCTCAAGCACGTGCTGCATGTGGGCGAGGCTGAGCGGCCGGAAGACGCGGACACAATCTCGGCGGCGGATATCGGGAACGTGATGCATGGGGTGCTCGAGGAGTTCCTCAAGGCCGTCCGGGACCGGCCGGATCCGGTGGCCGAATGGAGCGCCGGAGAGCGGACGCTGCTGCGTGAGATCGCGGAGCAGCATTGCAGCGAGGCGGAGGCACAGGGACTGACCGGCCATCGTGTTTCATGGGCGGCGGAACGCGCCCGCATCCTGCGGGACCTCGACCTGTTCCTGGAGCAGGAGCTGAACCATCGCAGGGGGAGCGGGTTCATCTTCGACCGGGCCGAGCTCGCCTTCGGCACTTCGCGCGACGGGAGCCCTCCACCTCCGCCAGCTTCCCTGGTGCTGGGCGACGGGACGGTCATCCTGTTCCGTGGCTACATCGACCGGGTGGATCGGAACAGCGAGGGCAGGTTGCTCATTACCGACTACAAGTCGGGCAGCTCAGACAAGTTCAAAGCACTCCTGCAGCAGGAAGCGGCAGGAAAGCTCGACGGCGGGAAGCTTCTCCAGCTTCCGGTCTACGCGCTGGCGCTCGAAGGCGAGGTGGATGGGCAGCCGGTGGCCGCGCGCTACTGGTTCATCACGGAGCGGGAAGGCTTCGCGACCCGGCGGGTCGCGTTTGATGACGCGCTGCGCGACGAGTTCGGGCACGTGGTGCAGACGCTGGTCGATACCATGCGGGATGGGTACTTCCCGGCAGTCGCGGATGACAGTTCGAGGCGGCGGTGCGAGTACTGCCCGTACGACAACCTCTGTCCGTCGAATGCGCGAGAAGACCTCTGGGGACAGTGGCAGAGCGACCTCGGGGTGATCCCGTTGGTGCAGCTCCGCGGAAAGGGCGGGAAGGACGCGGAGGGAGGCGACGGAGATGCCTGACCTCCCACAGGACCAGGAAGCGCGTGACCGGGTGGCGGGCGAGCTCCGCCGCACGCTCTTCGTCGAAGCCGGCGCGGGGACGGGAAAGACGACGGCGCTCGTGAGCCGGATCGTGGCGCTGGTGAAGAGCGGGGTGCCAATCACCCGGGTCGCCGCCATCACCTTCACCGACAAGGCGGCGGCGGAGCTGGCGGAACGGGTGCGGCGCGAGCTTGAGCGGGCGGCGCGCCGGGATAAGGGATACGCCAACCTGAGCGACGCCGAATGCGCGCGTTGCGCGGCCGCATTGCCCGACCTCGACCGTGCAGCGATCCAGACACTGCACTCCTTTGCCCAGCGCATCCTCTCGCTGTACCCGCTCGAGGCGGGTCTGCCGCCGCAGCTGCGGGTCACCGACGACGTGGAGGGCGAGATCGCGTTCCAGGAACGTTGGCGCCAGTTCAAGGAAGAGCTCCTCGATGACCCATCGCTCCAGCGGCCCCTGGTGCGGGCATTCACGCTCGGGTTGAAGCCGGGGGATCTCGAGGTTATCGGGAAGGCGTTCCACACCAACTGGGAGCGGCTGGCTGGAGTGACTCTGCCGACGGAGGCTGAGCCTGACCCGGCAAGCGTGGTCTTCCCGGATGCGCTGGATGAAGCGCGGGAAGCACTGGGAGAGAAGCAGACCCCGGCGGCCATCGCGGAGCTGGCCCGCCTCCAGCCGTGGGCGGACCAGCTCCGCGATGGGGTGGCGCGAATCCGCGCCGCGGAAAGCGTGGAGGAGCGGGAGTCAGCCGAAGCCGACCTGTTGAGGTTGGCGGCCGCCGTGCCAAGGCCAAAGGGAAACGTCGGGAAGGGAGTCATGTCGGCGCTGGGTGAGCGCCACCGGGAATGGCTGGATGCGGCACGGCGAGCGTATCTCGGCGCAATCCTGCCGCGGATCAGGCAGTTCGCGCTGGACTATGCGGCCGAGCGGCGCAGCGAGGGACGGCTGGGGTTCCAGGACCTGCTGGTGCTGGGTGTGGAGCTGCTGCGGACGAACGACGCGGCCCGGAAGGCGTTGCACGAGCGGTTCCAGCGCATCCTCATCGACGAGTTTCAAGATACGGACCCCTTGCAGGCCGACCTGGCATCGCTGCTTGCCGGTGACCCGGCGAAGCCGTCCGAGCGCTGGGCCGAGGCCAGGACCGAGGCAGGCCGTCTGTTCTTCGTGGGCGACCCGAAGCAGTCGATTTACCGGTTCCGGCGGGCGGATATCGACCTGTACCGGCAGGCGCGGGGCGCATTCGAATCCGAAGCCCTGGCACTTTCGACCAACTTCCGCTCGACGCGGACGATCCTGGAGTGGGTCAACGGGGTGTTCGGCGTAATGTTCACGCTGGACGCGCCCGGTGGAGCGGCGCAGGCGGAGTGGATGTCCCTCGATCCCGGCCCGAAGGCTGAGACGGGGGCGCCCGTGCAGCTGGTGGGACGCAAGATGGAGGGGGCGAATGCCGCGGCCATCCGTGCCGAAGAAGCGGGCTGCATCGCGAACTGCGTGGCCGCCGCCCAGCGCGAGAACTGGCTGGCGCGGGAGGCTGGCACGCGGTTCGCCGACATCACGATCCTGCTGCCGACCCGGACCAACTCGGCGGCCATTGAGCGGGCACTCGGGGACCTCAGCATCCCCTTCAGGGTCGAGAGCCGGTCGCTGGTGTACGGGACACAGGACGTGCGCGACCTGACCAACATGCTCGCCGCGATCGACGACCCGACCGACGACGTGGCCATCGTGGCGGCACTGCGTTCGCCGGGTTTCGCCTGCCGGGATGATGAGCTGCTTGAGTATGTGCGTGCCGGCGGCCGCTGGAATTACCTGCGGGAAGCTCCAGAGCCAAGTCCGCAGCGGGTGCGCGATGGGCTGGCCGGGCTGCACATGCTGCACACGAAGCGCTGGCAAATGAGCACAGGGGCGCTGGTGGAGACGGTGATCGGCAGCCGCCACCTGCTGGAACTGGCGATGGCGAGCCAGCGGCCACGGGAAGCCTGGCGCCGGTTCCGCTTCGTCGCCGAGCAGGCGCGGCAACTCGAGGAGAGCGGGACGCTAACCACCCTTCGCCAGTTCGTCGAGTGGCTGCGGCAACAGGCCGTGGCGCGTGCGCGGGTTAACGAGGGGATCGCATCCGAGCCCGACGACGACGCCGTGCGGATCATGACGGTCCATGCGGCCAAGGGCCTCGAGTTCGAGATCGTGCTGCTTGCCGGGCTGGGCACGCGGGGCAACCAGCAGGGCCCGCATGTCGTGTGGCCGGCCCGGATTGCGGAGGGCGGGACCGTCGAGGTGCGGGTGGGCCCGGAGAAATCGCGGGTCGAGAGCAGCGGGTTCAAAGACGCCAACGAACGTGAGAAGGAACACGACCGCCTCGAACGGGTCCGGCTCCTCTACGTCGCGGCGACGCGGGCGAAACAGCGGCTGGTGGTCTCGGTGTTCCGTCCGGCCGCGAAGGAGGAGCACGAAGAACGGCACGCGAAAGGCACGTGCCTGGCGGCAGAATGCATCGAGGAAGCCGCGATCAGCGGGATGGCGGACGGCGTCTGGGAATGGTACGACCCGCCCGCCGGGGACGAGCACGCCCGGGAGGCGCAGGCGCCGGCAACGGATTCCGCGGAGGCGCGCGCGGCCTGGATCGCGGAACGCGTGGAGGTGCTGCGGCGAACCAGCCGCGCTCCGGTGCTCGCCGCGACGGCCATTGCCCACGAAGGTGAGACGCAGGAAGAGAAAGCACCCCCGGACGACGAAGAGCAGCCGTGGCGCAAAGGCCGCGCGGGCACGTCCATCGGGCGCGCCGTCCATGCCGTGCTCCAGACCATCGACCTCGAGACCGGCGCCGGAGTCGAGAATGCCGCGGAGGCGCAGGCGGTGGCGGAAGGGATCCCGGCGGAGGCGGCCCGGGTCGCACGGCTGGCGGCGAACGCGCTCGAATTGGGCGCGGTGCGCGAGGCGGTGGCCTCGGGACGGTACTGGCGCGAGGTTTACGTTGGAACGGAAATCGAGGGCGCGACCGTCGAAGGGTTTATCGACCTGCTGTATGAAGGAGCGAGTGGGCTGGTGGTGGTCGACTACAAGACCGACTCCGTCGCGACGGACGTGCAGATCGAAGGGGCGCTGAACCGCTACCGCCTGCAGGGCGCGGCGTACGCCCTGGCGCTGGAAAGGGCGGTGGGCCGGCCCGTCGCTGAGGTCCGCTTCGTGTTCACGGAACCGAAGCGCGACGAACCGATCCTCGACCTGGAGACCGCCAAGCAGGACGTCAGGGCGATGATCCCGAAGGTCCTGGCTGCCCGCGGGGCGGGAGCTACCCGCCCGAACGGCGCTTGAGCATCTCAGCGACGATCGGGCTTGGCTGGGGCGGGTGCCAGGTCCGATAGGCGACATCGAGCGGGACGGGCCACTCCAGGTCGACATCGAGGCGATAGCCAGGGGCGCCGGCTTCTTCGAGTGCCTGGCAGGCGGCGCGGGCGACGGTGAGCATCATCGCGTCATTGCCGGGCGTGCCGAAGCTGTGGCCGAAGGGGAATTCGACGCCGACCACGCGGGAGAGGCGGTATTTCATGGCCAGGTCAGGCATCATCGTGACTGTGACCGTGGGGATGCCGAGGTTCTCAATCACACGTGCCAGCACGGGCACGTTCCTGCAGCAGTCCGGTCAGGCAGGCGCCAGGAG
>CAZRUZ010000004.1:8915-38845 GCA_964603275.1 uncultured Anaerolineaceae bacterium | reverse complement strand
TTCCAGTGCGCCTCGCGGAACTGCTCGGGGATGATCATGTCCAGGCTCTTGCCCAGCGCCTCCCCGGCCGGATGGCCGAACATTTCGGCCGCCGCAGGGTTCCACAGCTCGATGGTCCCATCAAGCCCGGCAAAGATGATCGCGTCGGGCGCCTGCTCTTCCAGCAGCGCCAGGATCTCACTCGGGGTGGCCATGCCTCTCTCCGTCCTCGTCGTGGTATGGCCTGTGACCTTACTCCCCGGTGAGTCAGGCTGCCACCGCGCTCACGGCCCCGGCGGGTAGTTCTCCGCCCTGGCTACCGGGAAGAAGTGGTGGTGGCTGGTGCCCGTGATCTCGTACGCCGCATTGCCAACCCGGCCGTCAGAAGTCCGGAGCTGCATGTTCACCTGGCCCCCACCCATCTGCCCGTACCGGGCGT
Organism: uncultured Anaerolineaceae bacterium; assembly: GCA_964603275.1. Classification (GTDB taxonomy): domain Bacteria; phylum Chloroflexota; class Dehalococcoidia; order Tepidiformales; family Tepidiformaceae; genus Amarobacter. The sequence continues at coordinate 38,427 of CAZRUZ010000004.1, read as the reverse complement.
GCCAGCGACCGGAGCCTTCCACCCGGAACTCCCGGCCATCGGCGAGGCGCACGCTGATCGGCCCTTCGAGCCCGGCCACGTTCTCGCCATCCCGCCCGTAGTCCGTCCGGGCGCCCGAGGCGTCAATCCAGTGGAGGTCGTACTGGTAGTCCACCACCTGGACCGGCTCGCTCATGTCCGCCGGGGCCCAGTAGCCATCGGTGTACACGCGCTGGCCGTTTTCGTACTCCCAGTTCCAGATCCCGAGCATGCCATCCGGCAGCTGGATTGCGAGCCACTGCCACATCGGGCAGCGAAGGTGGTCACGGATCCCCCACGAGTGGTCGCGCTGGCCCCACCAGTCGCGTATCTCGTAGGTCTTGCCGCCGAACGTGTAGCTCCCGTTGAAGCGGCCGGACTGGATCATGTGGCTCTGGTCCCAGATCGTCTCGCTGCCGCGCTTCATCGTCCCGCGCCGCAGCCCGCACTCCCGCGTCCGCGCCGTAAACGTAATGTCGAGGCCGATCGGCGATTCCGCCGGGTCCACGAAGAGCTTCACCGTCTTGTAGGGCTCCGTGATGTCCACCCGCACTGGACCCGCCACCATCGTGTGCGGGTCGCCGTCATAGTGGCGGGCGTGGCGCGCGAAGGCGAGCTGGCCGCCGAACCGGCACATCTGCAACGAGTCCATCTCCTCGCGCTTCGGGAAGTGCGCGAGGGTGAGGATCAGGACATCCCCTTCCTCGTCCTGCGGGTGCATCACGAAGAACAGGCTCTCGCGCCAGTGTTCGTGGAACGTGACCACGTTCGGCAGCGGTTCGGGGATCTGGTGATAGAAAAACTCGTCGGCAGCCGTCAGGCGGACCATGGGCGGTCTCCAGCATCGATTGGTGGCATATCCTGGGGCATACCGCGGCCCGGCTCCATGCGCCAGCGCATGCCAGGCGAGATTCTACTTCGCCGCGACCGCCACCGAAGAACCGGTCTCCATGCCGATCCCCGCCAGCATGGCGTGAAGCTGGCGCGACTGACGGATGATCCGCTCCGCCTCGTGCGTTACAGCCTGTTTGCCGTCGCACAGCGCTTCCGCCGGGTTGGAGTGGATGTCGAACTCGATGCCCTGCGCCCCGGCGGCCACGAACCCGTAGGTCACCCGCTCCACCAGTTTCTTGTCGCCTGAGCTGTGGCTCGGGTCGGCGATGAGCGGCAGGTGCGACTTGCTGCGCACCAGCGGGATCATCGAAATGTCGGCCGAGAACCGCGTCTCGCTCTCGAAGCTCTTGATCCCGCGGTAGCAGAGGATCACGTTCTTGTTCCCCTCGCTCACCGTCCGCCGCTCCCGGTCGATGCCCGACATGATGTAGGCGGCCGAAGAAAGCCACTCGTTCATATCGTTCCCGAACCCGTGCTTCAGGATCACCGGGCGGTCGATCTTCGAAAGCTCCTCCAGCAGCGGAGAATACTGGGCGCTGCGCGCCCCGATCTGGATCACGTCCATCCCGGCGTCAAGGAACGCATCGAGGTGCCGCAGGTCGATCAGTTCGCCCACGATCGGCAGCCCGCTGTCAGCTTTCATGGCCGCGGCGATCTCCAGCCCCTTGCGGATCTCCAGGCCCCGGTAGTCGTACGGACTCGTGCGCGACTTATCCGGAAACGCCCGCAGGATGTCCACCCCGGCTTCCTTCGCAAGCCGCGCGGATTCGATCGCCTGCTTCTCGTTCTCGATAGCGCACGGCCCGCCAAAGAACGTCAGGTTCCCCCCTCCGACGGGCACCCGGCCGCCGACATGCACGACCGAATCCTGGTGGTGGAAGCTCCGCGCTGCGTCCTTGTACTTCTCGGTGATCCGGATGACCCGGTCGACACCCGGCAGCTCCGTGATGCGCCCCTCGTCGACGATGGCGGCAACGCCCTTCACACCGATGACGGTGGTGCTGCTGACAATTGTCTCGCAACGCAGGCCATAGTCCTGGGAGATGCGGTTGATTACGCGCTCGACCTGGTCGATGGTCGCGCCTTCGGCCATATGGATGATCATGGGGAAAAGGACTCCGTTATGTTGCGGCGATTGTCGTATGCCACCGGGCTACGCGCGATCGGCCCGATGCTTCAGAACAGCACGCTCGACAGCCGCCGCTGGTATTCCCGCGTGACCGGCGAATCCAGGCCGATGATATCGAACACCGCCAGGACCGCTTTCCGCGCGGCGCCGTCAGCGAAGTTCCGGTCGATGCGGACCGACTCGATCAGCTCGTCCAGCGCCTCGATGAACTGACCCCTGGCGGCGAGCATCACGCCCCAGCGGTAGCGCGCCCGCGGGTCGCCGGGGTTCGCCTGCGCTTCCCCGGCGAGGTCCTCGCCCGCGTGCTTCTCTTCGAACGACGACAGGAAGATCTGGTGCTTCAGGGCCTTGGCGCGGCGATCGGTGGGCACCCGGGCGAGAATCTCCTCGGCCGCATCCATCTCCCCGCGCGATGCGAGGATCGCCGCCAGCCCGACGATGGCATCAGCGTTCGAGGACTCGGTCTTCAGGATCTCCCGGTAGCGCGTTTCGGCCCCGGCGAGGTCGCCCTGCATCAGGAGTGCTTCGGCCTCGGCGGCGGCCGCTTCACCGGGCTTCGGCAGGACCTTCGCGAAGAAGGCGCGCACCTGCGGCTCGGGGATGGCGCCCGTGAATTCCGCAATCATCTGCCCGTTGCGGAACGCCTTTACCGCCGGGATGCCCTGGATGCGGTACTCGGTCGCCGTGCGCGGGTTCTCGTCCGTGTTCAGCTTCGCCAGCACCACGGCCCCGGCGTGCTCGCCGGCAACCTTCTCGATGATCGGCCCGAGGACGCGGCACGGTCCGCACCACGGCGCCCAGAAATCGACCACCACGGGGACGGTCATCGAGCGTTCCAGCACTTCGCTGGCGAAGGTCGCATCGGTCACATCGATAGAGGCCTGGGCAGCAGGCATGATTGGGTGCTCCGGTAGGTGTTGGTGTTGTTTCGATCGTAGCGAACGGCCGCGGGCGTGTCAGCCCGCCGGGCGGGCCAGGAATTGGGGTCCAGCGGGCCTGTAAGCCGGATTCTGTGCCCTCCCGAAGGAGCGCGGTGGCCATCTCTCTGGGCGCCGCATCGCTACGGCGCTCTAGCAGCCAACCCGGGAGTGAAACGGGCCGGGCGCCCTCCTCCCCTATTTGGCCTTGCTCCGGGTGGGGTTTTCACGGCCGCCCCGTTGCCGGGACGCCGGTGCGCTCTTACCGCACCATTTCACCCTTACCCTCCCGAAGGAAGGCGGTATGTTTCTGTTGCACTTTCCGTCGGCTCGCGCCGCCCAGGCGTTACCTGGCACCCTGCCCGGTGGAGTCCGGACTTTCCTCGACAGCAAGCTGCCGCGGCCACCCGGCCCCCTGGAACCCACGCTGATTGTCGAGCCCGCGCCAGCGGTTGTCGATCCGGCAGCTCAGGCGGTCCGCGCCGAAGCCGGTGGCTCCGCCTGGCCGGGAGCCGTGGGCGGGACCACGAAGCGCGCTGCGACAGCCTTGAACCCCTCGTCCGTGCTTGCGGCCGGCGCCGGGGCCACCTCGTCCAGCAGGTCCCCGCTCAGGCCCCATTCACGCATGATCGCGAGGGCGATCGCCTCCGGGTCCGCGCGGTACGTCCCTTCGCGGATCTGCCGGCGCAGCTCCATCACCCTCCGCGTCCGCTCGTCGAACGGCACTGGCTCGCTGCCCTGGTTGTCTTGCGGTTGCTGCGCGGTGTCTGCCATGTGACCGTTCTCCATTATGGGTTACACAGTAGTTGACGGCAGGGAGACGCCCGGAGTTTAGGGTCTCTTACGGTCTTCTGTCAGTTTCTTCACAGAGCGGCTCGCGGGTTTTCCCTGATCGTTCCGCACTTTCTCCACTTTACCAGTTGCCATATCGTCCAGACAGGCCTACTGTGCTTCCGTACATAAAGATTGGAGAAACGTAATGACGGTCCGTTTCGCTACCCTCTTCGCCTTCGTCGCCGCCATGCTGTTCGGCCTCGCCACGGCCGCGACCCCCTCGGAGGCCGCCGAAAAGGCCGTCACCATCAAGCCATCCTCCGGCATCGTCGGGACGGTGGTCGAAGCGAAACTGACCGGCGCCCCTCCGAACGACCCGATCACCGTCATCTTCAAGATCCCCGGAGACCCCATCCTCACCACCGGCACCACCGATGCCAACGGCGAGGCGACCTTCACCTTCACCATCCCCTACGCGTTGAGCGGCACCTACCCCATCTTCTTCACCGATTTCAAGTGCAGCTGCCAGATCGCGACCGACTTCACCGTCATCGTTGGCCAGCGGACGCCAACCCCAACCGCGACACCAACGACGCCGCCCACGTCGACACCACCGGCGACCTCCACGCCAACCCAGCCGGCCACCGCAACACCGACCTTGACTCCGCAGGTCCCGATCGCCGGGACCACCACGACGTTCACGCCGGGTGGCCCGAACATCGGTGTGCTCGGGCTGGGCTTCCTGCTGGTGCTAACGGTGCTTGCCTGGTTCACGGCCACCCGCCGGGGAGCCCCCGGCGAGCCTGTCACCGCGGGCTGGCCGCTCGATGACGGCCCGGACTACTCGACCGACCCCGATTTCAGCGAGATGCGCTTCGCTGTTGAGGAGTCCCGCCCCTTTCGTCCGATCGAGGAGCCGGGACGAGTCACGCGGGTAGTCGAGGCCGCCGCCGGGACACTCGACGCCCTCGGGCTCCTCTTCCGGAGAAAGTAGCTCTCAAGAGACGCTCGCGCCACTATCGACGGGCAGCGACACGCCCGTGATGCGGGCCCCTTGCTGGTCTTCGAAACCACGTCACCACCTCCGGGGCTGGCACGCGGCATGACCCTGCCGTCCCTCGGTCAACGGTCGTGTCCGTCCTCCAAACTCCGGACTACGGGCGCCGCAGCCTTGGGTGATCGAACTACGGAAGACTGAGCATGTTCGATGGCATTCCCACCATCTGGTTCGCCGCCCGGACACACTCCATGAAGATCGCACCATCCTCCATGGCGGCGGATTCAAGATAGCGTGTTCCCCAGCCGCCCGACAGGTCCACCGGAGGAATCGCGCCGGCCTCGCGCATACAGGCTGGCACCGAGGCGAGTGCCGCTACCAACTCTTCTCGGGGCGCCATGTGCATCGCCGACCAGCGCGGACCGACAACGTCCCAGTACATCACCGAACACTCGGCAACACGTGCCCGGGCCTCCCGATCCGGGCCACCCTCCGCCGCCGGCGGAATACCGACCCAGAAGTCGTACACACCCAGTCGAGTCTTCGTCCCCGGCCCGTTCATCTCACCACCGCCCCCCACCACACACCCGGCATATTCCACGAAGGCAAGGTCGTATTCCTCCTCGCTCAGTTCACCATCGCGAAGCAACTCATCCTGGAAGTCAGAGCGCGGCCGCTGATCAATCTGCCCGACAAGCCCATCGACGATCCGGTCATGATCTGCGGGGACAGCCGCCTCTCCGCTCGCCCCATCGATGCCGACCCTGATCGCAAACAGGGCGGATGCGACAGCCCCGAAGGCGAGCATTGCTGGCAGCCATTGCCATCTCACTTCACCACTCCTGGACGTACGTGCTGAATACCCCGGCACAACTGCCGTACTCACAAGCATCATGCAGGTGCGTCGAAATCCTTACGTACGGATATCCACACCACTGGATGTGCGAGAACCCATATGAGTTCCACGTCTCACCAACGGTCCCGCTGTAACCACCATCGCATTCCCAGTACCCTGACAGCCGATAGGCGGTGCATTCCGACCCATCCGTGTCCCCGGAAAGACCCCAGAGCGTCGCATTATCGGTTCCAGAAAATGACTTGCCCGTCACTGCGCAGTTCGTTCCGGCATACCGCGTCTGAGTATCCCGAATTCCCAGGACCAGTGTTGTTGGCATGAGCGCGCCCACGCTCACGGCGGCTAGCAGTGCACCGCACAGAGCAACCCGCAACTTCCGCATCGGCGCGCCCCCGGTTGGAGATGTCGGCGGCGACCGTAGCCCTTGACGGCCCTGGATGTCAAGAATCTGACATCCGAGGCATCACACAGCAGCGAATGCGGGCTGCCACCGCCCTCACTCGATGGCCCCCACCTCCGCCTACCGCGGCGCGCGCCGGTTCACGATCAGCGCCTGCACCACCCGCCCGATGGCGCCGTGCTCGTCGTGCACCACCGACTCCACCATCCCGAGCCCGTGCGGCTGGGCCACGCCCTTCGTCTCGAGCCCCACCCACTCGCCCTCCGGCAACCGGTGCAGGTAGAGCGTGATATCCGCGTTGATGAACCCGACCTGCTCCGACGGCCGGATGTGCCCCAGCGCGTTGCCAAAGTCCGAGGTCGCGGCGACTCGCACCAGCGGCGAGGTCGCTTCGCCTTCCACGAACGGCACCGGGATGCGGATCCACGCCGTCGCCTGGCCGCTCCCCGGCACGCCGCTCACACGCTTCACCTCGACCGTCGTGTGGAAGCCGCCACCACCGGGCGGCGGAAACGCCCGCGATGGGTCCGTCCCCGGGCGGTTCATCACGCTCGCCAGCCCGGTCACCGGCAGGCCTTCCGGGCCCTCCACGTAGCGCGCCGCCGGCAGCACATTCGCCGGGAGCGCAACCTCGGACTTGCGCAGTACGAGGGCCGTGGCCCGCGCAACCGCCAGCCCGTCCGCGACCAGCGTCGCCTGCAAGACAGCGATCCGGTTCCCCTCCCGCACCGCCTCGACCTCGACCCTGAGGGGCCGCTTCGGCACCGGGCGGAAGAGGTCGATCGTCATCCGGGCGGGGTGCATCCCGGCATCGTGCACGGAATGCTCGACCGCCCGCGCCAGCAGGCCCGCCGGGGGCCCGCCATGCAGGAGCTCGGACCCCCACGGGCTGCGGGCAAGGTCGGTCGGGACGAACGTGTCGCCCTCGGGGACGAAGATGGCATCGGGCATGGGTGTATCGTACGCCCGCTGAGGGCTCGGGGCCCGGCAACCACTCCCACCATGGGGAACGCACCGTGACCGGACCGTCTCTGCCACTCGAACGCCTGGGCGCTGGCCGTGCCGCCGAAGTCTTCGCCTGGGACGAGGCAACCGTGGTCAAGCTCTCCCGCTGGGCCGATGGCATGCCCTCGCTCGAAACCGAGGCCGCCGCGCTCTCCGCCGCCCGCGCCAGCGGCGTCAGGGTCCCCGCCCCGCGCGGCTTCGTCACCCATGATGGCCGGCCCGGCCTGCTGCTCGAACGCCTCGCCGGAGATGACCTCCTGACCGTCGTCCAGCGCAAGCCCTGGCGGCTCTGGGCCATTGGACGCCTCATGGCCCGCCTCCACGTGGAACTTGGCCACACCCCGGCGCCCGCCGGGCTCCGAAACCTGAAGAGCGCCATCCGGCCCGGCATTGAGAACTCCCCGGCGATCCCCGAGCGCGGCCGCCCCCGCATCCTGGCCATCCTCGATGCGCTGCCCGACGGCGACCGCCTCTGCCACGGGGACTTCCACCCGGGCAACATCTTCATGACGGCTTCCGGCCCGGCCATCATCGACTTCCCGAACTCGGTAAGCGGAGACCCCCTGGCCGACTTCGCACGCACGCAGCTCCTGCTCGAAGCCGGCGAACCACCCCCGGGGATGAACCGCCTCCAGCGCTACCTGGTCCGCACCGGGCGCGGGCTCATGCGCAGGGCGTACACCTCGGCCTACCGCGCGGCGGCCCCGGTCGATGACGCCACCCTCGCCCGCTGGCGCGCCGTCACCATCGCCCACCGCCTCACCGAACGCATACCGGAGGAGCGCGTCCGCCTGCTCCGCCGCCTCAGCCGGGCACTGCGCGAGGCCGGAGCCTGACGAGGGGGACTGGAATCAACCGAGGCTGAGGGCAAGTTCCAAGAGCTCGTCCAACGAGGACTGCCATGACATCACGACATTTCGAAAGCCGAAGTCATCCAGCCATTCGACCCCATCGGCCTGGAGCCACGCCCGTTGCGTGACCGGGTCTATCTGCGGGTTCGCACGAAACCCATGGTACAGACCGTGGGCGCGGCCGACCATGACGGGAGTAATGGACCATGACGTAATCGCCGCTTCTGGCTCCTCGGGCTCGCCGACTTGCACAAGGACCGGGGCGTTGACGCGAGACCGCAGGACGCGGAGATCGCACACCGACCGCGGATCTTCAGGTGCGCGGGGTGAGATGTTGCTGGAGCGGTGCCAAAACGCCTCGTAGGAAAACAGGCGGCCAGCCCGGTTTGGAAGGTACCAGATTCCCGTCAGGTTCAGGTCGGGGTGCGGAACTGCCTGCGGTAATCGTACGTCCGACGCGATATGCGCCGGAATCTCTAGCCTGCTCGCGGCTCGTATGACCTCCGGGTCTTCAAGGTAGTCCTTCTCGGAAAGTACTGGATCGACCGGGACACCGCCGGCTACCGGAGCATCCTCAAACTTCATCGGATGAGGTAGCAGAATATACGGCCCCCAAGAGGCTACCGTCATTACCATTGTTATGCTATCTCCTTTATGGGTATTTACTTGACTAACTGCGCCACTCTCCTAAAGATGCGGCAATTAGACTAAGTAGTACCAAGGATAGTTCCCATCGCCCACTGTGGAACTGTAGTCAACCCAGGTCTGGTGGAATCCATCGGGGTAGTTTCCTGAGATTATGCCATCACAACCAAAGTGGATGTGCGAGCCAGTCCAGCAACCTGCAACAATCGAGCCGTTGCTGCTGATATATCCAACCGTGATCGGGGTTGTGTACCTGGTGCCAGCGGCCCAGCCAGCAGCGGTGATGTGTTGCGCCGTACCAGACCCTACCTGCATATTCCGCGGAGTCCAGAGCGTAAAGGGGATCCTCTTGCGGTTGTTCGGCTGCCCGCAGTCGTCGATAGGCGTACTGAAACTCACTTTGCCGTACGTCGAAGGCCCCAAATCGAACTTGACGGTGCAGTCCGTGCCGTACTCATCGTCGATATCCAGGAACTTCGAGCCCGTCCGCTCGTGATCCAATCGCTTCGGGGCACGGAGAGCATCCACGTGTCGGTCGCCCGCGCAACGGGAGGTGGGAGACCCAGCCGTACCGCCGCCCCCGCTGCTGCCAGCGCCATGCCCGCCTTGAGGGCGGCCCGGCGCGGCATACGACCTTGTTGCCGGCTCGCATTCGACCCAACCACTTCGGAATCCATCGCCGTCTCCTCCTGTCGCCTAACAGGTTTCCGCAGGCGAGCATGCCCTCGCAGCGAGTCTTTAGCAATCCCCCATCGGGTGATTCTTGTTCGCATCCCCTTCGGCTAAACTGCGGTCACTGGCCAGAGGGGGTCACGCTTCGAATGGACATGCACCGGCACTCAATCGTCCCACGCCCAAGGCCGGGGCACGCCGTCAAACATCGAGGTGAGTCGCGAATCCTCCCGCAGTGGATACGCCACAACAGCCCCGCCTTGCGGCTCAGCGCAAATCGCCGCGCATCCGTCGCCGCCATTCTGGCCCTCGCCGTCGCCGCGGCAACGGTCACCATCCTGGGCTGGCGCCTCACTGCGGCGAGCGACCAAGCGTTCGACACGACGCCGGTCGCGACCACCACCGCAGCCATGCCCCAGCGGCATCTGCGACTCACTGCCACGTCCTCCCCGCCGACGGGCACGCTGTATGTCGCCACCGGATGCACCTCGTGCGGCGCCTCTGACCAGGCACTGGTCGCTTATCATGGCGTCTCCGGCATATTGCAGCGCACAGTGCTAGTTGAGACAGGTCGCGGCATTCTCGATGGCTGGACAGCGAATACGTTTGGCGCTGATGCAGACGGCTCCCTCCTAACTGTGGTTGCTTGTGATCAATCCGACTGCACTCAGGCCGCGGAGTCTTCAGACCCTTCCACCTGGAAAGTCTTAACATCGCAAGATGCTGGCGTTACGTGGAATATGGGCTTTGAGCGAGAGACTGGCTACGTGCGTGTATCTGACATTACCGAAGGCCACATCGCCATAGTTACTTCAGATGCTGTCGATGGAACAGGCTTGCTCAGATTTTGGATAGTTAACGCCGCTGACAATCATTCGGTTGAAGTGTTTCCGCCAGTTGGAATAGACGCCATCGAGCTTTATCTGCCCACTTCTCTCCGGCCTTTATGGCTTCTCCGTAACCGTACAGGCCTTACTCAACAGGACGGAACTCTGCTCATCTTGCATAATGCAGGTATTTCCGATTATCGAATTGCCGCAGTCGATACGTCTTCTTCCGGAGATACTACTTCTGTAACTTGGTTAACGGGCAACAATTCATATATGACAGAGATCGCGGGCTCCTCCACGACTTACCACTACTCAGCGGACGGACCACTGCATTTATATACTCCAGACCATGGAGTCGCTAACATCTCGTCCCAGATATTCCCAGGCGGCGAGCGCTTTAGCTATCCTGCCCAAGTAAATCTCCAGACCAACCAACTAACCGCATACACCGTGAGCGACTTTTCCACGGCACCTGGTCGTTTTCGTTTCCTTGCATTTAAACTTCCTTAACTGCCCACTCTGCTATTCAAACCTCATCCTGAGGAACTCAAGAATCTCTTAGCCAGAGTGACCGTTCCATGAACGTAAGGCGGCCGCCCTGAGTGCCGAGCGTATCTCGACTCGACTGTGAACGCCGAGGCGCTGGTAGAGTTCTTGCAGCTCCGCCTTGACAGTGTTCGCACTTACGCAAGCTTGACTCGCGATTTCGTGATTTGTCATTCCGGTGCCCACTTCCAGGAACCGAGTGGTGAGCGTGGGTGTAAGGTGATGCTCGCGCGCAAATTGGCGTAGCGTCACCTCGCAGCGCCCGTGCGTTCTGCCAGCGAGCCCCAGATTGAACTGCGGCGCCTGGGCCGGGGGCCTGCCGGCCGCTGGGCCGACCACATGCTCACTCTCCAATGACAACTGCTCACCCTCCGCCCCGCTCGGGGCCCGCCGTTTATGAAAGTAATCTTCCGTTGAGCTGCCTGTGAATTACAATGGAGGAAACTCCCAAACAGCCACGATTGAATTCGGCAACCGACCCCGAGATCCCGCACATAGACACCACCAAACACAATCAGGGGCGGCGATCCTTCATCAACTGCTGGCATACGACAACAAGATGGTCCCGGGAGCGTGCCTCCAGCGTATCCATGAGTTCGCTGTGTAGTTCTCGACTGTATGGATCTTCAGGCCGTAGCGCCCCGCCAACTCTGCATTGGACAGCCCCTCCGCGACGCCGTCGCGATCCGTCAAAGGCGTCGGGAGATTCTCGGAGACTCCGCCCTCTCACTCATTGCCGAAAGTATACTCTATGCGTTCTCGTGGTTCTGCGGCGCAAGCCCCTGGGTTGACCGAGTCGGAACGTCAAGTTCGGATCGCCGATGACGCCACACTCGCCCGCTGGTGCACCGTCACCATCGCCCACCGCCTCACCGAACGCATACCAGAGGAGCGCGTCCGCCTGCTCCGCCGCCTCAGCCGGGCATTGCGCGAGGCTGAAGCCTGACTATTCGCGTGGGCGCGCCCAGCGAGCCGGGTCATCGCCGCCGTCATCTGCCGCCGGTGGTTCCGGCTCCGCGGCCGGAGCGGGCTCATCCCCGGCTTCGAGCGAGGCGATCCGCCGCTCGCGCAGGCGTTGCTGCGCTGGCTTGAATTCGGAGACATCGATCTCCACGCCAGCCGGGGCGTCGCCACCTGCCGCTTCACCGGGCTCGCTCTTGCTCAGGCGCATCGGGGCGGGCTTGAACGCCGAGAGGTCGGCGCCGATCAGTGACGACAACGCCGGCTGCCCCTCCAGCCCCTCGGCCGCCTCGAGTGGCGCGGCAAACGGGCTCCGCTCCCGCTTCTGGATGCGCTGCCACACCTCCCTCCGCTCGCCGGTCACGATCTGGCCGTCGGCAAGCTCTTCGACACGCTGGGCCAGCTCCATCACCAGGCGGTCGTGGGTGCAGGTGATGATCGTGATCCCCTCGGCCCGCGCCAGGTCACGGAGCAGCGTGAACACCGCCGTCGCAGTCGCCGAATCGAGCTCGCCCGTCGGCTCGTCAGCCAGGATCAGCGACGGCCGCGAGGCCAGTGCCCGCGCGATGGCAACACGTTGCTGCTCGCCGCCCGAAAGCTCGTAGGGCCGGTGGTCCGCCCGCCGCCCCAGCCCGACAAACTCCAGTGCGTTCTTCACCATCTTCTGCCGGTCGCCGTACCCCACGCCGGCAATGCGCAGCGGCAGCTCGACGTTTTCCCGCGCCGAAAGCAGCGGCAGCAGCCCGAACGACTGGAAGATGAACCCGAGCTTGTGGCGCCGCAGCTGGTCGAGCTGCCCCTCGCTCATCGTGTCGACCCGCTCGCCATCGATGAGCACCTCGCCCGCGGTCGGGCGGTCGAGCCCCGCCATCACGTTCAGCAGCGTTGTCTTGCCCGAACCGGAGCGCCCGATGAGCGCGAGGAACTCCCCCGGCTCGACCTTCAGCGAGATGTCCTGGATCGCCCAGACGTCATCGCCACCGACCCGGAACTTCCGCGATACCTGCCGCGCTTCGACCGACGCGCCCGCCATCAGTTGCCCCTCCCCGTGACCCGAGCGCGGCCTTCGGGAAGCACTTCGATCCGCCCTTCGCCGAGCAGCACGCGGGCCCGGTCGTGGATGTTCAGGCTGTCGAGGTACTCCCGCGGGACCTGCAGGCGACCGGCCCCGTCCACCAGCACGTACTCTTCGTGCACCACTTCGGTCTGGGCGCCTTCGAAGCGCACCCGCCGGAAGATCTCCGACGAGGTCCGGCCGTCACGGATGGCGACCACGCGGTCAACCCGCGCGGCGATATCCGGGTCGTGCGTCACGATCATGACCGTTGTCCCGTACTCGCGGTTGAGGTTGCGGAAGACGTCGTACACCGTGTCAGCGCCCACCGAATCGAGCTCGCCGGTCGGCTCATCGGCCAGCAGCAGCGGGGGGCTGTTCGCCAGCGCGACCGCGATCGACACGCGCTGCTGTTCCCCGCCCGAGAGCATTTCCGGCCGGTGGTGCAGGCGGTGGCCCAGCAGGACCAGTTCGAGGAGCTCCGTGGCCCGCTTCCGCGCCGCCTCGGCTGGTACGCCATCGAGCACCATGGGTACTTCAACGTTTTGCACCGCATCGAGGTACGGCACCAGGTTCCGCCCCGTCTGCTGCCAGATGAAACCGACGCTCTTCCGCCGATAGCGCACCATGTCCGAAGGCGACATGGTCAGCAGGTCCTCTCCTCCGACGAAGCAACGCCCCGCCGAGGGCGTATCGAGCCCGGCGAGGATGTTCAGCAGCGTGCTCTTGCCCGAGCCCGAGGCGCCAACGATGGCCATGAACTCGCCGCGCCCCACCTTCAGGTCCAGCCCGCGCAGCGCCACCACCTCGAGGTTCGAGGTCTTGTAGATCTTGAACAGGTCTTCGCAACGGATGTACAGGTCGTCGTCGGTCATGGCGGCTCAGATCTCCCCGATCCGCAACGTGCGGGATACGGCAAGGCGCGAATAGACGGTGGCAAGTGACAGGATTGTGCAGATGAATACCACCGCCAGCAAACCGTAGACCGTCAGCACCGATGGCCAGCTCACCTGCGAGACGAGCGGCGGCACCGGGTCATCCCCCGATTCGGTCACGCCAAGGTAGCCGATCATCAGGCGTCCCAGCGGGAACCCCAGGAACGTGCCGGCTACCACGCCGCCGGCAATCACGAACAGCTGCTCGAAACTCACCAGCCCGAGCACCTGCAGGTTCGAAAACCCCATCGTCCGCAAGATCGCGAACTCCAGCGAACGGGCCTGCACGGCGAGCGTCGCGTACACCGCGAACCCCAGCCCCGTCAGGATCAGCACCGCGGCGAAGCAGAGGAAGAGGATGCCCTCCCAGCTCGCGGCCACCAGCGGGTCCGCCCCCTGCGCCGCCCGGATGTCCCGCCAATCGTGGTAGGCGTCGGCGTTGATCCCTTTCGGCAGGAGCGTCTCGCGCGTCATCACGCCCGGAGTCGCAGCCGACATCCACGCCTCGTTCGCATAGACCGCGTCGCTCAACGACGGCACCTTCGCCGCAAGTTCTTGCAGGGCGGCCAGGTCGGCAACGAGCAGGGCATCGCTGCGCGACGGGTCGTGCCCGGGGAAGAGTTCGAACACGCCCGCGATCCTGAACTGCACATACTGGCGGTTGATGTAGACCGTGCCTTCGTCGCCCGTGCCCTTGCCCGAGATCTCCGCGAACCGGCTCGATGCCAGCACCGGCAAGGGACCCTCCGCCCGGCGCAACCGCAACCCGGAAACCGGCGAGGCGCCCTGCCCTCGCGTGAAAGCCAGCCGGGCCGCCGCCGAACCATCCCTGCCCGCCCCATCCGCCAGCGAGAACGCCCCGGGGTCGCCGATCGACGCGCCCGAGATCAGCTCGTAACGCTCGATCGACGCGAAGTCCTCGACCACCTGCGCATCGGCGAAACCGGCAGTGTAAACGTCGGGGGCGAGCTGGGCGGCCATGCTGATCTGCACATCATCGACCGTGGCAATGATCCGCTCGGGTACCTGGGGCGGGCTCCCGGAGAGCCGGACGAACACCGATTCCAGCTCCTTCGCCGTGCCCGGCCGGTAGACCATCGCCGGGTTGAAACGCACCTGCAGCGGCCGCGTCAGGTCTGCCACGAAGAACCGCCAGCCATCCGGCCGGGACTGCGGCGCCGGGTCCAGGTTGTACTCCCACACGGTGCCATCGGCCTCGCGCAGGCGGATGCCCGGCCGCCCCTGCTGGGTCGTCAGCGGCAGGTTCGCCCACAACCCGATGTAGCGCGCGCCGGCCGGGACTTCCTTCGCCGCGGCCCGTTCCACGTCACCCAGCGGCAGGCGCGCGAGAAGCTCGCCGAGCGGCTCGCCCGCGAAGTCATCGCGCCAGTACGCGACATCCTCGAACTCGCCCGCGACAACCCCGAGCGCCGTGACCGTCTCGCTCTGGTACGTACCCGTGCTGTACGAACCCTGGAGCCGCGCCACGGGAGACACCGCCTCAGCGCCGGTCGCCCCCTGGATGCGCTCGACGAACACCTCATTCGAGAGCCCGAGCGGGCTCTTCACGTTCTCGAGCCGTGACGGCGCCCCCGCGATGAAGGCGGCGCGGTCATCGTAGCCACGCTCCAGCGTCGCGCGGTACCCCGCCGCGAACATCCCGACCGCCGTCGCCAGTAGCAGCAGCAGGATCAGACGGCTGTAGTGCATCGGCGCGCGCGTCATCCGCGAAAGCCCCAGGTTCACCGTTGCGCTATCGAGCCGCCTCGCGGCCCACGCCGCTCCCCGCAGGGCCACCGGGAACAGCCGCAGGAACACCAGCGCCACCATCAGCATGAACAGCGTCGGCGAAAGCAGCAGCAGCGGGTCGGCCGAAAGGTCCCCGAAGAGCCGCTCGGTGACCAGCGAGCCACGCTCGCGCAGCTGGTAGAAGAGGAACGCCCCGATCGCCACCAGGACAAGGTCGAGGTAGTAGCGCAGGAAGAGCGGCTGCGTCTGGGGACGGGCGAGGCCGTGCTTGTAATCGATCGTGCTGTTGCGGGCGGCCCGCCACGCGGGCCAGAGCAGCGCGGCGAACGCCAGCAGCGCACCGAGGGCAGCCAGCCCGAAGGCGCCCCGCGAAAGCGGCACCTCGATCCGCGCGTTCCCGCTCAGGCTCTCGAACGGGGGGGTGTACCCGAGGACGCCGATGCCCGCGGCGGCGATCAGCGGCCCAACCACCGCGGCCAGCCCGCAGATGATCAGCCCTTCGATCGCATAGATGGCCACAACCTGGCGCGCGCTCCCGCCGCGGCTCCGCAGCAGGGCTATTTCGCCCGCCTGCCGCTCGACAAGCATCGTCGAGACCATCACCAGGTAGTACATGGCGATGCCCACCACCTGGAGCATCAGCGCAAACAAGGGCAGTCGCGTGTAGAACAGCTTCGTCCGGTAGCTCCCCACAATCTCGCCGAGCTTCGATTCAGAGATGGCGCCGCTTACGGCCTCGCGGATCGCACGGTCGAGTGCGTTCATCCCGTCTTCGACCCGCCGGGCATTGCGCGAGTTGATCCGGCCGATGTCGACCAGCCCGTAGGTCTCGACCGAGACCTCCATGTCGGCCAGGTAGCGGGCCAGCGCGCCGTCGACGGTCGCCTCAGGCACCCAGAACGGGTACGTCTGCCAGCTCGTGCTCTCATAGACGAAGCGGTCGGTCTTGCCGAACCAGTACGGTTCAGTGATGTCGTTCGGCTCGATGAACCCGACGATGGTGACGCCGACCGGGGCAAGGTCTTCGCGCCAGAAGGGGTGGAGGTCGAACCGGTCGCCGAGCTGCAACCCGAGCTGCGCCGCGGCCGCCTGCCCGATCAGCACCTCGATCACCGGGCGCCCATCCTCCGCCGGTTCACCCGGCAGTCTCCCCGCCACGAGCCGGGTGTGTTTCTCCAGCTCATCGGCGAACTGGAAGTGCGCCCGCGGGCGGCTCTCTTCCTCCGGCGCCGGCTCTCCCGGGGCGGCGAGATAGAACGTGGCCGAGCGGCCGTAGTGGACTCGCTCGCCGATCACCTCACCGGCGTGGCTGTCGAGCGTCCGCTCCACCGTGTCGCGCTTCGCCTGGTAGTCGGGCAGCGCGGGCCGGCCGGACATCATTACGCGGATGTTCCGGTCGAGCGGGTCGGCCTTCTCCAGCGTGTGGCGCAAGCCGAGGTCGCGGATGGCATCGGAATAGAGCACCACGCTCGCCATCAGGGCGGCAGCCATCACCACCCCGACAACGACGGTCGAGAGCAGGCGGCGGTTCGCAAGGCTGCGGCGGACAACCATCCGCAGGATGGTCACGGCGGTTCGCATGGATATGTGGGCGCGAGCCTAGCAGGCCGGGCGCCACCGCGGCAAAGTGAGCCCGCGACCGTAAAGCCCGGCGCCCCCCGGGCGAGCGTGCACCGGCGGCGGCAGTGTAGAGTTCTGGCCGATGCGGAACCTCGTTTCGACCTGGCGGCTCTTCGCCCGCCGTACCGGCAAGAACTGGCGCCTGCTGGCCGTCCTGAGCTTCGGCATGCTCATGGCGGCCTCGCTCCTGGCGGCGGGCCCTATCTACGCCCGCACCATGTCCGGGCTGGGCCTCACCTTCACCGTGCGCGACCAGCTCAGCGAGTCCCCGGGTAACCGCGTCGAGTTCCCCTCGATCGCCCTAACGACCGGCGAGGGGGTGGCCCTTCAGGACGCCATCGGCCAGCGCGTCGGGGAGCGCCTTGGCTGGTTCGCTGCGTCATCCTCGCGCCACATCCGCACCGGCCGCTTCACCATCGCCCAGGAAGGCGAGTCCCCCCGCACACTCGCACCACTCGGCGAGCTCCAGTCGCTCACCGGATACGAGGACCACGTCCAGGTGATCGAAGGGGCCCTGCCCCGGCCCACCGCTCCCGGCGAGCCCATCGAAGTCGCGCTCAGCAAGGCCGCCGCCGCGTCCGCGAAGCTGGCGGTCGGCCAACAGGTCCTCCTCGCCGAGGACTTCGACACCTGCGCCCGCGAGATCCCGCGCGAGGACCGTCCACCCCCACCACCCTGCGACCCATCCACCATCGTCCGTTATGTCTTTTCGGCGCGGGTAGCCGCCATCATCGAACCACTCGACCCGGAGGACCCGTTCTGGGTGGTCCAGTCCGAGCGCTACTTCGAGCCCTACCGGCTGGTGTCGGAGCAGGGCCCCGTCTCACCCCTCTTCACCACCGAGGAGACGCTGCTCGGCGCGTTCGGTGCGGTGCACCCCGGCTACCGGGCCGCGTTCGCCTGGCACACCTTCGCCGATCCGGCGCTCCTGTCGCGTTCAAACTTCGAGCGGGCCCGCCAGGACCTGCGGGCGCTGTACGACGAATTCGAGCCGCTTGGCGGCGCCTCTTACAGCCCGCTCACCACGGTCCTCCAGGAATACGGCCGGGAAGAAAACTACCAGCAGGCGCCCCTGACTATCCTGCTCCTCGAAGTCTCCGCGGTGGCCATCTTCTTCGTGGTCCTGATCGCGCTCATCATCGTGGAGCGCCAGGCCGACGAGATCGCGCTCCTCCGCAGCCGCGGCGCGACCGTGCGCCAGGTCGGGGCTATCTACCTGGCCGAGGGGCTCATCCCGGGCGGGCTCTGCCTGCTCGCCGCCCCGTTCGTCGCCGCTGCCTCCATCGCGGGCCTCGGCCTCACACCCACCTTCAACGATGTCAGCAACGGAGACCTGCTAGCCGTCGATATCCCCTTCGCGGCCTTCGGCTGGGCCGCGGCAGGCGTGGTGCTTTCCGTGGTGGCGCTCGTCGTGCCCGCGCTGCTGGCCGCCCGCAAGAGCGCGGTGGTGCGCCGCCGCGAACAGGCCCGTCCCGGCGTCTCACTCCTCCAGCGCTACTACCTCGACCTCGCCCTGGCCGGCATCGCCGCGTTGCTGCTCTGGGAACTGAACGAGCGCGGCAACGTCTTTACGCCTTCCCCCACCGGCGGGGTCTCCTCGGACCCGCTGCTCCTGGCCTCCCCGGCGATCACCGTACTGGCCGCCGCGGCCCTCCTCCTCCGCTTCTACCCGCTCCTCCTCCGCCTCGGGGCGCGGCTCCTCGGGAGGAACGCGCCACCCGCCCTCGCCGTCGGGCTGTGGCAGGTCGCGCGAAGCCCGGGCAATTCCGCCCGCCTGGCCCTCCTCCTCACCAGCTCCGTCGCCGTCGGGACCTTCGCGGCGAGCTATTCCACCACGGCGACTACGACCTTCGAGCAGCGCGCACAGTACCAGGCGGGCGTCGACTTCCGGGCGAGCGCCCTCGGCCTGGGCGACATGGGCCTCGATACCACGGCCATCGACGCAGCCCTTGGCGTGCTCCCGGGCGTCTCCGGCGCCACCTCCGTCACCCGTCTCACCGGCGCACCGGCAACCCAGGGTATCTCCAACCGCGTCTTCCAGGTCCTCGGCATCGACCCCGACCAGGCCACCGCCATGCTCTGGTTCAGGGACGACTTCGCCAGCGAACCGCTCCACGAACTCCTCGCCGAGCTGGGCGGCCCGGAGCGCCTCCGTGGCAGGGCCATCCCACCCGGTATGGACACGATCCGCGTCATGGTGAACGTGCCCGACACCAACGCCCAGATGACCCTCTGGGCGCGGGTGCGCGACGCCGAAGGCTACCACCAGATGCTCGATATGGGCCGCCTCGAACAGCCGGGCTGGGGCGAGTACTCCACCACCATCCGCCGCGACGCCAGCGGCGCCCTGCCCGAGCCGCTGACCCTCGTCTCGCTCGTCATCACCGAGCCGTCGAACCGCCACAACGCGGTCAACCTGGTCCTGCGCTTCGATAACCTCGTGGCGCAGGGCAGCGGTCAGGAGGCGGTCCTCGACACCTTCGATGGCCCCGAAAGCGGCTGGGCGGCGCTCCCCGCCCGCATCTCCAAACAGGACGTGTTCGAGTTGACCACCGACGACGCCGTCGCGGGCGCGTCCGGGAAGCTCACCCGTTCCGCCGGCCAGAGCAGCCCCGTCTGGGGCCTCTACGCCGCCCAGGCCAACATCCCCCTCCCCGTTGTGGTGAGCGAGTCGTTCGCCACCAGCACCGGCGCCGGAGTCGGCGTGACCAGCGTCATCGAGATCGGGAACGCCCTCATCCCCATCCGCGTGACCGGTACCTTTGCCCGCTTCCCCACGATCGCCACCCTCCAGAGCCCGGCGATCGTCTTCAACCGCGACCACCTGATCTCCTGGATCGGCCTCTCGAGCATGGACCGGACGCCCGGGGTCAACGAAGCCTGGCTCTCCCTCGCACCCGGGGCCGACCGCGAAGCGCTCGCGGCCACGCTCGGCCTCGAACCGTTCGACCTCGACAACACGACCGACCGCGCATCGGAACTCACCCGGATCGCGAGCAACCCGCTCATCGCGGCCGGCGGCGCGGGGATCCTCTACCTCGCGTTTGGCGCAGTCCTCCTGCTGGTCGGGGTGGCATTGCTCGTCTCGCTCTGGGTCTCTGTCGAGCGCCGCCGCGGCGAATTCGCCGTCCTCCGCGCGATGGGGCTCTCACGCGGGCAGGTACTGGGGCTCCTCGCCTTCGAATACGCCATCGTCGCCATCCTCGGGGTCGCCGGGGGCGTCTACCTCGGGCGGCTCGTCAGCGACCGGATGCTCTCGTTCCTCAACGTCGATAGCGCCGGCCAGCCCGCCGAGCCCACCTTCATCCTCCAGACGGAGTGGCTCTTCGTGGCCGCCGGGGCCGGCGCCGTGCTCGCCGTCTTCGTCATCGCCCTGGCGGCCGCCGGGCGCCTCATCGCGCGGACCTCCGACGCCCAGGCGCTGCGGACCGAATAACCTCAGTCCCCGGCTGTCGCCGGCAGCACCAGCACGCCGCCACCGAGGTCCGGCCCGCCACCGCCACCCCGCAGGAACGCGACTCGGTCGCCCGCCTGGATCTCCCCGGCGCCGCCCCGCCGGAGCACCCGGACGGGCGCACCGGGCTCAATCTCGATCGTCACCTGCCCAGAAGCCGTCCGCAGGAACCCAATGGAGCCATCGAAGCGCTCGACGATCCCCGAGACCACCGGGCGCTCCCGCGCATCCTGCGAGGTCTCGTGCCCCGCGAACCCGCCCGCCAGGGGCACGAACTCCCCGGTCAGGGCCTCACTACCCGGGGCCGGCCCGAACGCGAGCAGGCGGATGGTGAAGTTCCGCACTTCGTTCGGTATCCCGATCACGTTGACCACCAGCGGCGCGCGCAGGTCTGCCAGCGAAGCCGGCTCGAGCAGCCAGACCGGCGTCTCCGCGCCGATCGCAAGGTCGATCGCCTCCGACTGCTTCCCGCCCCCGGCGACCAGCCGCAGCTGCCCCGCCTCGGCCCGCTCGACATCGTAGGTGAGCCACCCGGCCGGTGGGGCGCCCGCGAAGGGACCCGGCTCTGGCGGGGCATCGGATTCCGCCGCTTGCCGCGCCAAAGCCAGCACGCCCGCAAGCACCGCCACGAACACCACCACCAGCGCGACGGGCAGGAGCCACGGCAGGCGCGGCCGGCGAGGGTCTTCGAGCGGGGAAGCCACCATACGGCGGAATGGTAGGGCAATCGCGGCACACTCGCCCGCGGCGCTACACTCTGGGAACTCACCCGGCCGAGGCCCTCCGTGATCCCTCCACTGAACCGCGACTTCCCCCCGATTTTCGACGGCCACGACGACTTCATCACCCAGATCAAGCCCCGCAGGACCATGTTCGGCCCCGGCGGCGGGCGCGACTTCCTCGAAGACGCATCCGCCCCGGATGGCGAAACCCACATCGAAGAATCCCGCCGCGGCCACGTCGACCTGCCGCGTGCCATGCGTGGCGGCCTCGGCGGCTGTTTCACCTCCATCTACCTCTCCAACGAGCGGGCCGAGTACAACGCCCTCGCCTACGCCATCGACGAGATGAACGACGTCTTCCGCATCGCCGACCGCTCCGGTGGGCGGTTCCGCATCTGCCGCACCGTCAGCGAAATCCGCGCAGCCTGGGCCGCCGATGCCTTCGCCTCGGTCTTCATGTTCGAAGGCGCCGACCCGATCTCCTCCAGTCTCAAGGAGCTCCGCGTCTTCTACGAGGCCGGCCTGCGCTGTCTCGCGCCCACCTGGAGCCGCTCAACCATCTTCGCCCACGGCGTTGCCTTCAACGGGAGCCTGCCCACGACCGGCCTCACGGACCTCGGCCGCGAGCTCATCCACGCCTGCGATGAGCTGGGCATCATCCTCGATGTCTCCCACATCAACCCCGCCGGCTTCTGGGACATGCTCGCCGAGTCGCGCAACCCGATCGTCGCCACGCATTCGAGCGTGCAGGCCATCTCACCGCACGTGCGCAACCTGGACGACGGCCAGATCAAGGCGATCGCCGCGAAGGGCGGCACCATCGGCATCAACTTCGCCAACATCTTCCTCCGCCCGGACCTGCGGGCCGACCCCACGACCGCGCTCGATGTCATCGTCAGCCACTTCGCCCACATCGTGGACCTCGTCGGCGATGAGCACGTCTCGTTCGGCACCGATTTCGACGGCACCGATATCCCCGCCGTCATCGGCGACGCCACCGGCCTGCCGCTGGTGCTCCGCGCCCTGCAGGGCAGGGGCTACACCGAGAGCAGCCTCGAACGCATCTGCAATGGGAACTTCCTGCGCGTCGCAGCGGCGGTGTGGAAGGACGCATGAGCGGCTCCTTCGCCGCCCTCACCGATATCGGCCGGGTGCGCGGGGAGAACCAGGACCGCGCGCTCGCGGCAACGCTGGCGGGCGGCGCGGTGCTCCTGCTGGCCGCCGATGGGGTCGGTGGCGCACCGGGCGGCGGGCTCGCCAGCGAAGAGACCGCCCGCGTGGTGGCCGAGGTGTTCGAAGAGTTCGCCGGAGCCGCGCCCTATCCCTCACTCCTGCTCACGGCGGTCAACCTCGCCAACGAACGCGTACGCCTGCTCCAGGGCCAGACCGCGGGCTTAGAAAACATGGCCACCACCCTCATCGCCGCCGTGATAGAGGGAAGCCGGGCCACCATCGCCAACCTTGGCGATAGCCGCGCCTACCACCTCCACACGCGGGACCTGCGCCAGGTCACCGAAGACGATTCGTGGGTCGCCACCGAGGTCCGCGAAGGCAGGCTGAGCGAGAAGGAAGCCGAAACCCACCCCTGGCGCAACGTCATCACCAATGGCATCGGCATCGGTGACACGGTCGACCCGGCCCTGGTCAGCCTCTCGCTCGATGCAGGCGATGCGCTCCTGCTCTGCACCGACGGCCTCTTCAAGATGCTCGCCCCCGACGCCATACACGCCATCCTGGCCACCGCCACGGACGCCGGAGACGCGGCGCGGGCGTTGGTCGAAGCGGCCAACGCCCGCGGCGGGGTGGATAACATCGGGGTCGCGCTCTGGATGAGCTGACCCCCGGCAGGTCAGCTCTCGCTGATGGCGATAGAGGTGATCGAGACCGGTTCGGCCGGGCGATCCTGGGCGCCGGTCCGCGCCGAGGCAATCGCGTCGAGCACGTCCTCTCCCGAAGTCAGCTTCCCGAAGATCGTGTAGGCCGGCGGCAGCGGGTAGTCCGCGTGCATGATGAAGAACTGGCTGCCGTTGGTGTTCGGGCCGGCGTTCGCCATGGCAAGCGTACCGCGCAGGTACTGCCGCTTCACCGGCTCATCATCGAAGCGGTAGCCCGGGCCGCCGCGGCCGGTGCCTGTCGGGTCGCCGCCCTGGATCATGAAGCCACTGATCACGCGGTGGAAGATCACGCCCTCGTAGTACCCCTCGCGGGCGAGGAACACGAAGTTGTTCACCGTCGCCGGGGCCTCACCGGGGAAGAACTCGGCGGTCATCGTCCCGGCTGAGGTTTCGATCGTCGCGGTATAGGTCTTCGCCGGGTCGATCACCATCGCCGGCGGGGCAGGGTATTGCTGGGCCATCGGGCACTCCTGAATCTGTCTGACCTCCAGACTACCCGGAGCGCCGGAAACGCGCTGCCGGGTTGCCCCCACCTCCCCCGCACGCGGACAATGGCCGCTACGTGAGCACGTCAGGCAGCGCCGATACCCCGCCGCTCATCCTCGCAGGAGGACACGTCTTCGATGACGCCTCCCGCACCTTCCGGCGCGCCGACATCGTCTGCCGCGATGGCCGGATCGAGTCGCTCGCGAGCGCCGCGGCCGAAGGGCGCCGCCTCGATTGCACCGGCAAGTTCATCGTCCCCGGCCTGATTGACTGCCACGTCCACATCACGGCCAGTGGAATCCCCACCGAACTCAACGCCGCAGCCGGCGAATCGCTGCCCCTGCGCGCGTGGAAGGCCGCCGGCTACGCGCGTCAGACGCTCATGGCCGGGGTCACCACCGTCCGCGACCTCGGCGCCGCCGACCAGCTCAACATCCACCTCGCCGCCGCGGTCGAATCGGGCATCCTCCCCGGGCCGCGCATCCTGCCCGCGGGCATGGGCGTCACCATGACCGGCGGGCACGGCCACGGCTTCATCGCCGTCGAGGCCGACGGGCCGGATGCCATCCGCAAGGCGGTCCGCGAACAGCTCCGCGCCGGCGCAGGAGCGATCAAGCTCTTCGCCAGCGGCGGGGTCATGACACCCGGCGTCGATCCGCGTTCGCCCAGCCTGACCGAGGACGAACTGCGCGCCGGCGTGGAAGAGGCGCACAAGGCCTTCCGCGTGGTCGGCGCCCACGCCCAGGCGACCGATGGCATCAAGAACGCCATCCGTGCCGGGGTCGATTCGGTCGAACACGGGGTCTGGCTCGATGATGAAGCGATCGAGCTGATGCGTGAGCGCGGCACCTACCTGGTCGCCACCTACACCGCACCCTGGCAGATCGCCCATCGCGGCGTTGAGGCGGGGATCCCGCAATACATGGTGGAAAAGGCCTGGCAAGTCCTCGAATCTCACGAGCGCAGCATCCGCGCGGCCATCGCTGCCGGTGTCCTTATCGCCATGGGGACCGACCAGGGCACACCCATGAACCACCCGGGCGAGAACGCCCAGGAGACCATCCGCCTGGCCTCCCTCGGACTGTCCCCGGCCGCCGCCCTGCTCGCCTCGACCGCCTGGGCCGCCGACCTTCTCCGGCTCGATGCCGAGACCGGCCGCATCCGCGCCGGGCTCGCCGCCGACCTCCTCGTCCTCGATGCCGACCCCCTGGTGGATATCGGCATCCTCGCCAACCAGTCAGCCATCCGGGCAGTGGTCCAGGCGGGGGTACCCGTCCGCCACTCGCTCCCGGACACCGAAGGGAACACATGAGCCAGCTTCAGAAGACCATCGCCAGACTCCAGCGCCGCGACGGCCCGGCCATCGGTTTTGGCCCCGTCAGCCGCGAACAGCCCCGCGCCATGGCGCTCATCGCGCTCGTGAGCTCCGCCTCCGAGGCGCGCGCCGCCCTCGATGCCGGCGCCGATGCCGTCCTCTTCCAGGCCGGCGATGCGGCCAGCGCCGCCAGCGCCATGGAGGGCGTGGCCGGGCCGAAGGTCGCCGCCGGGGCGCTCCTCCCCTCACTGACTGAAGCCGGCGCGGACGCGCTCCGGTCCGCGGGCTGCGACTTCGCGGTCAGCGCCCTCGAGACCACCGACTCCGGCGCCGTCGACCCCGAAAAGATGGGCCACGTCGTCATCGCCCACGAGGGCATCGAAGACAACACCCTCCGTTCGCTGCCACCGCTCGGCCTCGACGGCCTGTATGTCGAGCGCCCCGCCGGCGCGATGAAGCTCGCGACGCAGCTCGGCCTCGTCCGCCTTGCCTCGTTCTCCACCACCGGTCTGCTCGCCACGGTCGACCCGCAGGCGAGCGTGTCCGAGCTCCGCGTCCTGCGGGATTCCGGCGTTGTCGCCGTGGTCGCCCCGGCCAGCGCGGCCCCGGCCGATATCAGCGCGCTCGGGGCTCGCCTGAAGGAAGTGCCCGCGCCGCGCAAGCCCCGCCGCGAAGGCGGCGGCGATATGGCCCTCGTCCCCAGCGTGAAGTCGTCCGCGGCTGATGACGAGGACGGCGAGGAAGAGGAGGAGTAGCCGTGGCCCAGCTCCATGTGGCCTCGGCCGGTGGTGTCGCCACCGTCACCATCACCAACCCGCCCCGCGGGTACATGGATACGGCCACCGTCCAGGAGCTGGATGCGGTTTCCCTCGCGCTCGAAAACGACCCGGACGTCCGCGCGGTGGTCTTCACAGGCGGCGTGCCCGGCGTCTTCATCCGCCACTACTCGGTCCGCGAACTCGAAACGCTCTCGCGCCGCCTGCACGCCTCCGGGTTCACCGTTGACCCGGCCGCATCCGTCCCGGAGCGCGACATCGACCGCGTGTTTCACCGCCTCGAGACCATGCCGAAGCCGGTGATCGCCGCCATGAACGGCTTCGCCATGGGTGGCGGTTTCGAATTCTCGCTCGCCTGCGACATCCGCGTGACCGAGGAGGGCGGCCACCTGATCGGCCTGCCCGAGGTGAAGGTGGGCATCCTCCCCGGCGCCGGCGGCACCCAGCGGCTCGCGCGCCTCATCGGCAGTGGCAAAGCCCTCGAGTTCATCCTGCGGGGGCGGACGGTCAGCCCAGCGGAAGCGCTAAGCCTGGGCCTCGTGCACGAAGTCGCCCCGGCCGGTGAAGCCCTTTCGCGGGCGCGGGAGATCGCCACGGAACTTGCAGGGCGCCCGGCGAAAGCGCTCGCCCACGTCAAACGCCTGGTCCGCGGGGCCCGCGATACCTCGCTCGGCGAGGGTCTCGCCCTCGAGCGCCAACTCTTCCTTGACCTCATGCTGACCGATGAGGCCCTCGCGCTCATGTCCCGGATGAATGCCGAAGACCTCGACATCCGCGACCTCTGAGCTGGCCCGCTTCCGGCGTGCCGTGCTCCGCTGGTACCCCGTGAACGGCCGGCATGCGCTCCCCTGGCGGCTCACCCGCGACCCCTACGCAGTCCTCGTCTCCGAGGTCATGCTCCAGCAGACCCAGGTCGAGCGCGTCATCCCTTACTACGCGGAATGGCTCCAGCGGTGGCCGGCATTCCCGGCGCTCGCCGGCGCAACCCCGGCCGAGGTCATCCGTGCCTGGCGGGGCCTCGGTTACAACCGGCGGGCCGTGAACCTGCACCGCCTCGCCGCCACCATCCAGCGCGAACACGGCGGTGTGCTGCCCCCGGAGCCTGCTGTCCTGCAGGCCCTCCCCGGGATCGGCCCGTATACCGCCGCCGCGGTGCGCTCATTCGCCCGCGATGAACCTGTGGCGGTGCTCGATACGAACATCGCCCGCGTGCTCGCGCGGTTCTTCCACGGTGCGGCCGCACAGCGGCAACTCCCGCCCCGGGACCTGCGCGGCATCGCTCAGTCGTTGCTCCCGGTGCGCGGCGCCCGCGACCACAACCTCGCACTGATGGACTTTGGGGCAATGGTCTGCACGGCCCGCGCCCCGCGTTGCCAGGGGTGCCCCGTTTCGCCGTCCTGTGCCTGGCGAGCGGCAGGCTACCCGCCCGACGCTGCGGCCGCCCGCCCCGCGGTCGCATTCGAGGACACACCCCGCTTCGCCCGGGGACGGATCATCGATGCTCTCCGCGCCGGGCCTGCCACCGCCGACGTACTGGCCTCGATGCTCCCCTCGCACCACGCCGGGCGCGTCGAGGCCTACCTTGCCTCACTGGAGCGTGACGCCCTGGCGGTCCGCCTGGCGGGCGGGAAATGGGCGCTCCCGCCGGGGAGCGCCTGACCGCGCGCTACTTGCCGGTCCAGTTCGGGGCGCGCTTCTCCGCGAACGCCCGCGGGCCCTCAATCGCGTCCTCGCTCACGCGGCGGCGCGTCTCCCACTCGAAGCGGGCGACCGCGGTTTCGGGCAGCGGCATGTCCAGTCCGCGCATGACGCACTCCTTCGTCGAGCGGACCGACAGCGGCGCACAGCGGACGATATCGGCGACCCAGGCATCCACTGCATCATCCAGCTTCGCCAGCGGGACCACTTCGTTCACCAGCCCGAGTTCGTAGGCGCGCTGGGCCGGGATGTGGCGGCCCGTGAGGAGGTACCCCATCGCCTGTTTGAGGTGGAGCTGCCGCGGCAGCCGGTGCACGCCAAGCGCCCCCGCGATGAGCCCGCGCCGTGGCTCCGGGAGCCCCACTTCGGCGTGGTCCGCCGCCACGATGATGTCACACCAGAGCGCCATTTCGAGGCCGCCGCCCAGGGCAAACCCATTCACCCGCGCGATGGTCGGCTTGAAGAGGTCGAAGCGGTTGGTCACACCGCCGAACCCGCCCGCTGGCCAGGAGAGGTCCGGGCGCTCTTCCTTCGGCAGGCGCGACATTTCCGCGGTGTACTTCAGGTCGTTCCCGGCGCTGAAAGCCCGGTCGCCTTCGCCAGTGAGCACGGCAACCCAGGCGTCGTCGTCGTTCGCGAATTCGTCCCACGCCTGCTGCAACTCTCGCCCCGCCGGCGGGTGCAACGCGTTCATCACCTCCGGGCGCGTGATCGTAATCCGGGCGACGTGCCCTTCCTTCTCGTACCTGCAGAACTCCACGGTCTACTCCTCGGTAAGGTGGTTCGCGCATGCTAGAGGGTTCGCCCGCCGCCGACAAAGCCCAGCCCTACCCGGCGTCGCCAACCGCCTCGATCACCGCGTGCATCACCTCGCGCTCGCGCTCCCGCATGAACGCCCGCAGGTCCGGGGGCAGGGCCCGCGCCATGGAGTGCTCTTCCGCCACCAGGTCATCGAGCCGCAAGAGCGCGGCTGCCCGCCGTACGCCCAGGTGCTTCGCCACCGCGAACGTCGCCGCCGTCTCCATATCCACCCCGTGATAGCCGTGCCGCGACCAGTCGGCGATCACGTCACGCGATTCCGCCAGCAGCGCGGGCGTGGAGTAGATGGCGTGCTGGTCGGCCGGGATGTTGTGCGCCCGCAACCGGTCGACGATGGCATGGGCGAGCTCCGGGCTCGCATCCGCCAGGATGCCCTTCGGCAGGTACCAGTCGGAGACCCCGTCCTGCCGCTCCGCGTGACGCGGCACCACCACATCGCCCAGTCCCGTCCCTTCCTGGAGCGCGCCATACCAGCCGAGCTGCACCACGGCCGGGGCGCCCGCGCCGCACCACGTATGCGCGAACATCGCCGCCATCGGTCCGCCGAAGCAGGCGCTCAGCGCCACGCGCACGCCGGCGTGCTCGCCCCGGTAATAGGGGATACCGCTCCGGCTCGTCTCCGAGCGAGAGAACCTCGCCTCCTCCAGGTACCCGGCGAACCGCTTCGCCCCCTCGTGCACATCGAACACGCCGAGCAGCAACACCACATCCGGCAGCTGTTCGGGCTGCAGCCCGAGCATCGCGAGGTGGTCATCCGGTCCCAGTTCCCTGTACATGGCGAAAAAACGTAACGCCTCCCGGGCGGGAGGCGCCAGTCTCGTCTCTCGCTACCCGAGAGCTACTTCTTCACCGCGGAAGCGGCCTTCGCGGTCTTGGCGACAGCCTTCTGCTTGGTCGCCTTCTGGGTGTTCTTCGGGCTCTTGTCTCCCAACTGTTCGCCTCCTCTATGGCAGAAATAGAACAGCCGGATACTAACCGGGCACGCGGCCGCTGCAAAGTCCCCCTCGGCGCCGGTTTACCCCTGCGTCACAAACTCGCGTTCAATCGTCCGCCAGGCGTCTTCGAAACCCTCGAACCGGTGGAGCCTGCCATGGACGCCATCAAGCCGCTCGTAGAGCTCGCCCCCCGCGATGACCAGTTCGGCGAGCTTCGCCGCTCCCGCCGTCTCGCCATCGCACCCCACGTAGACCACCGTATCACCCGCCGCGCGCAGGGCGGCCAGGTACGAAAGCACGAACCCGTCCTCGAGATCGACTCCGCGCGGGCTCAGGTAACGCACGCGCCAGCGGTACTCCCGGCTGGTCCGCCCGGTATGACGCGCAAGCCGGTCAAGCCCCTGCCCATCGAGCACCGCCGCCACCGCGAAGTCGAACGCCGTACTCACGACCATCGGCGCCCAGCCGGTCCACCGGGCGCGGTCCACCGCGCCCGCGAACCCCTCACGCGCGCTGGCCAGCGCGGCCACGAACGCTGAGAGCTCCTCCCGGGTCGCTTC
>CAZRUZ010000004.1:0-8905 GCA_964603275.1 uncultured Anaerolineaceae bacterium | reverse complement strand
GAACGGCGGCCTTGTCTGACGTTTCCTTTGATGTGTGTGAGGGGGAGATTCGGGCCATCATTGGGCCGAACGGCGCGGGCAAGACTTCGCTGTTCAACTGCATCAGTGGGTTTTACCGTCCGCAGCGCGGCCGCGTTGAACTGTTCGACCGTCATTCCGCCCCGCGCCCGCATCTCCTTGAGCCGCTCCAGGTCCCCGCCGCCGAACCGCGCCAGGACTTCGCCAGTCGTATCGCACGGAACGATGGTCCCGTCGAAATCGAAGCAGAGGATGTGGGCCACGGTACGAGTGTCGCACGTTGCGCGTTGGCGGTGCTGTCCCAACCTCTCGGTGTGGAGATTGAGCGCGCACGCTACCTCGTCAGCCCAGATGGCCGCGCCGCCCTTGCCTCGCTCGCGCCGGTCACACCCCACGATGACCCCAACACCCTCGTGGCCCGGCTGCGGCGCGCCTACCCGCCCGATGCCGCCTCCGCGCTCTCGGAACAGGCCGCCCTCCGCGCAAGAGCCAGCACCCGGTTCCCCGCCGTCCCCGAAATGTTCCTGACCGGGCCCGGCCTCGAGATGATGACCCACCCGCTGGTCGCCGAGCGGCGCGCCACGAGGCTCGCCGCGCTTGGGCTTGCTGTGGCCGACCTCACCTGCGGGCTCGGCGGCGACCTCAAGGCCTGCGCGAACCTCGGCCTGCCGGTCGTCGGCATCGAGCGCGACAACGCCACAGCCGTCCTGGCGCAGGCAAACGTCCCCACGGCGGGCATCTGCATCGGCGACGCTGCCCGCGCGCCCCTCCGCGTCGAGCGCCACGCGGTCGTCCTCGACCCGTCCCGCCGCGACGGCGCGCGCCGCACGTTCAACCCGGCGGCGTTCTCGCCGGACTGGGAGACGTGCCTCGCCATCCTCAGCGAGGCACGGGCCGCCGTCCTGAAAGCGCCCCCGGGCCTGGACCGCGACCGTATCCCGCCCTGCGCGGAGATGGAGGCCGTCCAGCTTGGCCGGGACATGCGCGAGGTCACCCTCTGGGCCGGCGAAGGCGCCCAACCCGGCCTCCGTCGCGCCGTGCTCCTGCCCTCCGGCGCCGAGCTCGCCTCGACTGAGCCGGAGTGCCCGGAAGCGCCGCGTCCAATCGGCCGCTACGTCGTCGACCCCGAATCGTGCGTCACCCGGGCCGGGCTCGTGCGGCACCTCGGCCACCGGCTTGGGGCGGCGCTCCTCGATGCCCAGGTCGCCTATCTGTCCACCGATACCCCCGCGTTCGACCCCCTCGCCGCCACCTTCGAGGTGCTCGACGTGGTGCCGTTCTCCGTCCGCCGCCTGAAGGAGACGCTGCGAGCACACCGCTGGCGCCCGGCCGAAATCCGCCGCCGCGCCTTCCCGGTCGAGCCGGATGAACTGCGGCGACTCCTGGGCCGCCTGGACGGTGACGATGTGGCACTCCTCTGCACGACGCTCGCCGGCGCGCGGACTGTGATCATCGCGCGCCGGGCACCCCCCGAGTCCCTTCCCGGCGCATAATCACCGCCATGCCCACGCTCCTCGTCTCGCCCGCATTCCTCCGCCGCTATTCTGCCGCCCTCCAGGACGCCTGGCCCGGCATCGAACCCATCGTGCTCCCCGCCAGCGGGGACGAGCGCCTCGACCCCGCGGCACTCCAGCGGGTCGACTACGCCTACTTTTCCGGCGACATCTTCCCCACGCACTCCCGCGCGTTCTTCGCCGCAGTCCAGGGCGCGCCAAACCTGAAGTGGATGCACGTCTTCAACGCCGGCGTCGATGCCCCCGTCTTCCTCCGGCTCCTCGAACGCGGCATCCGCCTGAGCACCTCGGCCGGATCCACCGCCCGGCCCATCGCCCAGTCGGCCATCGGCGGCATGCTGATGCTGGCGCGCCCCTTCCTCCCGTGGCTCGAGGCCCAGCGGCGCCACTCCTGGGAGCCCATCCAGGGCGGTACCGTCCCACCGGACCTCGCGGGTCAGCGGATGACCGTCATCGGGCTCGGCGCCATCGGCTCGGAGATCGCCCGCATCGCCGGCGCAATTGGCCTCGAGGTCACGGGCGTGAGGCGCAGCCCGCGCCGGGACGGCGACCCGGTGGAGACGATCCTCCCACCCGCCTCCCTCCCCGCGACCGTCCAGGAAACCGACTGGCTCGTGGTCGCCTGCCCGCTCACGGAAGAGACCCGCGGGCTCGTCAGCCGCGACCTGCTCGGCCGCCTGAAGCCCGGCGCGAAGGTGATCAACATCGGCCGCGGGGAAGTCATCGATGAACCGGCGCTCATCGACGCGCTGCGCAGCGGACAGGTCGGTGGGGCCTACCTCGATGTGGTCGCTCAGGAGCCGCTGCCCCCGGAATCGCCCCTCTGGGACCTGCCGAACGTCATCATCTCGCCGCACAACTCGGCCGCAGCCCAGGGGAACGAAGGCCGCGCCACGGAATACTTCCTCGAAAACCTCCGCCGCATGGCGAAGGGCGAACAACTGGTCAACGAAGTCGCCATTTGAATCTGTGACAGCTGCCTACCTACAGGTCTGTAGCCCACGACTGGGCATCCCGGCCAGGGTCATCACCGCAGCACTACAGACCGGTCTGTAGTACACTTCTGGCATGACTGAACCCGCCCCCGCGGCCCGCCAGCGTATCCTCCAGACCGCTTCCCGCCTCTTCTACGAGCGCGGCATCCGCGCGGTCGGCGTCGATACCATCGTCGCAGAGGCCGGGGTCGCCAAGACCACCCTCTACCAGCACTTCCGTACCAAGGACGACCTGATCGAGGCCTACCTGCGCGCCTCCGACGAGGAACTGCGAGTGTGGCTCGCCACCGTCACCGGCGCATCCGACGAGCCGCCCGAAGAGCGCCTCCTGGCCGTCTTCCGCCAGATGGGCGACTGGGTAGCGCGCGCCGGGTTCCGCGGGTGCGGGTTCATCAACGCTTCCGCCGAGCTGGCGGACCCGGACCACCCGGGCTTCATCGTCGCGGCTGCCCACAAGGATCACGTCCGCGATGCCTTCGCCGCGCTTGCGCGCGAGGCCGGCATCGATGGCGCCGACCGCTTCGCCGGCGAGCTCATGCTCCTCCTCGATGGCGCGTTCGCCGGGGCCGCGCTCCAGCGCTCCGCCGCCCCCTTCGAGACCGCCGAACGCGTTGCCGCCGTCCTCCTCCGCGGCCGCGGTGTGTGACCCCGCGCAACGCAGAGAAGCCCCTCCGCCGCGCGGCGAAGGGGCTCCTGGTGCCTGTGGCTGTCTGAAACCTCAGGGATTGGCGCGGTAGAAGGCGACCTCGCGGTTCTTGGTCGCCCAGAAGATGTTGTGGACCTCTTCGATGGCGCCCATCAGGGCCTCGCCGTTCGCCGGGTCCTGCTCGGTCTTGTTCTTCGAAGCCAGCTTCGCAGCCTTCCAGAACACGTCGTGCAGGTTCGGGTACTTCTCCAGGTGCTCCGGCTTGAAGTAGTCGTGCCAGAGGACGTCCAGCTCCTTCTTCACGATCTCGGCCTGCTGCTCCTTGATCACGATGAACCGGGTGCGCGTGTTCACGCTCGCGGCATCCTGGGCATCGCCGAGCGCGGCGATCTTCTTCTCCATCGAAAGGACCGCTTCGGCGGCGATCCGGGCGGCCGCGGGGTCGTAGACACCGCAGGGGCCATCGCAGTGGGCGTAGGCCGTGCGGCCGGGCTTGATGAGGCGGACGAGGAGATTCATGACTTGTTGGACTCCTTAGCGTAATTCGTTTTAGCGGGGCGTTTCCCAGTATACCCGGAACTGCCGCCGCGGATCACGCGGCCGGCAAGCGGCACAATGCCCACCAACCCTGCTACGATCGTTGTGCCATCAAACACTTCCGAGGTACTCCGTGTCCCAAACCGCCACCCTCAAACAGGGCGACGAGGCTCCCGACTTCGAACTCCCGGCAAGCCCCACGGGCGACAAGTTCAAGCTCAGCGATTACCGCGGCAAGAACGCCGTGGTCATCAACTTCGTCCCCGCCGCCTTCTCCCCGGTCTGCAGCAACCAGGTACCGCTCATCCAGGCCAAGCAGGCCGAGTTCGCAAGCCAGGACGCCATCCCCGTGGTCATTTCCAGCGACGGCCCATGGGCGCAGGCCGCATGGAAGAAAGAACTCGGCGTCGATTTCCCCATCCTCAGCGACTTCCACCCCCTCGGCGAGACCGCCGCGAAATACGGCGTCGCCATCGAGCCGCGCATGATCGCCAACCGCGTCGTCATCGTCGTCGACAAGCATGGCAAGGTCGCCTGGATCCAGCCCACCGAGAAGATCACCGACATCCCCGACTACGACCCCGTCCTCTCCTGCTCGAAGGACTAACCCGCCGTTACCTTCCGGCATCAAATAAGGGGGCCCCAGGCTGGGGCCCCCTTCGTGTTGTCCGGCGTCGGCCGACGTTAGAAGACGATGACGCTCCGGTTGACCTCGCCGGCCTTCAGCGCGTCGTACGCCTCGTTGATCTGGTCGAGCTTGTAGGTCCGCGAGATCAGCTCGTCGATCTTCAGGCGCTTCTGGCGGTAGAGCTCCATCAGCCACGGCATGTCGTAGGTCTGCCGCGTCGAACCGTAGTAGCTCCCGACGATGCCTTTCTCGCCAAGGAACGACATGCCCGCCTGGGGGATGGTCAGCTCCTCCGCGAGCGGCAGCATGCCGACGATCACCGCCTGGCCGCCGCGCCGCGCCATCATGAACGCCTGCTGGGCCGTTTTCATCAGGCCGATGGCCTCGAAGGCGTAGTCCACGCCGCCGCCCGTCAGGCTCATCACCTGCTGGACCGCGTCGCCGCTCGATGCATCGACCACGTCGGTCGCGCCGAACTCCTTCGCCGCCGCCAGCTTCGATTCCAGCATGTCCACCGCGATGATCCGCGAGGCGCCCGCCAGTTTCGCACCCTGGATGATGTTCAGGCCGACACCGCCGCAACCGATGACCGCGACAGTCTGACCGACCTGCAGCTTCACCGTGTTCGTCACGGCGCCCACGCCGGTCATCACGCTGCAACCGACCAGTGCGGCGGCCTCCAGCGGCACGCCATCGGGCACCTTCACGCATGCCCGGGCGCTGACGAGCTGGTACTCGGCGAACGCCGACATGCCGGCAAACTGCATCATCGGGTTGCCGTTCAGCTTGATCCGCCCGATGCGGTTGAGCGCCTGCGAGTTCGTGCAAAGCACGGGCCGGCCCGTGGTGCAGCGGTCGCACTGCCCGCACGACTGGACGAAGGCGACGACCACCCGGTCGCCCGCCTTCACGTTGGTCACGCCGGGGCCAACCTTCTCGACGATGCCGGCGGATTCGTGCCCGAGCACGACCGGCATGGGATACATCCACTTGCCTTCCATGAAGTGGAGGTCGGAATGGCAAACGCCCGTCGCGCTGGTCTTGATGAGCACCTCGTTCGCCTGGGGCTCATCGACCTCTATGTCTTCAATGACAAGCGGCTGATTCGGGGCGTAGAGGACTGCGGCTTTCATGAGTGGGGCTCCTCCTTCTTGAAGCATCGCGATTCTTTCGTCCGCCGCCTGCGCCTGTCAAACGGGAGGCGGTCGAGCCACGCCGCCGGATCGGGAAGGCTCGCGTGTGAAGGCCGGGGGCTGGGCGTCCATCGGTCAGTGCAGCGAAAAGGGAGGGGCCGGAATCGGCTCCCTCCCTTGCAACGGCCGCCCGCAATAACTGCGGGGCCGGGCTATTCCCTGTCGGGCGAGGCCGGAGGCGGCCCGAAGGCCTGGCGGAACTCCGGCAGCGGGCCGCGAGCCAGTGCCTGCTCCTCCGGTTGCCTGATGCCGGCCGTGGCCGAAAGCACCTCGCCGGTGCCATTGCGCAACACGAGGACCAGGGCGGCGGTACCATCATCACGCCCGGTCGTGACGTTCGCGACACCGCCACGTTCCCAGGCAAGGACCCAAACGTCCTCGGGGTCCGTGCTGTAGAAGCCTGTGGTGACCGATGTCGTCAGTTCGGTGACCGCCGGCTCGTACCGGAAGTCGACAAGCTCCATCTGGTCGAGGGACACGCTTCCGAGGGTTTCCTTGAGGTAGTCCGAAGCGAACGCCTCGGCGCGGGCGCGGATGGATGCAGGGTCTTCAACCCGCTCGTCGGCGCTTGCCGCACTGAAGGGGTGAACGTTCAACGTGACGACACCGACGCTTGCGAGGATGACGATCGCGGCGATGAGACCGAGTTTGTGTTGCCTTTCCACGGCTCACCTCCTCCACGACAGAGTCGTCCAAAGCCGCCGCGCCGTCACCCATCATTCTGTGGAAGTTTCGCCATTACCCCGGCAACCCAGGCTGCGACCTGGCTGCGCTTCCGGAAGCCGAGAAGCCCCAGGATCTCGTGGACATGCGAACCAACCGTACTCGGCTCGATGCAGAGATGGATTGCGATCTCCTTGTTGGACAATCCGTCCGCAATAAGCCTGGCGACTTCCCACTGCCGCTCGGTAAGCCCGTGAATTCTCACCGTCACCCGGGACCGCCCTTCCGTCCTCCGAACGTTGACCCGGCCAGCAGATCGCGGAGTCACCGCCAGCATCCCACCGGCTTCGCGCCTGTCAAGTAAACTCCATGCAAACCTGGCATCCGGGCGGGCTGGCTTAACCGGGCCTTTTGCCCGGCCACAGGGATGCAGAGGCAGTCACGACCGGCGTGCGGAACACCCGTGCGCCTCCACGGGGCGTTCAGGGGGAGACCCGCCAGATTCACCCGGTTGGAACCGGTCGCACCGGCAACGACACCAGGCGACTTAGAACGGCAGCCGCACCGGCCCGGCTCGCACGGTGAAGCGGGCCACCCGCTCCGGGTGCTCCTCGGCCCAGCGCTCGAAGCCAAGCGCCAGGCGGAAGCAGACCGCGACCATGGCCGCCCCCGCCACCATATCGAGGAAGTAGTGGTTCGCAGTAACGACGATTGCCCACCACATCCATGCAGCGAACACAACCGCCGCCACCCGCAGGGTCCACGCGCGCCAGCACCACCACACCCCGGCGGCCCCCAGCGCAATCCAGCCGAAGTGGTACGAAGGGACCGCGGCGTACCAGTTCGCCAGCGCGCCCGGCTTCGTCCGGACCTCCGGCGGGATGGTGTCCACGAAGCCAAATCCGGCGTATCCCGCGCTCGCCAGCAGCCGCGGAGGCGTTACCGGGAACAGCTGGTAGATGGGCACGGCCGCGAACGCCGAGAGCAGGATCGTGTTCCGGATGAGCCGGTGCTTCCGCGGGTCCGCGAGGAGATAGAAGTACCCCATCACCACCAGCAGCGGCATGTGCAGGTCCAGGTACGTGAAGTTGGCCGCGTCCACGAGCGCCGGGCTGTCGAGCATCGCATCCTGCCAGGCGGCCTCGCGGAAGATGCCCAGCCACTGCTCGAGATCGATGATCCGCCGGGCGTTCGCGGTTGCCGTCGCCACCCGGTCGGGCGGCAGGCCCCGCAGCAGGAAGTAGACCATGAACAGGGGGACGAATACCGCCATGTCGAGCGCGTAGAGGAGCAGCCTGCTCAGGAGCAGACTCGATACCCGGGACAGGTCCCACGGCGCTTCCAGCTCAGCTCGTTCCATCGCTCAGACTCCGGGACATGCGGGCGATGGGCCTGCTCACGCGAGCGCCCGCCGCACATCCTCGTGCTCCGGGTCGAGTTCGAACGTATCGAACTCGTACGTGTAGCCGCCGTCCGCCGTCGCCCGCCGGCGACCCGAGGCCCGCAACACGCCAAACGAAACCATGCTGTTGGTCAGGTTATGGACCCCCCACTCGTCCTTGCCGAGGGTCTCACCGACGCACTTCTGGATGCGCTTGAAGGTCAGGTAGTCCAGGTGCGGGTTGCGCTGCATCGCGCTGATCGCCCGGATCACCCCGTCCTTCTGGGCCGGGGTCAGGTCGGAGTACATGTACTCCCCGGGGTTGAAATGGGCAGGTTGGGACACCTGTTGCGGGATAGGCGCCGGCATCGCTTCATCTGGCAGGTACAGGTAGTCCTGAAGGTCGCGCGTGGCGATTTTCACCAGCTTGTTGGCGGCCAGCGCCTGCACAAGCACGGTGAGCTTCCCCTTCACCTGCTGGGCATAGGTGAGCGGGGCCATCCGTTTCTGCATCTCCTGTCCGAGCGAGGAGACCGAGAGATCGCGCGAAGCCTCCCGGAATTCCCGGACCACGGAAAGCGCCGCCTGCAGCACGTCCGCCACTTCTCGCTTGTCGGCGGGTTCGGCCGCTCCCGCCTGGGATGTGAACGTATCCGCGGCCTGCGCAATCTGGGGAGCCACTTTCTGGGGCACCACAGCCCCCGCCCCGGGCTCGGGCGGGGTCAGCTCGCTCAAGGGCTTGTCGACATCCAGGTCGTAGTACAGCACCACATCGGCCGATTCCGTCAGCTGCCGCGCCGTCGTCCACGAAACCCCGACAACCACCACCTGTTTGCCGCGCGGGCGAAGGGTGTTCACCACGTGCAGGAAGCCGTGGTCTCCGGAGACGATGACGAACGTACCGATATTCTGGAACTGGTGGCTAGCTTCGATGCAATCCGCCGTCAGCTTCACATCCACGGAGTCCTTTACCCGCGTCTCACCGCCTTCGTGAAAGCGGCGCGTCGGTACGTACACAGGTTCGAGCCCGGCCATGTACAGGGCTGATGCCTCGTCGCGGTGGTTGATGTCCTGCCAGTCGGCATAGGACCGCGCGTACACAATCCGCCCGAACCGTTCGGCGGCCGACCGCAGCGCCGCCACGTTCGGCCGCTGGCCGCGCTGCGCGAGGCTGTACTTCAGGTTCTCCCAATCGACCAGCAGCGCCACGTCGCCATTGCCGCTCATGTTGCCAACCCCGCCCGGAAAAGTCATGCGCGCATCCTACTCCTCCGCTACGGCCGCCGCACCCCTCCCGGCTGCGCCCACGCCCACCCCCGCGTAGACTCCC
>CAZRUZ010000003.1:20600-41128 GCA_964603275.1 uncultured Anaerolineaceae bacterium | reverse complement strand
GGTGTCCAGGTCGATGACATCGTCCTCGAGTGCATCGCCTCGGCCACCAGCGTCCTCCAGGAACAGGAGCGCCAGCAGGGGGTCGCCCTCGTCGATATTGGCGGCAGCAACACCTCGATTGCCGTGTACGACGAAGGCTCCGTGGCCCACACCGCCTGCCTGCCCATCGCCGGCTCCCATCTGACCCATGACCTTGCCCGCGTCCTGCGCTGCCCCTGGGAGAGCGCCGAGCACGTGAAGTGCACCGTGGGCGCCGCCCACTCCGACCCCGCCATGGCCAACGAGACCGTGGAAATCCAGGCCTTCGGCACCCAGTCGAGCAAGCTGGTGCCGCTCAGCCACATCTGCGAAATCCTCCAGGCGCGCACCGAGGAGATCCTTGAAATGGTCGCGCTCGAACTCAAACGAGTCGGCTACCTCGACCGCATCGCCGCCGGCCTCGTCCTCACCGGGGGAACCGCGCAACTGCGTGGCCTCCCAGAAGTCGCCGAGGCCCGGCTCGGTATCCCGGCCCGCCTCGGCCGCCCTCACGGGTACTCCGGGCTTTCCGACCTGATCGGGACGCCCGCGTTTGCCACATCCATTGGCCTCATCGAGTACGCGCTTGGAGGCCGCGAACGAGTGGTTGAATCCACCGGCCCCGCCTTCGAGGTCCCGGTCGGCGGCTTTTTCCGCCGCCTCGCCTCGCTCGGGAGGGCGCTCATGCCCCAGTAGCACGCGCCATGGAGGAGGGAATGAGCCATTCCGACGGACCCCGCAGTCTCGTCTCATTCAGCAAAGGGAAGGAATCCGCAATGAGCATCCGTTACGACACCGAGCTTCTCCCCGACATCAAGGTCGTCGGCGTGGGCGGCGGCGGCTGCAACGCCGTCAACCGCATGGTCCGCGCCAAGATCCCCGGCGTCACCTTCGTCGCCTGCAACACCGATGCCCAGGCGCTCATGTCCTCCGAGGCCACCACCCGCCTCCGCATCGGTGAAAAGCTCACCAAGGGCCTCGGCGTCGGTGGCGACCCGACTCGCGGCGAGCGTGCCGCCGATGAGAGCCGCGATGAGCTTTACGACATCCTCCGCGGCACCGAGATGGTCTTCGTCACCGCCGGCATGGGTGGTGGGACCGGCACCGGCGCCGCCCCGGTCGTCGCCGAGATCGCCAAGGATTGCGGCGCCCTTACGATCGGCGTTGTCACCAAGCCCTTCCAGTGGGAAGGCGCCCGCCGCATGAAGCAGGCCGAGGAAGGCCTCGCCCGTCTGCGCGACAAGGTCGATACCCTTATCGCCATCCCGAACTCCCGCCTCATCGA
Source organism: uncultured Anaerolineaceae bacterium (assembly GCA_964603275.1). Lineage (GTDB taxonomy): Bacteria > Chloroflexota > Dehalococcoidia > Tepidiformales > Tepidiformaceae > Amarobacter. The sequence continues at coordinate 39,825 of CAZRUZ010000003.1, read as the reverse complement.
GATCTGCCCGCCCGATACCACCATCGAGCAGGCCTTCGAAACCGCTGACGATGTCCTCCGCCAGGCCATCCAGTCCATCTCCAACATCATCAGCCAGAACGGCTCCATCAACCTCGACTTCAACGATGTCCGCACCACCATGAGCGAAGCAGGCCCCGCCCTGCTCTCGGTCGGCCGGGGGAGTGGTGAAAACCGCGCTGTCGAGGCCGCCCGCGCCGCGACCAGCAGCCCCATCCTCGATCAGTCCATCGATGGCGCCCACAACGTGCTCTTCAACGTTACCCACAGCGGGAACCTTCAGCTGCGGGAACTCGACATGGCCGCCCGCGTCATCGCGGAGGTTGTCGATCCCAGCGCCAACATCATCTTCGGCACCGTCGTCGATGCCCGCGTCGGCGAGGATATCCAGCTCACCGTCATCGCCACCGGCTTCACGCCCCGGGCGGCAACCATCGATGACCCGCTCGAGACCACGCGGATCCGCGAGTACAACCTGCCTGGCGTGAGCAACATGGAAGACGCTGAACTGCCCGCATTCCTGCGCCGCAACATCCGTTCGCTCAACAGTGCGCGGCCCGTAGGAGAGGGGAGTATCGCGAAGCTGGCTGAAAGGAGGTAGCTACCTAACCGAGCGCGCAGAGTCCGGAAGGACACTCGCCCGAAGTATTCGGGCAAGACCGGGGCTTGATGCAATGGGAGATGGCATCAAGCCCCTTTATCATGTGCGCCGGCTACCCCGCCGGTAGCTACCCCGCTTTCAGCCGGACGCGTACCATACCACAGTTCTTTACAGAAACACCACCCACTCTGCGAAATTTCCACAAACGCAAGCCGTCGTCCCGCTCCGGTCCGCTCCCTGCTCTCTGCCCTCTACCCTCTACCCTCTACCCCTGCGTATAGTCCGGCCTCACAACTATTCCACCCATGGAGTGTGTCTATGGCCGGGGCCCTGGAGGGTATCCGCATCCTCGATTGCACACAGATCATTGCCGGACCGCTGGCCGGCTCCCTGCTCACCGAAATGGGCGCCGATGTCGTCAAGGTCGAACCCCTTGAGGGCGAACCGTGGCGGCTCCAGGCCGAGATCATCCCGAAGGAGAGCAAAGGCTACCTCACCCAGAACCGCGGCAAGCGAAGCCTCGCCCTCGACTTCAAGGACCCGCGCTCCGCCCCCATCCGCGATGGCCTCATCCGCTGGGCCGATGTCCTCCTCACCAACTATCGGCCCGGCGTCCCCGAGTCGCTCGGCCTCGACTACGAGTCGGCACGAGCCATCAACCCCACCATCATCTACGCCGAGAACACCGCCTTCGGGAAGCACGGCCCCGATAGCCAGCGCCGCGGGTACGACATCGTTGCCCAGGCCATGAGTGGCCTGACCGCCTCGAACCCGAACGTCCAGAACGGCCTCCCCATGCAGATCGCCTTCGCGCCCGCCGATGTGGTCACCGGCGTCGCCCTCGCCTGGGCCATCACCGCCGCTCTTTACCACCGCGAGAAGACCGGCGAAGGCCAGGCGATTAACTCGAGCCTCCTGCTCTCATCCCTCACCCTCCAGGCCGGCGCCCGCGAGATCGTCGCACTCGACGAGGAGGGCCGCCAAGCGCGCCTCGCCCACCTGGCCGAAGCCCGCGAACGTGGGGCCACCATCGAGGAAATCTACGTCGAACGCCGCCGATTCATGCCCGAAGTCGCCGGCAACATCTACTACCGCCCGTACAAGACCCGCGATTCCTACCTGGTGGTCGGCTGTCTCGGGCCCGGCCCCCGCGAGCGCTTCCGCAAAGCGCTGGACATCACCGACCCGCGCTACGAGCCAGGCTTCGATGCGTCCCGGATCCGCGAAGTTGGCGCCGCCCTGGTCGCCACCTGCGAAGCGAAGTTCCAGGAACGGACCAACGATGAGTGGGTCGCCTACCTCGACACCCACGATATCGCGTGCGGCCCCATTCGCTTCGTCGATGAGCTCTGGGACGACCCGCAGGTCCAGGCGAACAACTTCCTTGTGGAATACGACCACACGCTCCTCGGCCCCCTGCGTGGTCCTGCGCCGATCATCCAGATGAGCCGTACGCCCACCCGCGTCCAACGCGCCGCACCCGCCCTCGGCGAGCACAGTGACGACGTGCTGGGCGAGCTGGGACACTCGGCGGAGGATATCGCCCGCTTCCGCGATTGGGGCATTGTCGGGTAGCGCACTGCCGTTAGCGCCGCCATGTGTGCACGTCGGTGAACCTGCTGGACCCGGTGAACAGCACGCCGCCGCTCACGTTCTCCAGCCCATCGGGATAGACGTACACCACCGCCGGGTAAGCGATGACAATCCCCGGGCTGAGTTCCTGCCACACGTCCTGGATCTGCGCGTAGCTGTCCAGGCGCACCTCGGGGTCGCGCGCCGTCCGCCCCTGCGCGATCAACTCGTCCATCACCGAATCTTCGAAGTTCGCGAGGTTCAGGCCCGCTGACCCCATCTGCGAGCTGTGCCAGCCGAAGTACAGGTCCGGGTCCGGACCCTGCTCCCATGTCGCAACGGCTGCCTCGTAGCGCCGCTCCTGGAGGAAGTCCCGGCGGAGCACCGAGAAAGTTGTGCTGGCCACCGTGGCCCGCACACCCAGCTGTTCCAGCTGGCGGGCGATTTCCCCGGCAATCGCCACCCGTGTCGCATCGTTGTCCACGCGGATCGTGAACCGGAACTCGCTTCCCTGCCGGGCGAGGATTCCCGTGGTCGGGTTCGCCACCCATCCCGCTTCTCCCAGCAGCCGCTTCGCCTCGGCGATGTCCGGTTCCGTCACATCGGCGCCTTCAACGTAAGCCCAGGTGCCCGGCACCACTGGCGATGACGACGCGGTCGCCCCACCGGGATAGACGCGCCGCACGATCTCCTCCCGGTCGACCCCGAGCGAGAGGGCTTGCCGGACGCGCCCATCCGAAAAAAGCGCCGTACTCGTGTTCAGGTAGAGCAGCGTCGCGGTTGAGCGTTGGAGCCGGGCCGCCGTGGTGTTCTTCACCTGCTCGATGGTGCTCAGCTGGTCGGCCGAGACCTGGTCCCGGATGAGCAGCCCCTCGACCTCGCCCTCCGCGAGTGCGCGTTGGGCCGTCGTGTAGTCGGTGAAGAACCGCAGCGTGAACCGTTCGATCTGCGGCCGGCCCAGGTGATAGTTCCCGTTCGCCACCAGCCGCGCTTCGCGCGCATCAAGGGTCTCGACACGGTAGGGACCGCTCCCCACCGGCGCCGAGTTGAATGGCGCGTTCTCGATCTCCGCCGTCCCCAGCAAACCCAGCAGGTGCTCGGGAAGGATTCCGATCGTTGCGCTTCGCGCCAGGAACGGCGCTGACGGTTGGCGCAGCGTCACCACCACCGTGCCGTCGTCGGGCGTTGCCACCTCTGCTCCGAGCCACCCTTCCGCCAGCGTCGGGTCGCCCCGGTAGTCCGGGTCGGTGATGTTCCGGATGGTGAATGCCACATCGCGCGACGTGACCGGCTCGCCATCGTGCCACTTCAGGTTCGCCCGCAGTTTGAAGGTGTACTCTCTGCCATCGTCAGAGACAGCCGGCAGCTCCGCCATATCCGCGATGACCCGGCCATCTGGCGCGAGCCGCACCAGCCCGGCGAACACGAGCGCGGAAAGGTCGGCGTCAACCTCGTTCATCGAGGCGTAGAGCGGGTTCACCCGCTGGTAGGTCCCGGCCACGCCCTCGGTGTACCCACTCCCCTCAACGAGCACGACCCCATCATCACCGAGGGTCCGCAGCACGAGCGCACCGGCGGCAGCCAGGACCGCAACCGCGAGGCTCGCCGCGAGGATGACCGTTCGGCGCGAATGCGCTCCAGATTGGGGCATGGGCAGGCTACTTCTGCGACTGGACGCTCAGGAACGAGACAAACACGAAGACGATCACCAGCAGGATCGTCGCCTGGAAGAGAGTCTTCTCCAGACCGCGCTTGGTCCGGTAGGCCGACCCCCCCGACATGCCGCCCAGCGCGGCGCCGAACCCGCTGCCCTTTACCTGGAGCAGCACCACCACGATGAGGGTGACCGAGACAATGACCTGCAGGATGTTCATGAACATGTGTGGAGTTACCGTGTGACCAGCATCGCCGGCTCCTCGGGAGCGGGCCGCCGGGTTTCGTATGAAGTAGTGTCCCGGGCATCGTACAGCCGCATGATCGTAGCGGCGAGCTTGTACGGGTCATGCCGGTACCGGTTCTCTTCCGCGACCACGTCCGCCTCCATCAGCCGCACCCCGGGGTAGCTGCGTAGCATCTCCTGCGATACCTGCACCGCCGCCGAGTGCCACGCCTCCGGCAACTCCGGGGCGATATTGCTGTTGGCCACCACCGCCTGGATAAGCCCGCTGCCCGTATGCCGTTCGAGCGCCTCAAGGTGCTCCGCAACGCCGAACCCGTCGGTCTCGCCGTGCTGCGTCGCCACATTGCAGACGAACACCTTCGTCGCCGATGTCTGGAACAGCGCCTTGCGCAGCCCATCCACCACCAGGTTCGGGAGCACGCTCGTGTACAGGCTCCCCGGCCCGATCACGATGATGTCCGCGTCCAGGACTGCCCGGACCGCGTCCGGGTGCGCCTCGGCATCCGGCGGGTTCAGGTAAAGCTCTTTGATCCGGCCACCGCGCTCGGAGATGTTGTGCTCCCCATGGACCACCTCGTCCTCGTGCGTCCGCGCGCTCAGTGTCACATCTTCAAGCGTCGAAGGCAGGATCGTCCCGCGCACATTCAGCACCCGGCTTGCCTCGTGAATCGCCGCCTCGAAGTTCCCGGTCACCTCCGACATCGCCACGATGAACAGGTTGCCGAACGAGTGACCCTCCAGCCCGTTGCCTTCGCTGAACCGGTACTGGAACAGCTTCGACATAAGGGGCTCGCTCTCCGCCAGGGCGGCGATGCACTGGCGCAGGTCGCCCGGAGCCACAACGCCGAACTCCTGCCGCAGCCGTCCCGTGCTCCCGCCGTCGTCCGCCACGGTGACGATCGCCGTCAGGTTGCTGGTGTAGACCTTCAATCCGCGCAGCAGTGTCGAAAGCCCGGTGCCCCCGCCGATCGCGACGACTCGCGGCCCGCGGCTGAGGAACCGCTTGTTATAGATCACTTCCGCCATGCTCTGGTCCCGCGAATCTGGCCGCACGAACGCGTAGAGCAGCGACTCGTTCAGTTTGTAGACGGCTATCCCCACCGTGCTGAGCGAGAGCGTGATAAACAGCAGGCCGCGCATCCATCGGGGCATGAACTGCAGCGTCAGGTAGTAGAACGCACCCGGCAGCGGCGCCTGCAGATACGCCTCCTTCAGGATGTAGGCGATGCCCAGCCCCATCAGCGCGATGCCAAACAGCAGCAGCACCAGCCAGCGCTTGATGTGCATCCCCGGGTACAGCCACTTGAGGGCCGAATTGTCGCGGATCGACCGGCGCGTCATCGGCCCGAAGTATACCACCGTCGGGCTATATCACTAGGAATCCTGAACATTTTCCTCCAGCTCCCTCTCCAGTAGCCCCTGGACCACCTGGGCGTTCGCCCTTCCGCGCGTCTCACGCATCACCTGGCCAACCAGGAACTTGATCGACGCTTCCTTCCCCGCGCGGTAATCCGCCACCGCCTTCTCGTTCGCCTGGATGGTGCGCCGCACCGCGTCGACCAGATCCGCCTCGCCGCTGATCTGCGCGAGCCCCTCCGCCTCGACAATCGCCGCCGCGGGCTGCCCGCTCACGGCCATCTTCTCAAAGACATCCTTGCCGACGTTGGCGGTGATCTTCCCGCCCTCCACCATCAGCGCGAGCCCGGCGAGCCGCTCCTCCTCCAGGGGGAATGCATCGATTTCGCGCCCGGCGGCGTTGAGCCAGCGGGCCACCTCGCCCAGCACCCAGTTCGCGGCCACTTTCGCGCTTCGCCCCGGATCGAGCCCCAGCGCCCCCATCACACCCTCGAAGTACTGCGCGCGCGCCCGGTCTTCGGTCAGGGCCGATGCTTCGTGTTCCGAAAGACCGAGCGTGAGGAAGCGTTCCCGCTTCGCGGCCGGCAGTTCCGGCAGTTTCGCCCGTATCGTGTCCACGTACTCGCGGCTCAGTCTCAGCGGTGGCAGGTCCGGCTCCGGGAAGTACCGGTAGTCGTTCGCTTCTTCCTTCGTCCGCTGGCTCACCGTTTCGCCGCGCTCATCCACCCAGCCCCGCGTCTCCTGGATGATCCGCTCGCCGGCATCGAGCATGCGCGCCTGCCGGATCTCCTCGAACGCGATGGCATCGTGCACCGCCCGGAAGCTGTTCATGTTCTTGACTTCGACCTTCGTGCCGAGCCTGTCCGAGCCAACCGGCCGGATCGATACGTTGGCGTCGCAGCGGAAGTTCCCTTCCTCCATGTTCGCCTCGCTCACGCCGATGTACCGAAGGATCTGCCGCAGCCGCACGAGGTAGTCCCGCGCTTCTGCCGGCGATCGCATGTCGGGCTTACTCACGATCTCCATGAGTGGCGTTCCCGAACGGTTCACGTCGACCAGGCTGTAGCCCTCTCCGCTCAATGGGTCGGTCCGGTGCAAGAGCCGCGCCGTGTCCTCTTCCATGTGGACGCGCTCCATCCCCACGCGCTTTCGGACGCCGTCCACCTCTATCTCGAGCCACCCGTCGTGGCAGACCGGCAGGTCATACTGCGAGATCTGGTAGCCCTTCATCAGATCCGGGTACGGGTAGTTCTTGCGGTCGAACTTGCTGAACGCCGAGATCTCGCAGTTCAACGCCAGCCCCGTCATCACGATGAACTCGATCGCTTGCTCGTTGATGACCGGGAGCACCCCGGGCATTCCCAGGCACACCGGGCAGACATGGGTGTTCGGCTCAGCGCCCGAATAGTCGGCGCTGCATCCACAGAACATCTTGCTCTTCGTGATCAGCTGGCAATGGACTTCGAGCCCGATGACGGTCTCGTACTTGGTCGCAATGGCGGTCAATCAGACTCCTCCACCGTGGCGGGGACGCCTTTTCGAGTATAGGCACCCTTCTCCGAACGCGTAACCCGCCCGGTCACACCACCCGGACCGCGGGCGTCCCCTTCCCGGCCTTGCCGATCCGCCAGAGCGCCACCCCGTCCCGTGCGAACGCGGCCTCCAGCGCTGCCGCTCGTGCTCCCGGCACACCCAGCAGTAGCCCCCCCGAGGTCTGCGGGTCGAACAGCGCCGCCGAAACCTCCGCATCGATGCCGGCGCCGAACGTGACGTTCCCCCCGAGCCAGTCCCGGTTGCGCACTCCGCCACCGGTCTCCACGCCGGCGGCCAGGCACTGGCGCGCCCCATCGAGCAACGGCACGGCGCCCGCAATCACCTCGACCGCCACGCCCGAACGTTCGGCCATCTCCCACAGGTGCCCGAGCAGTCCGAAACCGGTGACATCAGTCGCCGCCCGCACGCGCGCCTCCCGCGCCAGGTGCATCGCGTGGCGGTTTAACTGGAGCATTGAGGCCGTTGCGCCCTCGAGCCACTCCGCCCGTGCCTTCCCCTGCCGCGCGGCCGAGACGATCGTCCCGGTCCCGATCGGCTTGGTCAGGTAGAGCACATCCCCGGGCCGGAGCCCCGCCTTGGCAAAGACACGCTTCGGATGCACGAGCCCCATCACGCTCAGCCCGTACTTCGGCTCGTCATCCCAGATGGTGTGGCCCCCGGCCACCACGCCGCCCGCCTCCGCCACCTTCTCGGCCCCTCCGCGCAGGATTGCCGTCTGGGCCGCCGCCGGCAGGCTTTCGGGGAACGCCGCGATGTTCAACGCCAGCACCACCTCGCCACCCATCGCGTACACATCAGACATAGCGTTCGCCGCGGCGATGGCGCCGTAGGTGTGCGGGTCATCAACCACCGGCGCGAAGAAGTCGAGCGTGGCCACCACCGCCGTCGCCGCATTGATGCGGTACACGGCAGCGTCATCCGCCACACCCAGGCCCACGAGCAGGTCCGGGTGCGCTTCAGGAGTGAACAGACCGGCGAGTGGCGACAGTACCTGCGCCAGGGCTTCGGGCCCCGCCTTGGATGCTCAGCCGCCGCACGTGGTCAGTTCCGTCATCCGGAACAGCTCTTCGCGCGTCACCCGCTGATCCTAGCAGGCCCGCTCATCGCCCATCGCCGAACGCCGCGCTACAGTCCTGATCGATGTCCCGGTTTGATGTGATCGTGGTGGGCGCCGGCCCGGCTGGCAGCACGGCCGCGCGCGAGCTCGCCGCCGCCGGCGCAAAGGTCCTGCTCGTCGACCGCGCCGCCTTTCCGCGCTACAAAGCCTGCGGCGGGGGCATCCCCCTCCGGACCGAACGCCTCCTCCCGTTCCCGATCGCCCCGGTCATCGAGGACTCCGTCAGCCTGCTCGATGTTGCTGCCTCTGGCCGCCATCGCTTCGTCCGTGATTCCGGCGCCCCGTTCGCCCACATGGTGATGCGCGAACGGTTCGATGCACTCCTCCTCGAGCACGCTGAGCGCGCTGGCGCCGAGTTCCGCCCGGGCGCCGCCGTCCGTTCGCTGGACCTTGGCGGTGGCGTCACGGTTCGCGCCGAAGGTTTCGATGCCCGGGCGGATTACCTGGTCTGTGCCGATGGCGCCCATTCCCCCGTGGGGACCATGGCCGGCCTCGGCGGCGGGATCGCCGAATGCGCCGCGTGGGAGGTTGAGGTCCGCGCACCGGACAGCCGGCTCCGGGCGTACAGGGCGACGGCGCTCATCGACCTCGGCTTCCACCCCTGGGGGTACTCGTGGCTCTTCCCCAAGACCTCGGTGCTCTCGGTAGGGATCGTCCTCCCGCCCGGGCAGGCGGGGGCGATGAAGGACCATACCGCCGCCTACCTCGCCCGCCTCGGCCTCGCCGGTGCACCTGTCGATGTCGCCCGTGGCCACAAGATCCGCTTCCGCCGTGGTGCCGAGCCCATCGCCAGTGAACGCGTAGTCCTCGCCGGTGATGCCGCAGGGCTGGCCGACGAGTTCACCCAGGAGGGCATCTACTACGCCATCGAGTCCGGCCGCATCGCCGCCCGGTCAGTCCTCCGCGCAATGGGCGGCCACGCGCCGCTCACCGCTTACCAGCAGGATATCGACCGTGAACTGATGCCGGAGCTCCGCGCGGCCCGCCTCATCGCCTACATGTTCTACGGCATGCTCCGCCGCTTCCCCCGCCCGTGGATGGCCGCCAGCTCACGCTTCGGCTACCTCTGGGATGCGTTCTTCGCCGTCCAGCGCGGTGAATCGACCTACGCGCGCGAAACCGCACGCGTGCCGATCCTCCCCGGCGCCGCGGCGCGCATGCTGGACCGCAAGTGAGCCTTAAGCCGGCCGCCATCATGGAGGCCCTCGAACCGGTCTACGGCCGGCCCCACGCGATGCCGAGCCGCGACCCGCTGGCCGAGCTCATCCTCACCGTGCTTTCGCAGAACACCGCTGACACCAACAGTGGCCGCGCCTTCATCCTGCTCATGCGCCGCTACCCGTCGTGGGATGCGGTCCTCCAGGCGCCGCTCGAGGAACTCATCGAAACCATCCAGCCCGGTGGCCTCGCTCCGCAGAAGGCCCCGCGAATCCAGGCGATCCTCCGCGCTGTCGCCGAGCGCTCCCCGGAATGGGACCTGTCGTTCCTCGAAACGCTGCCGCTCGAAGACGCCCGGGCCTGGCTCCGCGCCCTCCCCGGCGTCGGGCCGAAAACCGCCGCCTGCGTGCTCCTCTTCTCGCTCGGCCGCCCGGCGCTCCCGGTCGATACCCACGTCGAGCGTGTCAGCAAGCGTCTCGGCCTGATCCCCGGAAAGGCCACGGCCGAACAGGCCCATCACCTCCTGGAAGCACTCGTCGACCCGGCCGACTACTACCCCTTCCACATGCTCCTGATCAAGCACGGCCGGCGCATCTGCGCGGCGCGGAAGCCCGCCTGCGATCGGTGCCCCATCCTCGCCTGTCCTTCACGCCAGCAAGCCCCGTAGTGGTACCGTTGCTACCTACATTTCAGCAAGGCGACCCTTGGCCCCGCTGTGAGTTTACGGGAACTTGACCCGGGGGGGGCACTATCCTCTGAGCCTATCGGGGACTCCCCGGGCGGAGGTCATGATGCGGTTGATACGGAAGCCAGCGACTCTTCTCAGCCTGGTCGTCGTTGCCATTGGACTGGCCACCTTCACGCTTGTCTACTCGTTGCGCGGGCCTGATCCGGTCTCTCGCGCAACCGTCGAGCCAGCTACTCCCGACCTCACAACCACCCCGGCGCCGGGTGCAACTCCGGATACTTCCCGGCCTTTCTGGTACGTCCCTTACGAGAACGCCGAGAAGCAAAGCCCGAAGTTCGAGGGACAGCTTGGCGGAGCACGGATTCTCAGCACCCCGGTCGACTTCGACGCTCGTGCACTCTGCCCCTCCGGCCTCTCCCAGAGTCCCGAGAGTGCCCTTGTCAGGGCGAGTGAGGGACCTACGGCGATCAGGCTGGCGGACCGGTCGGCCGGGATTACACCGCTGGGCAACCCTGAAGTCTGGACCTGTGGCACGGCCACCGTTCAAGTACTGTGGAACCTTCAGGTGAATCCAGGCGTTGCCGGGGTCGAAGAAAACGGCTCCGGCCTGCTCATCATGCGCACCCTGGGAGAAGATCGTGTGGTACTCCCGGGTTCCGCTTCGCGATGGACTTCCGTCCGGTTACCTTCCGGGGAAGCCGCCATCCTGGCCCCGATTGTCGAAGCCGGTGGACGGTTCATTGGCGGCTGTGCCTTCGTTCAACACAATCCTTCGACGGGAGTCCTGACAGTCATCCGGGCTTCCGCCGGCAGTCCCCAGTTCTGCCAGGAACTCGGAGCGGAGGTCACGAAATGACACCCACCTTCCGTCGTGCGGCCATCCTGCTCGGAACAACGGCCATTGGATTCGGGCTGATCCTGGGGACGTTGGCGCCCAGGCCGACTCAGGCCATTTCGACCAACTACTATTTGGATCTCCACCCCACCGCCAACTACCTGACATGCGGCTGGCATGACGGAGCGTGCTGGGACTATCCGACTCCAGTCGCTTCGGGGTGGGCACTCGATTGGACAACTTCACCTGTAGGTTCGTTCAATGCGTACTTCTATTCAAAGTCGAGCAATGGAATGGGCCTTCCCAATGCCGGCACGGCAACGGTCGCATACACTGGTGGGACCTGTGTGAACTACACGTATTGCGTGATCCGGGATCCCGGAGGAAACTGGCACGCTGACGCGTTATATGTCCATACGACATCTACCACCACTGGAAGTTCCTTTACTATCGCGTCCGGAACGTACTCGCAGACCACGAGCTATCAGTTGGGATATACTGCAAATGAATCTGGATGTTCATGGACGAACTATCATGTGCACCAGCAGTCCGGCGGAGGATGGGCTACGAGATTGACGGGCAACTACCCCGATGAAGACTACTGCAATTCCCCGAACAATGCTGGCCAGTGTGGGGTCAAGGACATCAACGCCTACGCGATGCTGACCACCTCGTGGACATACTGAATCCACGCGACTGCGGCGCGTCCCGACTTCGGTTAAGCTAACGCCAACACCGGTCGCGGCTCGTCCAGGAGCAATGTCACGGGGCGCACCGCGCATCCTCCTCCCCCCGGCATCTCGGGTTGACACTTCGTCACACCGTTGGAACGAAGGTCCCTTGGCTCACTCGCTCGGGGGTTGTGTTCCTCAAGCGCGCGCGGTGGCTTCACCAGCTCGAATGAGGTGTTCACTGGCCAGCCACCGGAGTGAACGGCGCACGGCCGGCGCATCTGCGCGGCGCGGAGGCCTGTCGGCGATTCGGTGCCCCATCCTCGCCTGTCCTTCACGCGCCCCCGCGCTGTAGCATTCCCTGCTATCCAAACTCACCGTTCAAAGGAAACCCACAGCATGGACCTCGATCCTCGCGCGGGCGGCTTCGACCCCGCACGCCTGGAGCGCATCACCGCCCACATCGATTCCAACTACATCGCCCCCGGCAAGATCGCCGGCTGCCAGGTGCTCGTCTCCAGGCACGGCCAGCCCGCCTACTTCCGCTCCTTCGGCCACATGGACCGCGAACGTCAGAAGCCCATGGCCGACGACACGATCTTCCGCATTTATTCCATGAGCAAGCCGATCACCTCGGTCGCTCTCATGACCCTCTTCGAACAAGGCCGTTTCCAGCTCAACGACCCCGTCTCCCGATTCATCCCCGAATGGCGCGACCACAAGGTCTGGGTCTCTGGCGATGTCGATGAGATGGAGCTCAAGACGCCCGAGCGCCCCATGACCATGCGCCACGTCCTCAGTCATACCGGCGGCCTCACCTACGGCGGTACCAACCACCCCGTCGATAAGGTCTACCGCCGCCTTGGCGTGAACCGCGATCGCAGCGAGACCCTCCGCACCTTCATCGAAAAGCTCGCTCAGGTCCCGCTCCGCTACGAGCCCGGCGATGCATGGCTCTATTCCCTCTCTACCGATGTCTGCGGTTACCTCGTCGAGGCCATTTCCGGGAAGCCGTTCGACCAGTACCTCCAGGAGACCATCTTCGGTCCCCTCGGCATGGTTGATACCTCGTTCTGGGTCCGGCCCGAAAAGCTCCCTCGCTTCGCCGCCAACTATCAGCGCCAGCCGGACAAGTCGCTCAAGCTCATCGATGACCCCGAGCGCAGCACCTATCTCCAGAACCCCTCGTTCTTCTCCGGCGGCGGCGGGCTCACCAGCACCACGGCCGATTACCTCCGCTTCTGCGAAATGCTCCGCCAGGGCGGCGAGCTCGACGGCGTCCGCATCCTCGGGTCCCGCACGCTCGATCTCATGACGCGCAATCACCTCGCTGAAGGCAAGGACCTCACCCGGATGGCCATCGGCGCCTTTTCCGAAACCGCCAACGAGGGCGTGGGCTTCGGTCTCGGCTTTGCCGTCACGCTCGACGAGGTCGATGCCGGTACCCTCGGTGAGGGCGACTTCTACTGGGGCGGCGCAGCCTCCACCATCTTCTGGGTCGACCCGCTCGAAGACATGTCGGTCATCTTCATGACCCAGCTCATGCCATCGGCGACGTTCAACTTCCGCGGCCAGCTCAAGAGCATCATCTACTCGTCGATCGTCGACTGAGCCGCCCGCCTCACTTCGCCTTCACCCGCTCCAGGAGGCCCTCGTACTGGAGCGGCGTGATGGGGCGCACCACGCGACCCATCCCCGTCCAGTGCGCCCACTTCCAGTCACCTGTCGCCCGCGGCTGTTCGACCGGGAAGAGGACTGGCTTCTCCTTGCTTGCCAGCATCAGGTGGTAGTGCTCGCCAAGGGGCACGGTCTCATTCACCAGCCCGATCCAGTAGGTCATCTCGCCGCCATCGGGACTGAACGTCGTCCCGAGGTAGCGGTATTGCCCGCCGAGCGGCCGGGATGCGCTATTCACATAACGCGAGTTCGGGCCAAACAGCCGCCTCACCGCCGCACCCCCGGTGGCATACAGCCGGTTCGTCGTCAGCGCCTCGTCGAGCGGCACATCCCCAGTTCCCAGGATGTCCTGGAGCACGAAGTCGCGAAACTGTACGGCCACCGGGTCCGGGTCACCCTCCAGCGCCTCGACCACGTCGAACCAGGTGACGGGTATCCACGGCGCCGGCACGTCCTCGCCGCGCAGGCCGAGCATCAGGAACGCCGGCTGCTCCCCCCACTGCCGCGCAACGGTCTCGAGCCCGGGAAGCAGACTCTCGTCCGCGCCTGCCTCCACCTGGACCTCGATCAGCGCTCGCTTGCCCCCTTCGAACGTGAGCAACAGGTCTGCCACTCCGGCGTCTCCCAGCCGGGGCTGCACCTCCACCAGCGCCAGCGCTTCGCTCCCGGTCCCTGCGGCGTGGGAGATGAGCGCCGCAAGCATCCGGTGCCCGCGTTTCAGGAAGTAGGCCAGCCCCGTCGTGCAGTAGTTCTCGAAGGGCGTCGCGGCAGAACCCGGCCTGTACGCCGAGAGCATGGTGAAGAGGTTGTCAGACATGCCTCCAGTATCTCCCATCTGTGACCTCCGGACGCCACAACTCCGCAATTGCTCAAGCCTGTAGACAATAACGATTGCACTCTGCTAACGTTCCATCTGCCTAAGCAATTAATCGATTCCCCGCCATCACCACCCAGAGGTGCTCGCCCCATGGCCGCCATCACGCCCTTCGACAACTACCTGGACCTTGTTGAAGCAGCCCGCGAACTCGCCATCCACCCCCAGAGCCTTCGCCGCCTCATCAAGCAGCGAAAGATCCCCGCAACGCTCTTCGCCGGCAAGTACCTCATCGAGCGCGACAAGCTCGAGATGTTCAAGAGCAACTATGACCCCCGGCCCGGCCGAAAGCCCATCCGCCGGTTGCTCTGACCTCACCACGGCCCGATAAACAGAAACGGCCGGCACAGATGTGCCGGCCGTGTGTTCTCTCTCCGGTCCGCCCGATTACTGGAAGATCTCGCCCTGGCTCGTAAGCACTACCAGCGTAATCAGGAGCGCCGCCTCCACCAGGAGCACGAATCCGGCAGCGCCGAACCACGCGACCTGCGTCCCGCCCCGCGTCGCAAACGCCGGGATGGTCACAAGCACCGCCGAGGCGATGAAGACGATGAGCGAAATGATGCCAAGGCTGTTGGCGCTGATCAGGAACGGCAGGTAAGCAAGCATCGATACTCCAGGATGCTGGGCGCGGGCGCCACGGTTCAGGTTTCGTTCAGCATTCTACCTGCGTCCCCGTAACGGAAAACCGAGGGTAGTTTCGCACACGCCCGGTAGTCAGTAGCTTCTTGCAACGATATCCGGCACACTTGCCTCCCAATTCTCCCCGAGGTACGCCATGCCAACATCCGCCGAAATCCGCCAGTCGATCGAACGGGCCTTTGCCGCCTACATGGCCGAGCTTGAGCAGGCGGCCGCGGTCTGGGAGCGCAAGCCTGCGGGCGCCGCCGAAGGCGAAGACGCCTGGTGTGCCCGCCAGGTCGCGGAGCACATCGCCAGTTCCGGGCCTTTTTTTGGCGCGGCCATCGCCGCCGCCATCGGCGTGCCTGGCCCCACGCCGGAGCGGGTCACCTTCTCTGACTTCGCCAGCAGCCTCGATGGCACCCGCCAGCGGCAACAGCTTCTGATGGACGTGGTTGCCCACCTGAGTGACGCACAGGTCTCGCTTGAGATCGAACACCCGCGCCTCGGCAAGAACACCGTCGGTGGCCTCCTCGGCATCGTCACCCACCACCTCAACGACCATGCCGGCCAGTTGAAGTCGCTGCGCGGCTGACCGCCGTCCGGGCATCCACGACGAAGGCCGCACCATCAGGTGCGGCCTTCACGATCGTTCTGGTGGTCGCGCCCGCGGCTATTCGATGACGGCGAGCGTGTCGCCCTCGGCGACTCGGCCACCTTCGGCGACGGGGATCTCTTTGACGATCCCATCGGCCGGCGCCTTGATCTCGTTTTCCATCTTCATCGCTTCGAGGATCAGCAGCAGGTCGCCGCGTGCGACAGCCTGGCCCACGCTCACCTTGATGCTGACTACCCTGCCAGCGATCTGGGCCGCCACGGCGCCTTTGACCGCCGCCTTTGCGCCTCCGCCCGGCTGCCCGGCGGAGGACGTCCGCGTTTCCCGGGGTGCTGGCCCGCCGCCCAGGCGCCCTTCATACGCCACCGTGAACGGCCGGTAGTCAACCTGGACATCCATCCCGCTCTGGCGCTCCCCCGCGGGAGGCAGCTGCACCCGGTACGCCACGCCGCCAGCGTTCACCGTCGCGTAGCCAGCTTCCTCGCGCACGCTCACCGGGTACTCGTGGCCATCAACGACCACCTTGTCCCCGCGCACTTCGACGTCGTAGTCGCGCCCGCCAATTGTCACCTTTGCCATCGGTCGCCTCCCGCTATCGCATCTGCCGAATTCGGCCGAACGTCCGCCACGGGGCGGTCTCCCCGTTGGCTGCCGGCGCCTGGGAAGGCGCGGCCACGGCGGCGGCCGCCTTCTTTTCGCCGATCACCATCGCGCCGATCACTGCCGCCACCAGTTCGCGTTCGGGCCCGCCGCCCTCTTTCCGCCACTGGAGGAACTCCTTTGCCGGCTGCGGGAACATCACGTAGCTCAGCACATCGTCCACGTTTTCCGCGAGCTCGCCGATCTCCGCTTTCGCCGCCTCCAGCTCGGGCGCCAGGTCATCGGCCGGCCGGTGCGTGACCGGCTGCTCGTCGCCCAGCACCTGCTGCAGGATCTCCGGCGCAATCGGGGCCGCGGTCGCGCCGTACATCCCCTTCGCCAGGTTCTTCGTCTCCTTGGTGACGCTCCCGTAGCGCTTCCCGGTGAGTACGTTCAGCACCGCCTGCGTACCGACGATCTGCGAACTGGGCGTTACCAGCGGTGGGTAGCCCAGGTCGGCCCGCACACGGGCATTCTCGGCCAGCACGTCACCGAGCTTGTGCTCGGCGCCCTGCTCGCGGAGCTGGCCCACCAGGTTCGAGATCATCCCGCCCGGCACCTGGTGCGAAAGCACTCCCGCATCGATCCCGAGCAGGCCGCTTTCGAACTTCCAGTACTTCTTGCGCACGCCCCGGAAATACTCGGCGAGCTGGCCGAGCTTCTCCATGTCCAGCCCCGTGGCGTGATCCGGGTCCTCGGCCAGAGCAGCGACCAGCGTCTCCGTGGCGGGCTGGCTCGTGCCCCCCGCCAGCGAGCTGATCGCGCAGTCAATCACATCGGCCCCGGACTGCACGCCCATCAGGTACGCCATCTCCGAATAGCCCGAGGTGTCGTGGCAATGCATCTGGAGCAGCTTGCCGGGGTGGTCCTTCTTGATCCGGGTCACCAGGGCCTTCGCCATCATCGGGCTGAGTAGCCCGGCCATGTCCTTGATGCAGAGCGAGTCCGCCCCCATCTCCACCATCCGGTCGGCCATCTGCGCGAACGCATCGACCGTGTGCACCGGGCTGATGGTGTAGCAAATCGTCCCCTGCACATGGCCACCGGCGCGCTTCACCGCTTCGAAGGCCGTCTCCAGGTTCCGCGTGTCGTTCAGCGCATCGAAGATGCGGAAGATGTCCATCCCGTTCGCAACCGACCGCTCGCAGAACTCCCGCACTACATCATCGGCGTAGTGCCGGTAGCCCACCGCGTTCTGGCCGCGGAGCAGCATCTGGGTGGGCGTGTTCTTCAGCCGCTTCTTGATTTCCCGCAGCCGCTCCCACGGGTCCTCCTTCAGGAACCGCATGCTCGTGTCGAAGGTCGCGCCACCCCAGCATTCGATGCTGTGGTAGCCGACAGAGTCCATCAATTCGAGGACGGGGATCATGTCCTCGGTGCGCATACGAGTCGCAAGCAGCGACTGGTGGCCATCCCGGATGGCCGTTTCCATGATGCCGGTCCTGGTCATCTTGTCGTCCGTGGGAGAGGATTGCACACGCCCACCGCCGGGTGAGCACCTTCGTCCCACCCTACCATCCGCCCCCCTTCCGCGCGATGCCGCGAACGTCCGAAAACGTTTGTGTAAGAAATCACGGGCAGCCTGGTCTTACCTCCGAACACCACGGAGGCACATCCCACATGAATCGACTCAAGCTCTCGCTCCTGACCCTCGCGGCAGCCCTGCCCGCCGCATCCGTGCTTGTCGGCGCCGCCGCCGGCCCGAACCTCCTCCAGAACGGCGACTTCTCAAGCGGCGTGGCCGGCTGGAATAACGGCCCCGGTAACGCCCAGGCCGTGAACGGGGTCTTGCAGCTCACGAACGCCTACCAGGGTACCGGCAACTCCTACTACGGCACCGACCAGTGCGTCACCGGTATCCAGGCCGGGAAGACCTATACCCTCCAGGGCGAGGCCTTTGTCCAGCCCGGCCAGACCCCATTCGGTGCGGCCGGCGTCTATGTGCACTTCCGTAGCGGTCCGGCCTGCAATGGCAACCCGCTCGGCGGCGGCCATGTCGTCGGCGGGTTCGCCGAAGCTGATCGTGGCCACTGGCTCTCCATGGACAAGACCTTCACTGCTCCTGCAACCGCCAGTTCCGTCTGGATCCGCCCGGCCGCGGTCAAGGAGCCCAAGCCGGCGGGCAGCAGTGCCCCTGAGACCCTCGTGGCACTCTTTGACAACCTCTCGTTCTTCGAGTCGAATGGCGGAAACCAGCAGCCCCCGGTCGATGACCCGTCCGATGCTCCGCCCCCCGTTGAGGAAGACACCCCGGGCACCCCCGAAGCCCCCACCACCCCCGAAGTCCCAGAGACCCCAGAGATTCCGCAGATTCCGGAGATTCCACAAATCCCCGAGATCCCGCAGACACCTGACGTCCCGAAGACCCCGGATGTTCCCAAAACCCCGGATGTCCCGAAGACCCCGGACGTACCGAAGACGCCCGTGCCCGAGCCGACCCCGGTCCCGACCGAACAGCCGGCCCCCCCGCAGCCCCAGGAACAGGAAGAGCCCGTGGTGCCGGCCGAGGCGCCGCTGCCTCCCTCCACCGGCAACGGGGTGGCTCTCAGCGGGCCGGGTGCCTTCGCCCTGATGCTTGCCACCGTCGGCGCCGCCCTCGCGGGGATTGCCTCCGTCACGCTCGCGGCCTCCATTCGCCGCCGCTAGCTCTAGCTCCGTCATCTTCTCCAGGTGGGGTCTCGCAGCCGCGAGACCCCACGTTTTGTTGCCCCGGCTCGCCTTCCCCCCCAATCCCCTCGATGATGGATCACATGTCTCCCGCCTCTGGCTCGCCGGTTCGCGTAGTCTTCATGGGCTCGCCCGCGTTTGCGGTGCCGTCCCTCCGTGCACTTGTTGCCAGTGGCATGGCGGTGGTCGCCGTTGTCACCCAGCCGGATCGCCCGGTGGGCCGGGGAGGGAAGGTCCAGCCACCACCGGTCAAGGCCGCCGCGCTCGAACTTGATATCCCCGTGCTCCAGCCCGAGTCCCTCCGCGACACCGCTCTGCACGACCGTCTCCGCTTGTTCGATGCCGCGGTCTTTGTGGTCGCCGCCTACGGCAAGATCCTCCCGCAGGCCGTCCTCGATATCCCCCCGCATGGATGCCTGAACGTCCACGCATCGCTGTTGCCGCGCTGGCGCGGCGCATCGCCCATCACCGCGGCCATCCTCGCCGGAGACCCCGTGACCGGGGTCAGCATCATGAGACTCGTCCGCAAGATGGACGCGGGCCCGGTCATTTCCCGGGTCGAAACCCCGGTCCTGCCGGGCGATACAACTGGCTCTCTCGAATCCCGCCTGGCCGAACTCGGCGCCTCCGAACTCGTCCGCGTACTTCCCGGCTGGCTCTC
>CAZRUZ010000003.1:0-20500 GCA_964603275.1 uncultured Anaerolineaceae bacterium | reverse complement strand
CCGGCGGCTGGCTCGTGCTCGAGGAAGTCCAGCGCCCCGGTGGCAAGCGCCTCACCGGCGCACAGTTCCTCGCCGGTGAGCGCGGACGCCTCGAACCGAAGGTCGGGCTCGCATGACCGGTCCCCTGGTGTCCCTCTACCGGATGCTCCCCGAAGACGTCGAAGCCCTCGTGGCCGAATTCGGCCAGCCGCGCTACCGGGCGGATCAGCTACTCCGGACGGCGTGGCAGGAAGCCCCCGCCTCTTTCGACGGCTTCCGCCAGCTCCCGGCGGCCCTCCGCGCCCGGCTGGCCGAGCGCGTTTCCCTCGACCTGGCCGCCGAAGTCCGGCAGGCCGTGAGCAACGACGGCGGCACGACGAAGCTGCTCCTCCGCATGGGCGATGGCACTCTCATCGAGACCGTCCTCATGCAGTACCCCGAGCCCGGGGACCGCCATCCGCGCTCCACCGTCTGCGTCTCGACCCAGGCTGGCTGCGCCATGGGCTGCGTCTTCTGCGCCACCGGTCAGATGGGCTTTGAGCGCAACCTCAGGGCCGAGGAGATAGTGGCCCAGGTGCTCCACGTTGCCCGCGTCCTCCGCGGTCGTGGCCAGCACGTCACCAATGTCGTCTTCATGGGAATGGGTGAGCCGCTCGCCAACTACGCCGAGACCATCCGTGCGGTCCGGCTCCTGACCGACGCTCGGACGTTCGGGCTGGGGCAGCGCCACATCACCATCTCCACGGTCGGGCTCATCAACGCGATCGACCGCCTTGCCGATGAGGGTCTCCAGGTGGGCCTCGCCATCTCCCTCCACGCACCCAACGATGCGCTGCGCCAGCGGCTCGTCCCAACCGCCGGGCCGACCTCCGTCGGCGACCTCGTCTCAGCCGCGAAGCGTTTCTTCAGGAAAACTGGCCGCCGGGTCACCTTCGAATACGCCCTCATCGGTGGCGTGAACGACTCCGAGGAAACCGCAGCGGAACTCGCCCGCCTGCTTAGAGGGTCCGGCTTCCACGTGAACCTCATCCCCGTGAATCCCACCGCGGGTGGCTTTGTGCGTCCTAAGCGGCGCGCGGTCCTCGCCTTCGAGCGTGTGCTCCACGAAGCCGGTGTGAACTGCACGGTGCGTGTCGAAAAAGGAACCGAGATCTCTGCGGCGTGTGGTCAGCTCCGCACCGATGAGACCAACCGCCTGGTCTTCGAGTCCGGGATTAGCCCGTCACCCGGCGCACCCCGGCGCGGATCGCGGCAAGAAACACTTTCCCCAGCACCATCCCAAACCCAATAGCAACCGCCGAACGCATATCGAGCAGGGTGTGCACGTCACCCCGCACCACCGGGGCGATCAGGATCCCGGTCCGCACCTCGTCCATCGCCACCGACCGGCCCGCGACGATCCCGGCCGATGACTGCCGGATGGTTCCTCGCTCGAAGCTGGCAACCCCGATGGCGCTCTTCTCGATGTCGACCTCGTCGGCCTCGATCCGGCGGATGGCGCTCCGGTCAAGGCTCAGGTGCGTCGTGGTGGTCTCCTCGACACGGCCCTGCCCCGCTTCCGCCGCCGCACCGTTGATGTTCGCCATAGCGTGCTCCTCGGCGACACCGTAGACCGCGCTCCATGAAGAAGCAATGCTTGTCCGGGATGCGTACCGAGGACTTCGCTTTCGACCTCCCGGATGGACTCATCGCCCAGCAGCCGGCCGAGCCGCGCGATAGCGCGCGCCTCATGGTGCTGCGGATCGCCACACAATCCATTGAGCACCGGCTGGTCCGCGATCTCCCCGAACTCCTCAACCCCGGCGACCTGCTCGTCGTCAACGACACCCGTGTCATGGCGGCCCGGCTCTTCGGCCAGCGGGAGGACACCGGCGGCACCGCCGAGGCCCTTCTGATCCGCCCCTTCAGTGATGTCCGCTGGGAGGTGATGTTCCGGCCCGCGAAGCGCGCCTTGCCCGGCCGGCGCTTCGTGTTCGACGCCCATGGCGAGACCCTCGGCGCAACCGTTGTTGGCCGCGCCAGCGAAACCGTCATCCTCGATTTCGACCGCTCGTTCGACCCGGCGACGGTCGGGGCCGTTCCGTTGCCGCCCTACATCCACGCTTACCGGGGCGATCCGGAGCGCTACCAGACCGTCTACTCCCGCGAAGCCCGGAGCGCCGCCGCGCCAACCGCCGGCCTCCACTTCACACCCGGGTTGCTTGCCAGCCTCGACTCACGTGGCCTTCGGCGCACCGCGGTCACACTCGAGGTCGGCCCCGGCACGTTCAAGCCCGTCACAGTCGATGACCCGCGCGAACACCACCTCCACGCCGAGCGCGTCACCGTTCCCGCGCCGGTCGCCACCGCCATCACCCTCGCGAAGTCCGAAGGCCGCCGCGTCGTCGCCGTCGGCACCACCGTCGTGCGGACCCTCGAACACGTCGCCCGGGAGAGCGGCGGCGTCGAGCCCTATGAGGGCTGGACATCGCTCCGCATCCTCCCCGGCGACCCGTTCCACGTTGTCGATGTCCTGATGACCAACTTTCACCTGCCGCGCTCGACGTTGCTCATGCTCGTCTGTGCGTTCGGTGGCGCCGGGTTCGTGCTGGACGCCTATCGCGAAGCCGTCCGCGAGCGCTACCGCTTCTACAGCTTCGGCGATGCAATGCTCCTGCTACCGTGAGACGCGGCCCCTTTCGCCGCGCCTCAGCTCAGCGCTTTGCGGAGGTTGGCCATTTCAATAGCCGCCTGCGCAGCCTCCTCGCCCTTGTGACCATCCTTGCCGCCGCAGCGCGAAAGCGCCTGTTCCACGTTGTCCACAGTCAGCACGCCGAAGATCACGGGCACACCGGTCTCCCGCGATACCGCGCCGATCCCCTCGGCGGCGCCCCCGGCCACGTACTCGAAATGGGCCGTCTCCCCGCGGATCACCGCGCCAATGCAGATCACGGCATCGTAGT
Source organism: uncultured Anaerolineaceae bacterium (assembly GCA_964603275.1). Lineage (GTDB taxonomy): Bacteria > Chloroflexota > Dehalococcoidia > Tepidiformales > Tepidiformaceae > Amarobacter. The sequence goes on along the minus strand of CAZRUZ010000003.1, from coordinate 17,579 downwards.
TCCCGGAGTCTGCCGCCCAGCGTGCCGCGGTCGGGATCTCGAACGCCCCGGGCACCCACGCCACCGTCACGTCGTCCTTCCGCAATCCCCGTTCGCCAAGGCAACGTTCGGCCCCTTCCAGGAGACGGCGAGTCACGAACTCATTCCAGCGCGCGACAACAATGCACACGCGGAGCCCCGCGCCATCCAGTGAACCTTCAAGCACCGGCATCAGGACCCCTCCCCGCTCACCGCTTCGAGCCCGTCGAGCAGGTGGCCCATCCGCTGCCGCTTGGTGTCCAGGTAGCGCACGTTGAACGGGTTCGGTGTAGTCACGATCGGCACCCGCTCCACGACTTCCAGGCCGTAAGCCTCCAGTCCCGCGCGTTTCGCCGGGTTGTTCGTGATCAGCCGCATCTTCCTCACGCCAATGTCCCGGAGGATCTGCATGCCGATGCCGTAGTCCCGCCGGTCCGCCGGGAATCCCAGCGCCAGGTTCGCATCGACCGTATCCAGCCCCTCGTCCTGCAGTTCATACGTGCGGAGCTTGTTGTGCAGGCCGATGCCCCGCCCCTCCTGGCGCATGTAGAGGAACACGCCGCCCTGTTCGCCGATCATCTTCAGCGCCCGGTCTTTCTGTTCGCCGCAGTCGCACCGCATCGAACCAAAGACGTCCCCGGTTACGCACTGGTCGTGGACGCGGACCAGTGTCGGCTGCTCCGCATCGATGGGCCCCTTCACCAGCGCCACATGCTCATCGGGTTGGTTTTCCGCCCGGTATCCGAGGATCATCATGTCGCCGAACGGCGTCGGCAGTTTGGTCTCCGCCACCCGCGTAATCAGCTGCTCGGTCCGCAGCCGGTACCGGATCATCTCGTTCACCGTGACAATGCGAAGCCCGTGCCGCCGCGCGAACCGCTTCAGGTCCGGGATGCGCGCCATCTCCCCGTCCATCTTCATCACTTCGCAGATGACCGCCGCCGGGTAGAGCCCCGCCATTTTCGCGAGGTCCACGCTCGCCTCGGTCTGACCCGCGCGCACCAGCACACCACCCTTGCGTGCCCGCAGCGGGAACATGTGCCCCGGCCGCGCCAGGTCATCCGGTCGCGTCTCCGGGTCGATGATGACCTGCACGGTCCGCGCCCGGTCGGCCGCGCTGATCCCCGTCGTCACCCCGGTCCGCGCCTCCACCGAGACAGTGAACGGCGTGCCGAACCCCGAGTTGTTCGCCGCCTGGTCCACCATCAGCGGCAGCCGTAGCTGCTCGCAGCGTTCTTCCGTAACCGAACAGCAGATCAGTCCGCGCCCGTACTTCGCCATGAAGTTGATGTGGTCCGGCGTCACGAACTGCGCCGCGATGCAGAGGTCGCCCTCGTTCTCCCGGTCCTCGTCGTCAGTGATGATGACGAACTTGCCCCGGCGGTACTCCTCGATCGCCTGCGGCACCGTCGCCATCACGGGGTCGCGGTCGCTCATTTCCCTGCTCCCGTCTCCCGCCCGGCCAGCAGGTTCTCCACGTACCGGGCGATGATGTCCGACTCCAGGTTGATCCGGTCACCCGGTTTCCGCGCGACCAGGTTCGTGTGCTCCTGCGTGTATTGCACCAGCGAGACCGAGAAGCTCTCCTCATCCTTCGCTACGATCGTCAGGCTGATCCCGTCGATGCACACGGGACCCTTCACCACCATGTAGCGCAGAAGCTCTTTCGGGGTCAGGAATCTCGCGATGATCGCTTCCCCCTCCGGCGTCATTGAATGCAGCGTCCCGGTGCCCTCCACAACGCCGCGGACGATATGTCCGCTTAGCCGGTCGGTCGGCCGGCAGCTCCGCTCCAGGTTCACCACGTCTCCCACCTTCAGGTCACCCAGGTTCGAGCGGCGGTACGTCTCCGGCATCAGGTTGGCGAAGAACGTCTCGCCGTCCATCTCCGCGACCGTCAGGTCCACGCCGTTGATCGCGATCGAATCGCCCAACTTGCTATCGGTCAGGATGAACGGCGCCCGGATGCGCAGGGTACCTTCCCCTGCCTCCACCACGGTGCCGACCTCTTCCACGATCCCGGTGAACATCAGGCCACACCCCCGCACGGAGTCTGGCATCGCAACACGGTCTTTTCGGGAGAATTCATTCGGCACGGCCCCAGTTCTGGTTTGATATCCACGGGGCGTGCGGAGATACGGCGCGGCAACGCGCCAGCGGCCAGCCCCGGTGCGCAGGGCACAGGCAGCCGCCAGTGTTCTCTCCCATCCGGACTCTAACCGTCGGCCCCGGAATCTCACCGGATCAGTCCTCCCCCGGAGGGAAGGAGTCGCGGGCTTTCACCGCCGGTGGGGAATTTCACCCCGCCCCGAGAACATCACCTGTATCGTTAGTGCGGCACGAAGAAGATGTCAAGCCGCGCCATTGCGAGCCCCTTCACACTCCAACTGCCGCAAGCCCGTTACACTCCCCGCATGTCGCTTGAGATCCGCTCCGCCCTGCCCGAAGAACTGCCCGAAGTGGCCCGCGTCGCCTCCCGCGAACTCGCCACACCCATCGAGATGTTCCAGGGCATGGACCCGTCCTGGACGCTCTGCGCCATCGCCGATGGGCAGGTCGCCACAACCTACGCCGCCTGGCCCCTCCACATCCGTTTCAACGGGCGCATCATCCCGATGGCAGGCGTGACCTGGGTCTCGACGCACCCCTCCCATCGGCGCAAAGGCTACCTTCGCGCCATCGTCCAGCGCCACTTCGAACAGCTCCACGGCGAAGGCCAGACCGCCTGGGCCGGCCTCCACCCCGCCCTCGCCGCCATTTACCGCCGCTACGGCTACGGCACCATCACCGAGCGCCGCACCTACCGGGTTGACCCCCGCGACCTGACCTTCGCTCACCCCCGCGACATTCCCGGCAGGCTCCGGGAGATCGATCCCGGGGAAGGCTTTCCTCTCCTGTCCGACACCTACCACCGCTTCGCCGAGCCCAGGAACGCGATGATGCTGCGCGCCCGCGAGATGTGGGATGCCGGCCCCCTCGCCCCTCCGCCGTCAGGCTTTCGGAGCACTACCCTGGTGTACGAGGAGGGCGGCCAGCCGCTCGGGCACCTGATCTTCCACCACGGCGATGGCATACACCGGACCACCGCCGGTCCGCGCGGACAGATCCGCATCCAGGACCTGGTGGCCCTAACCCCAAGCGCGACGTATGCCTTCTGGCGGACGCTCGCCAGCTACGACGCCGTCGGCGAAATCACCTGGAACAACGCGATCCCCGATGACCCGCTCCCGCACATGCTTGTCGAACCGCGCATGCTCAACGTGGCTGTGCGCGATGGCATCATGGCCCGCCTCGTCTCGGCCGGGCCCGCGCTCGAGCTCCGGCCTTACGCCGTCGATACCGAGGTCACCTTCCGTCTCATCGATCAGACCTGCCCCTGGAACGATGGCAAATGGCGGCTTTCGACCGGCGCCGAAGGTGGCCAGATGACGCGGATCGACGGGCAGGACACGGAGGCGAGGCTCGATCCCGATACCCTCGCCCAGATCGCCTGGGGCTTCCTTAAGCCATCGATAGCCTGGCGCGCCGGTCTCCTCGACGTTGACGATCCCGCCATCCTCGAACGCTGGGACGCCGCCTTCCGCACCGCGTTCCCGCCGCACGAAATGGAGCACACCTGGTAGCCGCCGCCTACGGAGCCGCGGGGGCAGCCTTGCCGCCGAGCTCCAGCAGTTTTCCGAGCACGTCGTAGGTCGCGTACGCATCGGCGAGCGCGCCGTGTTCGCCCATCCGCCCGATGCCTAGCCGGTCCGCCACATGCCCCAGGTTGAACCGGTCTACTTGGCCGTTGCCTTTTAACAACTGGCGCGCGACCGGTTGCACATCGAGCGCTACCGGCGCGAACGGCCATGGCTGCTGCATCCGCCGGAACGCCTCCACCAGGAAGGCCATGTCCTGCCCGATGCCCCACCCGGCGATCATGGAATCGCGCCCAAGCCGCGTGAACCGGTCCAGCGCTTCCTCGAGCTCCATCGCCGCCTTCCAGTTCTTCGCGCTGTAACCCACCACTTTGAGCGCCGCCGGGATCGCGTTGCCGATATGGCGGGGCTTCACCCGCGCTCCCCAGGCCTCTTCCTCCGGGATCCCGCGCGCAAGCGCCGCGCGGACACCGCCAAGGTCCAGGATCTCGTGCATCTGGGCGTTCGGCCCGCTCATCTCCAGGTCCACCACGAAGAGTGCCGTGACACTGGTGAGGTCGTCCGCGGTTGCCGGTTCCGGCGTCAGCCGCCCCTCCGGGTCGAGTCTGCGCAGCCCGCCGGCCAGCGTCCCGAGCGTCTCCTTCATCCCCGCCTCAGATCCGCCGCAACTCGCGCGAACTCAGCGTGATGAGCAGGGTCAGCGAAGCGGCAACAACCATCCATGCTCCAACCACGTGCGGCGCTCCCCACTGGTCGATCATAGCGCCCATCACCAGCCCGGCGAAGGGCGTCAGTCCCCACGTCATCGTCTGCAGCGAGACCACCCGCGAGCGGTACTCCGGCGCCGCCTTCATCTGCATCAGCGAGGCGTTGAACGCCGAATACACGCTGTGGAAGATCCCTGCCACGGCCAGCATCCCGACCGCCAGCCACAGGTGCCGCATCAGCGTGAACGCCCCCACGGACGAGCAGTAAAACACGCACGCCCACATCATCCACGGGCCGATCCGCTGGCGGTTCGATGTGACCGCGACGATCGCCCCGCCCAGCAGCGACCCCAGCCCGACGGCCGCGGCCAGGTACCCGTACCCCTGCGATCCCGAGTCCAGCACCTTGGTGGCAAACACCGGCAAAAAGCTCACGTACGGGTACACCAACAGGCTGGGAAGGATCGCCATCCCCACGATCAGGGTCATCCGCCGATCGCTTGCCACGTACTTCAGGCCCGAAGCCACGCTCGCGAACATTCCCTCGCGGTTTTCGACGAGTTCGGGCTCCGAACGCGCCAGCCGGGCGGTCAGGACAACCGCGAGCACCAGGCACACCGCCTGCACCTCGAACGTGCCTTCGGTCCCGATGATCCCGATAAGCGCCCCGCCGATGGCCGGTCCGATGACGCGCATGGCGTTGCCGCCGAGAGAGTTCAGCGCCACCGCGTTCGTCATCTCATCTGGCCCCACCGTGTCGAAGACGAGCAGGCTGCGGATCGGGCTCGCCAGCGCCTCCACGATGCCTGCCGCCGCGGCAGTGGCGTACACCATCCAGATTTCGATCGTGCCTGTGGCCACGAGTACCGCCAGTGTCGCGGCGATCGTCGCGCTCACCGAGGTGTAGATCATCAACTGCCGCCGCCGCTCGAATCGCCCCGCGACATAGCCCCCGAACGGCGAAAGGAACACCAGGAAGGCCCCGCGCAAGAGCGCCACCAGCGCCAGGTCCGTCGCCGATCCACCCAGATCGTTCGAAACCAGCCATCCCTGCCCGATGGTCTGCACCCACGAGCCGATTTGGAGGGCCATGGTCGAGGCGAGCAGGATCCTGAAGTCCCGGTGCCGCAACGAGGCGAGTGGCCGGCCGGGCGCTATCAAGCCCCCGGCGCGGGGACTGGAAGGCTCTTTCGCGGGAACAGGAGATGACAACGGGCAACCCCGGGGCGCAGCACGACCCCGCATCCTGAAGGTACACGGGCCTGCTTGAACGGACTACCGGCCCCCGCCCCGCCTCACGGCGGCTTTCCCGGCGAACCTCTACGATGGGTGGTGCCACCACGGAGCCACGGGAGGAACCGCATGACCGATCCGGGCGCAGTTGCCCTCGCCTTCTTCAACGACCGCTATCGAATCGATCCCGCCACCATCTCGTCGCTGCTCTCGATCGCGCTCAGTCGCGGTGGCGATTTCGCAGAGCTCTTCTTCGAGCATCGCACCAACAGTGCCATCCAGTGGGAAGACCAGCGCGTGAAGTCCGCCTCCCGCAATGTCGCCCAGGGTGTCGGGGTCCGCGTTGTCCGCGGCGATGCCATCGGCTACGCCTACACCGAGTCGCTCGACATGGCGGCCATGCGCCGCGCCGCCGAGACCGCGTCGCGCATCGGCACCCGCGACGAGCGGCCGGTGCCGATCGACGCGACTCCGTTCCTTACCGGCCAGGACTCCTACTATGGTTTCGAGTCGCCCCTCACCGCCGAGCCGTCCACGGCCAAGGTTGCCATCCTCGAACGGGCTGACCGCGCTGCCCGCGCCCACGACTCGAGCATCGCCCGCCTCGATGCCAGCATCGGCGACGAAATGAAGTACGTCCTCATCGCCCGTAGCGATGGCAAGATCGTCGGCGATGTCCAGCCGCTCATCCGCTTCAACGTCAGCGCCCTCTCCCAGAAGGGCGAGAGCCGCCAGGTGGCGCGCACTGGTGGTGGCGGGCGCCTCGGGATCGAGTATTTCGAACGGGTCACCCCAGAGTCGCTCGCGATCGATGCCGCCCGCCAGGCCGTCCTCCAGCAGGATGCCCGCGAGGCGCCCGCCGGCACCCTCCCCGTGGTCCTCGCCGCCGGCGATAGCGGCGTGCTCCTCCACGAAGCGGTCGGCCACGGCCTCGAAGCCGACTTCAACCGCAAGGGCACCAGCAACTACACCGGCCGCGTCGGTCAGCCCGTTGCCAGTCCGCTCGTCACCGTCGTCGATGACGGCACCCTCCCCGATTCACGCGGCTCCATCAACGTCGACGACGAAGGCAACCCCGCGACCCGCAACGTCCTGATCGAAGACGGCACCCTCCGCGGCTACCTCCACGATGAAGTCAGCGCCCGCCACTTCGGCCTCAAGCCCTCCGGCTCCGGCCGCCGCCAGACCTTCAAGGATTACATCCTCCCGCGCATGACCAACACGTTCATGCTTCCGGGCCAGGACACCCCCGAGGACATCATTCGCGGCGTCGATCGCGGCATCTACGCCGTCTCCTATTCCGGGGGCCAGGTCAATATCTCCAACGGCGACTTCGTCTTCTCCGTCACCGAGGCCTACATGATTGAGGATGGCAAACTCACGTCACCCCTCCGTAACGTCATGCTCATCGGCAACGGCCCGGACGTGCTTTCGAAGGTCACCCGTGTCGCCCACGATTACCAGCTCTCCGATGGCCGCTGGACCTGCGGCAAGGATGGCCAGTCCGTCCCGGTCGGCGTTGGCATGCCCACCGTCCTCGTCTCCGGGATCACCGTCGGCGGTACCCGGGTATGAACGCCCGCGGCCTTCCCGATACCACCACCGCCAAAGGAGTCTCCTGAACATGGAAGGGCCTTCCCCCCTCGATATCGCCCGCCGTGCCGTCCAGCTCGCCCGTGCCGCCGGCGCCGAACAGTGCGACGCCGTGGTCTCCATGTACACCGAGTCCAACGTCACGGTCCGCCTTGGCGAGCTTGAAAAGCTCATCGAAGCGGGTTCCATGGCACTCGGCCTCCGTGTCATCAACGGCGGCCGCACCGCAGTTTGCTCGACATCCGACCTCTCCCCGGCATCGCTCGAAGCCTTCGCCGCCGAGGCCGTCGACTTGGCCTCCATCTCCGAGCCAGACGACTGCGCCGGCCTGCCCGAACCGGGCCTGTTCGCCGCGGCCACCAGTGCCACCGGCCTTGGCCTTTACGATGAGTCCCTCGAGTCCCTCTCCACCGAGCGGAAGATCCAGATGGCCACCGCCTGCGAGGCTGCGGCCTTTGCCACCGACCCGCGGATCACGAACTCCGACGGCGCCAGCCTCTCCACCCGCATCGGCCACTTCGCCCTCGCGAACTCCCTCGGTTTCGAGGGCGCCTACCCGGCCACGACTGTGTCCCTGGTTATCGAGGCGATCGCCGATGACGCCGATGGCAAGAAGCGCAACGGCTACTGGTATTCCGCCGAGCGCAGCCTCCATCGCCTCCTCGACCCCGAGGAAATCGGCCGCATCGCTGCCCGCCGCACGCTCGACCAGCTCGGCGCGCGCAAGGTCCCTACCTGCCAGGTGCCCGTCGTCTTCGAGCCGATGATGGCCGTCTCGCTCATGGGCGACCTTGTCGGCTGCGCCACGGGTTCCGCCTTGTACCGCGGCGCCACCTTCCTCGCCAACCGCACCGGCGAGGTCATCGGCTCACCGCCCGTCACCATCACCGATGACCCGCTGCTTCCCGGCCGCTTCGGCTCCCGCCCCTTCGATGGCGAGGGCGTCACCACCCGCCGGAACGCCATCTTCTCCGGCGGCGCCTTCAACGGTTTCCTGTTCGACTGCTACACGGCCCGCCGCACGGGCAACCAGACCACCGGTAGCGCCCAGCGCGGTATCGAGTCAACCCCCTCGCCGGGCCCATCCAACCTGGTCTTTGAACCCGGCGATACCTCCCCGGAGGAGATCATCGCCGGGGTGGCCAGCGGCCTCTACCTCACGACACTGATGGGCAGCGGGTTCAACCCGGCCACCGGCGATTACTCTCGCGGAGCCGCCGGTTTCTGGATCGAAAGTGGACGGGTCGCGTTCCCTGTCACCGAAGTCAACATCTCCGGCCGCATGGATACCATGTTGGCCGGCATCGATGCCGTCGGGGCCGACCTTTCGTGGTTCGGTGCGAGCGCCGCGCCTACCCTCCGCATCAGGGAAATGACCGTTTCGGGCACGTAACCGCTCGTCAACCCGTGTGCGTTTGGTCGATCGAATCCAGGTGCTGCCGCAGTTGCACCACCCTCCGGACCGCCTCGCGGATCACAAAGCCCGGCTCCACCGCTCCACGCTCTGCCTGCAGCGCGACGATGACTGCCTCGAGCGTCTCGGCCACTTCCAGGAGCAGTTGGCGGAACTGGAAGTACGCCTGCTCCTCGTCCGGTGATTGCATCATTGCCGAGTCTCCTGTGGGGGCGCGTGACCAACCAAGCCGGGGCGAGGTTACAACATCGTGATTGCGGTGGCGAGTCAGGCATTTCCTGATATGTAGGCCGTAGAAAGCGCATCCGCGTACTCGTTCCAGCGCGAACCGTCGTGGGCGCGGATCCACTCGATCCGCGCCAGCGGACGCTCCTGGACCAGCTCCCATGCCCGCTGCACCAGGTCGAGGTTCTTCACCTCACCTTCCTTGCGCTGCCACCCCCGCGCCTCCCATCCCTTCGCCCACAGCGTCAGCGTTTTCACCACCAGCTGGCTATCCGAGTACACCGTGACCGGCTCGTTGGCCGGCGCCATCTCCAGGCCGTTGATCATGGCGGTCAGTTCCATGCGGTTGTTCGTCGTGCTTCGATCCTGTCCGTGGCGCTCTTCAACGACCTTCCCATCCCGCACGGAGACCGCTCCCCAGCCCCCGGGACCGGGGTTTCCCTGGCACGAACCGTCCGTGAAGATGCCCGTATCCGGCCCCGCCGTGAAACGCATCAGGACCTCGTCCGTCGAAAGGTTTTGCGTCCGCGTGACCGAATTGCCTTTTCCCCGCCCTGGCCGCCCCTGTTTTCGTGTGGCGCCATCCTTTCCCGGACGGCCGCGGCAATCCATGCACTGCTTCGGCGTCCAGTTCGGGTACTTCGCCCGCACTGAATCGGCGAGGCTGAATTCCCGCCCGCAATCTGCACAGGTGAAGGCCGCACTCATCTCTCGCCGAGTCTACCGGTCCGCCACTGCTGGGCCAAAGGCGAGAAGGTCGCCCTGGATGAATGGGACGTAGATGCTCCCATCCGGCCCGATCGTGATCCCCACGCTGAATACCGTTGCCCCTTCGATCGGGAACCGGCCCAACTCCGCACCCGTCCGTGTGTCGACGATGACGAGGTCGTTCCGATACCGGCTCGCCGGGTCCGCGTCTCGGCCGGAGGCGGCCACCGTCGCCACTGCCCGGTCCCCCGCGGCCTGAGTCGCGATCCCGCGGTTTGCCACTCCTTCCCACTTCCAGAGCAGTTCGGCATGGTCTCCAGCATCCCTAATGGCTTGCAGGTCGCCACCTGCAGCCATGATCACTCCCTCCGGCGAAACTGACACGCTCCCGCCTGCCCTGGCTCCGAACGCGAACTTCCAGATGCTGTCCCCCGTCTTTGCGTCGAGGGCATGCACGCTGTCGACGTTATCGGTGACGTACACGCGCGAACCATCCGCACTGAGGGTCGGGCTCGAAGCGCTGCCGCCGGGGAGTGAAGAGTTCTCCCAGAGCGGGACGAGCGTCACCTCCGGCCCGTCCTCCACAATGCGCATTGCCCGGACCGCTGCCTGTTCCGCGCCGGGCTCCCAGAACGTGAAGAACACCCGGCCTGTGCTCAGATCAATCGCGGGGGTGTTCGCGCTTGGGCAGCCTTCAAGTCCCCGCGCACACGCAGACAGGCCGGTCGTCCCATCCCACGTGGCGCCCGGCACAAGTTCGAGCGGCGCCATCACGGGAGCCCCGCTCGTCCGGTCCAGGATGTATGCGATACCTACATGCGTGATGAAGAAGAGGTTCCCCGCCGGGGTGAACTGTGCCGAAAGCGGTACGCCTACAATCGGGGTCGTCCATACCACCGAGCCGTCCGGCGCGAAGCTCCGCATCGCCGTCCCGTCTGCGAGAAAGAGCCGCCCCCCGCTGTCGATTAGCGGCGAGGAAACCACCGCCTGGAAGTTCACCTCGGCGCTGCACCAGGCTGTCGCCCCCGTGGTGGTGTCAATCGCCTGCAGGTGGCATCCCGGCACTGTCGTCGTCAGGTAGAGCCTGCCAGAGTCCGGGACCGTCGCCCCAAGGTTAATGGTCCACTCCAGCGCGCCAGCCTTGAGCGGGCCATCGAAACCGCGCCGCCAGCGCATCTCCGGTGCGTCCGCGATCGCCGCTGGAGAGTAGTCGCTGTTGGCGCCGTCCGCGTGGACTGCCGACCACCCCGTTGCGTAGATCGGGCTGGTGCCGGCAGCTAGCTCTGGAACTGCCGTGCTGGCTTGCGGTGTTGCCGTTCCCCCGCCGGGTCCGTCAGAGCTGCAGGCAGCAAAGACCAGGACAGGGGCAATACTCAAGGTGAAGATGGCCCGGTGAAGCATGGACACCAGCATAAAGTCGAGGGTCATTCAATGTCGAATCGGATTCCGATAATGCGAAGTCAAGTGCCATGAAGTGGCTCGCTCCGGCATACTGGTTTGCTGGAGGGCCGCCGTGAAAATCCGCCGCGACCGTGAACTCAGCCCCGACCTCATCGACAAACGCGCCGAAACCCGCGCCGCCGCCGGCCGCGGCCTCGCGATTCCGGGTGGCGCCAAAGGCGGCATCGGCGGTGTCATCCTCATGCTCGTCCTCGCCCTCCTCGGAGGAAGCCAGCTCACCGGAGGCGGTGGCGGTGGTACCGGGATCGATATCGGCGACATCCTCGGACAGATGTCCGGCGTCCAGGCCCCCGGCACGGCCTCCAGCGTTCCTGGCGCCCCTGACCCTCAGGCCGATGAAGTGGCCTTCGTCTCCTTCGTCCTCGACGACATCCAGGAGTTCTGGACCGAGGAGTTCAAGGCCAGTGGGATGACGTACGAGCGCGCGATGCTCGTCCTCTTCGAACGCTCGGTCACCACCGGCGGTTGCGGATCAGCGCCATCCGCTGTCGGCCCCTTCTACTGCCCTGCCGACCGTACGGCCTACATCGACCTGACCTTCTTCGCCGAGCTGGCCGCCCAGCTCAAGTTCTCAGGTGACTTCGCCCAGGCCTATGTCATCGCCCATGAGCTCGGCCACCACGTCCAGAACCTCACGGGCGTGAACGCACAGGTCCGCGATGCCTCGGCTAAGGACCCATCCAGGGCGAACGAATACTCCATCCGCCAGGAGCTCCAGGCCGATTGTTTCGCCGGGGCGTGGGCCTTTTCCGTCTACGAAGCCGGGCTGCTCGAGCGCGGTGACGCCGAAGAGGCGCTCAATGCCGCCGCGGCCGTTGGCGATGACCGCATCCAGAGCCAGTCCGGCACCGCCATCAACCAGGAAACCTGGACGCACGGCTCTGCCGAGCAGCGGGTCAAGTGGTTCAAACGTGGCTTTGAATCGGGCGATCCCGGCCAGTGCGATACCTTCACCGGCAGCTACTAGGCCGTCCCCGCTTCGATCCGCGTGCAGCGCTCGGCCATCCGGGCGAACGCGTCGCTGTCCAGTAGCTCAAGCGCTGGCACGAACAGGTCGTCTTCCTCGTCGCCGAAGTGCCCCTGGAGGATCCAGTCCAGCCGCCGTAAGGCGTCGAGCAGTCCATCGAGTTCCTGCGGTCCGGGAGCCACTCCCTCCGCCGGGAGCCTCCCGGCCAGGCCCGCCCGCGCGGCGTCGATTTCGTCGTGGGTGTGTTCCAGTGCGGCCAGCGCCCGCGTGATCATCTCCTGGCGATAACGCACCTCATCGTGTTGTTCCACCATCTCATCGACCACCTGGTCGATGTATGGGGTGAACCCCCGCAACGCCGGAAAAAGGGCGTCTTCTTCCTTCGCGATATGGATGACCAGGTTTTCAGCCATGTAGCGGTCAAGCTCCCGCACGCTCCGTGCGGCCCCGAACGCAAGCTCCGGGTTACCGGTCTCGGCGATGGCAGCTTCTACCTGTTCCTGCGCGGCCGTCACCAGCCCGTGGATCTCATCGTGTTCCCGCATCAGCGCTGCCAGCGGTTCGACTTCGGTTTCGAGGTTGCCAAATGTCGCCATCCCACCAGTCTGCATGGAAGGGCTCGCTGCCGCATCAGCTTCTGCCCGCCGAATGGCCCCGCATCTCCATCCCATCGGGTACTTCCCGGATCCGCCTGGCGGGCGCACAATGCGCGGAACTTGGCTGAGGAGGTGCCCGTGCGCTGGCTCTTCTTTTCCAGTCTTATCGGGGTGGCCGTGCTCTTCGCGATGGTCGCCCGGTCCCGGGCGGACCACCGTGACGGCGCCGCCCCAACCGGTCCGGCCGGCGATGCCCAAGGAGTGAACCCATGATCGAAGAACGTGGCCGGAGGGTCGTCGAATCCCTTCTTGTTGCCGCCACCCAACTCGAAGATGCCCGCTCTGGAAGCGATGTCCGCGCGGCCGTCCGGGATTGTGCCCTCGCCCTCGAGTACAACCTCGATACGCTCGCCAGGGAGCTCGCCGCGGACCCGTCCAGCGGCAACGCCCTCGATCCCCCACTCATGCCCCGCGCCCGCGCCGTCGAGTCCCGCCTGAAGCAGCTTCTGCTCACCTGCTGGGAGTTCCTTGCGCGTGACGATGCCGAAATCGGCGACCTCCCTCGCGCTCGCGATTTCGCCCGCCAGATGCGCGAAGCCGGCCACGATGACATCGAACTCGTGTTCGCCCAGCTCCTCCAGCCGCAGGGGCTCGATTAGGAGCGGCCTCCCGCCATCACGCCCGTTGCAGGATGTGCACCAGGCACACTCCCCCGATGCCCACCATGTGCAACAGTCCCGTGCGCGCCGCTTCCACCTGGCGCGCACCCGCCTGGCCACGGAGTTGCAGCACGGTCTCATGGACCTGCGCGAGCCCTGTTGGCCCCAGCGGGTGACCCCGTGAAAGCAGCCCCCCGTCCGTGCTGAACGGGATCCGCCCGCCGATGCTCAAGTCACCCCGCTCCACGGCCGCTTCACCCTCGCCGGGCTCGCAGAACCCCATGCTCTCGCAGTACTCAATCTCTTCGACCGTGAATGCATCGTGCACCTGCACGAGGTCGATATCTTTCGGCCCCAGCCCGGCCTGCGCGTAAGCCTGGCGCACGGTGGCCGTTGTCGTATCGGCATCCTGCGCGTTCATGACGCCCGCGAGGGTTGGGGTCCTGAACGCCGACGCCACAACTCGGACCGCCGGCGAGATCCCGAGCTCCCTGGCCTTGCGCTCACTGACCACGATCGCCGCTGCCCCGCCATCGCCCACCGGGCAGCAATGCGGGATCGTCAGCGGGTCGGCTACCATCCGCGCGTTCAGCACATCCTCCAGCGCCAGCGGCCCGCGCATCTGGGCGTAGGGGTTCAGCGCCGCGTGCTTCCGGTTCTTCACCGCCACCAGCGCGAACTGCTCGATCCGTGAGCCGAACTCGTGCATCCGCCGCCGCGTCCGCATCGCGAACACCCCGGCGGGCGGCAAGACTCCCTGCATCATCCCGATCTGCCGCTCCCGGTACTCCGCCGTGCCCGGCTCCGGTGCCCCCACGCCGCCATCCAGCCGCAGCGTCCGGCCCGACTTGCCGACCCCGACGGCCAGGACGATGTCCGCCGCGCCCGTGTCCACATCGCGACAGGCCGAGCGGAACGCACTCGACCCGCTCGCCGAGGCGTTATCGATATTCACCACCGGGATCCCGGTCAGTCCGAGTGCGGCGCTCACGCGCGTCCCGGGCGTCAGCCCCGCGCCGGCTGCCGCGCAGTACATCCCCTCGATGGCGCGCCACGGCAGCGAGGCATCGGCGAGCGCCTCAAGCGCCGCCTCCACGCCGAGGTCGGCGACGGTCTTGTCCGGATGGCGGCCGAACGGCGCCATCCCCACGCCAGCGATGATCGCCATCAGGCTCCCCCTTCCACCGGCGCGAAGGCGTACGAAAGCACCGGCGTCCCGTCATCGGCCCAGCCTGCGGGAACCGCCTCCGTCCGCACGCGCTGCCCGATCCGCACCTCCGCGGGCGGAGCGGTCACGTAGCCCTGGGCCATCAACCCGTCCTCGAAGACCACCTGCGCGACCACCCGCGGTGGCTCGCCGGGGCCTGTCGTCCAGCTGTAGATCGCCCCGGCGTTCGGCGCCTCCGCGATCGTCAACTCCGTCCCGGAGCAGGCCGCGCATCGCACCCTCGGGGGGAACGCCGCTGCCCCGCAGACGCACCGCGATGTGAGCAGGTGGGCCAGTCCGCCGGCCCCCTCGGGCGTGAAGATCCCCTCGATAAGCGGCCGAGCCGCAGGTTCGTCAGTCATCGTATGCAGTTCCCGGTCATTTCCCGGATGCTACGCGCTCGCGGGTTCGGCGTCCTCTTCGGCGCCCGGGCATTCCGCCAGTGATACCGCGGCCCCGCGGCTGTTCCCGTCCCTCCCCGCAAATTCGTGTCCTCCTCCCCGGCTGGCGCATAATCCGCCGGTGGCAGCCATCCTCACCGAACGCCTCGTCAAGACCTTCGGCGCTGTCCGCGCGCTCGATGGCCTCGACCTCGAGGTCGCGGAGGGCGAGCTCTTCGGGTTCCTCGGGCCCAACGGCGCCGGCAAGAGCACCACCATCCGTATCCTCCTCGATCTCATCCGCCCCACTGGTGGCCGCGCTTCCGTCTTCGGGCGAGACTGCCAGGCCGATGCGGTTGCCGTCCGGCGCACCATCGGCTTCCTCCCGAGTGACCCAGC
This sequence comes from uncultured Anaerolineaceae bacterium, assembly GCA_964603275.1. Taxonomy (GTDB): domain Bacteria; phylum Chloroflexota; class Dehalococcoidia; order Tepidiformales; family Tepidiformaceae; genus Amarobacter. Next base: position 2,374 of record CAZRUZ010000003.1, on the reverse strand, counting down.
CTTCCCCCCGAAAATGACCGCTCACGAGGTCTTCGACTACACCGCCCGCCTCCGCGGCGCCGAGGTCGACTCCCCCTACCGCGACCAGCTCATCGAACGCCTCCGCGTTGACCCCTCCCGCCCCGTCTCTACGCTCTCGCGGGGTAACCGGCAGAAAGTCGGACTCATCCAGGCGCTCATCGCCAGGCCGCCCCTCCTCATCCTCGATGAGCCTACCACCGGCCTCGACCCGCTCATCCAGGAGGAAGTCGAAGCCATCCTCCGCGAGGTCGTCGCCGATGGGCGGACGGTCTTCTTCTCGTCGCACATCCTCCCGGAGGTCGAATCGCTCTGCAGCCGCGCCGCCATCGTCCGCGAAGGCCGCGTGGTCCGCGTCTTCGACCTCGCTGAGCAGCGCCGGATCGCCCCCGTCCACGTCCAGGTTACCCTCGTGCAACCCCTGCCCGAGGGCGCGGTTGCAGGCATCCCGCCCTCGATTGTCCTCCTCGGTAGCGCCGGGCGCGGGCTTACTCTCGAAGTCCGCGACGGGTTTGACCCCCTCATCAAGTGGCTCGCGAACTTCCAGGTGGAGGCGATGGAGGCCCGCCCGCAGACGCTCGAGGAGCTATTCGTCGGCTACTACCGCTCCGGCGAAGGAGAGGAGACGGCTTCATGAGGCCCTTTCCCGTCGCCACACGCGCGCTCAAGGAGATGCGCTGGTCCGTCTTCTGGTTCGGCCTGGGGATGGCGGTCTACGGGGCCGCCATGGTTTGGCTCTACCCCCAGTTCGAAGACTACCTTGAGGAAGTCGCCTCCACTTATCCCGAAGGCATCCTCGACTTCTTCGGCGGTGGCGACATAACAACACCGCAGGGCTTCATCACGCTCGAATACCACACCTTCGCCGTCATCATCATGATGATCTTCGCGCTCGTGGCGGCGACTGGCGCGCTTGCCGGCGAAGAGAGCCGCGGCACCGCCGAGATCCTCCTCGCCCAGCCACTTCCCCGCGGGCGCATCATGGTCGAAAAGGCGCTCGCGGTCCTCGCCGGAGCGTTCGCTATCTGCCTGATCGTGTGCGCTGGCTGGCTCCTGAGTGTCCCCTTCGTCGACCTCAGTGGCGAACTGACCCTGCTCGAGCTCACCGGGGCGACCTTCGGCATGTTGCCGATCGCCGCCCTGTTCGCCGCCCTCGGCTTTCTTCTTGGGGCGGTGGCGCCGTCGCGGGCATTCGCCGCCGGCATCCTCGTTGCCCTTGTGGTCGCCGCCTACCTGGTGGCGTCCCTTGCCCAGGTCGTCCCGCCGATCGCATGGCTCCGTTTCACGAGCCCCTACTACTATTCCGATGGGTCGCGCTGGCTCATCACCGGCCCCGTTTGGTGGCATCAGCTCTTGCTGCTCGCGTCTTCATGCGCCATCTTCGGGCTAGCCGTCCGCGCCTTCGAAGGCCGCGAGATTGGCGCCGGCACGTGGCAGTTCGGGACGCTCGCACCCGGCCGTTGGAGGGCTCATGGCACACGGTGAATGGACCGAACGGTGGCAGGCACTCGCCTCCATCGACCTCATGACCGGGTCGGCCGGCGAGGAGCGCATGGTCGAACGCTGGCGCGAACTCGCGCAGCGTCTCGATGCCGGCATCGAGACCCGCCCCGATCCGATCCTCGGTTTCGTCCTCGACCGGCTCGATCCAGGGATGACCGTCCTCGATATCGGCGCGGGCGTCGGCCGCTGGACCATCCCGCTCGCAGCACGGGCCTACCGCGTCACCGCCGTCGAGCCGGTTGAGGGCATGCGCCAGGTACTCCGCGAACGCCTCGAGGCCGGCGGCGTCACAAATGCATCGATTGTCGAAGAGCCATGGCTCGATGCCGCTGTCGAGCCGCACGACGTCGCGGTTGCCGCCTACTCGATGTACACGTCCACCGATCTCGCTGCCTTCGCCCGAAAGATGGAGTCGGACGTGCTGAGGTTCTGCTGCCTGGCCATGCGCCTGCCCGCCCACGACGGCGTCATCGGCGAGCTCTCGGAGCGCATCCACGGCGAGTGGCACGATAGCCCGAACTTCATCGTCGGCTACAACGCCCTCCTCGAAGCCGGGTTCGCGCCCAACGTCTACATCGAGCCCGCCCCCGTCCGCTACTGGGTCGACCCCACCATCGCCGATGCCCTCACGCGTGCCCGCCGCCACCTCCGCCTGGAGGACGGCCGCCACGATTCGCTCATCACGGAGACGCTCGAACGCCGCCTCCAGCCGGCGGCCGAAGGCTACCGCTGGCCCGATTGGATGCGCGCCGCGGTGATCTGGTGGGAAGCGGGGAAGAGGGAGTAGGGGGAAGGGGAGCTGGTGGGCGATACTGGATTCGAACCAGTGACCTCTGCGATGTCAACGCAGCGC
>CAZRUZ010000002.1:5749-49477 GCA_964603275.1 uncultured Anaerolineaceae bacterium | reverse complement strand
AGCGGTCAGTCCGCGGTGAGAGCTGGCCAGAGTAGCAGTCCTCCGTCTGGCCGGGTTCGCAGGGAATCGCCCAGTCGACGCCAAGGGCTTCGAACAGCGCCCGATTGGTGTGACCGTGCGCGGCGGCCCACTCAAACACCGCGGAGAGCGACCCGACGAAGAGGAGTAGGCCGATCGCTGCAGCTGCGGCGCCGAATGCCCAGCCACGGCCGCGCGACCCGGCGGTCCAGCGGGCAAGCGCGAACGCCAGGGACCCCGCGCCGGCTGCCGTGGCTGCGAAGGTGTAGGCCAGCGAGAGGTTGTACCCCGTTGATGAGGGGACGCCCGACACCCCGGTGAGCACGGCGGAGTGGATGTAGCCGAAGTAGTAGTAGCTGGCCCGTTCGCCGGCGAGCCAGGGGTCGTGGGGCGGGTATTCCGGCGAGACCAGGGCAGCATTCAGGTACATCAGGTCCATCGGCTGCTCGGTACCGCCGATGTCGGCGTTGTAAGAGCGGAAAGCCACGTAGCCGAAGTAGGCGAAGGTGAAGACGCTGGCGGCCATGACGGCACCTGGCCACGCGCGCCGCCAGGTGACCAGCAGCCAGCGATCGCGGCCGGCGACGGCCGCCGCAAGCAGGCCGAGCAGCGCGAACGCGAGCACGAAGCCGCCCCGGCCGGGCGGCAGCACCGAAAGGACCCGGAGGATGAAGTAGCCGTAACTCGCGATGACCAGGCCCATGGCGAAGCTCAGGCCCGACCCCGCATCCGGGAGGCGGCGGAGGACAACCATCGCGATGGGGAGGCCGCCTGCCCCGGCAAGCATCGCGACCACCCAGAAGGCCAGCACGTCGCCCATGGGGCCTCCTCAGGCGAGCAGCGAGTCCACGAAGTCCTCCGGGTCGAAGGGCGCGAGGTCGTCCATCTTTTCGCCGGTGCCGATGAAGCGGACCGGGATGCCGAGTTCATGGGCGATGGCGAAGGCAATGCCGCCCTTGGCCGTCCCGTCGAGCTTGGCGAGGACGATGCCCGTGACGCCGACCGCTTCCGCGAAGGTCTTGGCCTGCATCAGGCCGTTCTGGCCGGTGGTGGCATCGAGCACGAGCAGTGTTTCGTGCGGGCCATCGGCATGGTTGCGCTGGATGATCCGGTTGATCTTCTTCAGCTCCTCCATCAGGTTCGCCTTCGTATGGAGGCGGCCCGCGGTGTCCACAATCACGACGTCCGCACTGCTGCTCTCGGCGGCCGCAAGGGTATCGAAGACGACAGCGCCCGGGTCCGCTCCCGGCTGGTGGGCGACGACGCGAACCCCGATGCGTTCGCCCCAGACTTTGAGTTGGTCCGTGGCCGCGGCGCGGAAGGTATCGGCGGCGCCAAGGACAATCGTCGCGCCATCGCGCTTGAAGGCGTGGGCCATCTTGGCGATGGACGTGGTCTTGCCGGCGCCGTTCACCCCCACGACCAGGATGATGAGCATCGGCGGGGCATCAGCACGCGCCCAGGCCGGCGGCGTCTCACGGGGGGCGTGGAGGATGGCCGCGAGCTCCTCGCGCAGGATCTCGCGGACGCGGCCGCTCTGCTTGACGCCATCGGCCTTCACGCGGCCCCGCACCGCATCCAGGATGACCGTGGCTGTGCCTAGCCCGGCATCGGAGCCGATGAGGATCTCTTCGAGCTCGTCCCAGAGTGCGTCATCGAAGTCCGGGCGTTCGAAGAGTCCGCCGAGCCGGCTGAAGAATCCCCGGCGCGTCCGTTCGACGGCGCGCTCCGTCTGCTCGTGGACCTCGGCCCTCTCCTCTTCCGTCGGTTCGAGGACGGGTTCGACGTCACCGCCTTCGGGGGCAGTGGACTCAACCACGTCGGGCGATTGTTCTGAGGGCTTCCTGCGCCAGAACCTCACGGGCGCTCCTTCTTCCGATACTGGCGCGATGGTACCGCCCCGCCGGATAAGGGGCAGTCGGGCCCGGCATCCGTGGATGGCGCACTGTCACGCCCGCGGGGGCGGGTTTCGTCGTTCAATTCTGAGGGATATCGGAAAGCCGCAGGCTGAGGACCTTCGAGACACCATCGCGCCCCATGGAGACACCATAGATGGCGTCGGCGACCTCGATCGTCCGGCGGTTGTGGGTGACAACCAGGAACTGCGTCTTCTCGGAGAGCTTGCGGAGCGCGGCAGTGAACCGGCCCACGTTCGCTTCGTCGAGGGCGGCATCGACTTCATCCAGCACGCAGAACGGGGCCGGGTTCGCGGTCAGCAGGGCGAACAGCAGGGCGACCGCGGTCAGTGAGCGCTCACCGCCGGAGAGCAGGGCGAGGCTCTTGATCCGCTTGCCCGGCGGCTGGGCCTCAATATCGATCCCCGCGTTGGCCAGGTCGTCCGGGTCGGTCAGCAGGAGCGCGGCGCTTCCACCGCCGAAGAACGCCTGGAAGTACTCGCCGAAGCTGGTGTTCACGCGTTCGAAAGTGGTGGTGAACCGGGAGCGGATCTCCTCGTTGAGGTCGGAGATCGCCGTACGCAGCTGGGCCTCGGCATCGGAGAGGTCGGCCAGCTGGACGGTGAGGAATTCGTGGCGCTCCTGGAACTCGGCGAAATCCCCCGGCGCTTCGGCATTGATCGCGCCGAGGCGCCGGATCTGGCGGCGGAGATCCTCGATGCGCGAGCGCATCGCCGCGACGTCCACGTCGGCGCCGCCCTGAATGCGGGGCGCCTGCAGCGAATCGACGTCGAACATGGGGTCGGTTGCCATGGCTTCGTCGAACGAGACGATCCGGCCGGAGCGGTCGGGGGCGAGCCCTTCGCGTTCCATTTCAAGGCGAAGGTGTTCCAGGTGCTCGTTTGTGCGGGCGAGCTCGGCTTCGAGGTCGAGCCGCTTGCGGTCGATCGCCAGGAGTTGCTCCTGCGCCTCGTTGTACTCGTCCTGAATTGTCCGCTCGTGGTTCTCGAGACGGTGCAACTCATCCCGGTCCGGTGCGGCGTCCTCGGCGTAACGGGCCTGCTCGGCATGGATGGCCTCGAGGTCCCGCCCCAGCTTCGCCAGCCGTTCATTGATGACATTCGCCTCGAGCTCGAGGTTGCGGGCCTGGAGCTTCTTGGCCGCGATCTGGTTGTCAAGCCGCTCGATGGACTTCTCGTGCTGTTCGCGCATGGCGAAGAGCGTGCGGCGTTCGCCTTCAATGGAGGCGAGCCGCGCGCTCGCCTCGGAGACCGCCCGAATCGCCGCCTCGCGCCGCTCGGTGACCCGCTGGAGGTCGGTGTCGAGCGCCTCAAGCTCGGTCCGGCGCTCATCGCGCCGCCGCTGGAGCTGGGTCGCGGCCAGGGACGCCTGCGCGATCTGGGCCGTGCGGCCATCCTGTTCACGCTCGATGTCGGCGCGCTTGGAGCGGATCGCATCCATGTCGCGCCTCAGGCGGTGCAGGCGCTCGCGCTCGCGCTCGAGGTCGAAACGGGCGCCTTCGAGGGCCCGCCGCATCATCTCGTACTCGGCCTCGGCCTCGTGAGAGCGCTTCGCCACCTGGTCGATTGCGGCGCGGGCGTTGGCGACGCGCTCGGCGGTCACGGTGGTGCGCTTGCGAAGCTCCTCGATGCGTTCCGGGAGTTCTTCCAGCTCGCGCAGCCGGATGAACTCGCCTTCATCGGCGCCGGTCGAGCCGCCGGCCAGTACGCCGGTTTGTTCGATGAACACCCCATCGACAGTGACAACCGAGCCGAGGGCGCGGCGGATCATGCGGAGGCCGGTCTGGACATCCTCGACGACGATGACGCGGCCGAGGAGGGTATCGACCAGCGGCTTCATCCGCTGCTCACAGCGGACGAGCTTGGCCGCGACGCCGACGACGCCGCGTTCCTTCTGGAGGTTCAGGGGGTAGACGTGGCGGACCGCGTCAAGCGGGAGGAACTGGGCCCGGCCCTGCTTTCGCCGCTGCAGCGAGGCGATCGCCTCGAGGGCGACGGCTTCGTTCTCGACGATGACGGCGTGGAGGCGCTGCTCAAGCGCGGCGTTGATCGCCACTTCGAGCCCGGCGGGAACCTTGAGCTGGCGCGAGAGGAGGCCGATGACTCCAGGGATTTCCGGCGGTTCGCCGAGACTCCCTGGCTCGAATTCCTCCATCAATGCCTGCCCCATGATCAGGACCGCGCGCGTCCCGGCGGCCACACCATCGTGCTCGGCCTGGACGCGGCAAAGGGCGTCGAGCCGGCCCTCGAGGTGGTCGAGCTCGCGCAAGTCGCTGTTGCCGGCGGTCTCGAACTCGCGGACCTCTTCCTGCACACGGATCAGTTGCTCGCGAGCGGCGTCGGCAGCGGCACGCGCGCCATCCAGGCGCCCCTCGCCATCGCTGACGGCGGCACGGGCTTCGGCGAAGCGCCGGCCGTAGCCGATCAACTCGACAATCACCTGTTTGCGCCGGGCGGAGAGCTGTTCGATTTCGCGCTCAAGGTCGGCGATGCGGCGGCCGGCGTTGTCGATATCGGCCTGCATGCCGCTCGCGCGGCGGTCATCATCGTCCGCGCCATCACGCAATTGCTGGACGCGGCTGCGGAGCGTGGAATACTCCCGTTCGGCGGCGTCGAGCTCCTGCCGGGCGCGAAGGGTCGCCTCCCGGGCTTCGTCCACTTCACCCGAGACTTCGATCCCGCGGCGCCCATCATCAACGTCAGTCGAAGCGAGCGAATGACGCTCGCCCTCGATGGCTTCGAGTTCGCCGCGAACCTCTTCATGGCGCGCCGAGACCATCGCGTGCCGCTCGCGGTCGAGGGCGATCGCCTGCTCGGTCGAGGCGAGACGGTGTTCGATGTCGGTGCTTCTCGCATCGCGGCGGGCGATGGCATCGCGGCGTTTGCGGATCTCCTCCGAGAGGGTGCGCAGCTGCTCGCGGAGCTGCGTCACGCGTTGCGCGGCAGCCTGGTTCTCGGCGTTCCCCTGGTCGAGCGCGGCGCGGGCGCGGACGAGGGTGTTCTGCCCTTCGTTCCAGAGGTGACCGTAGTAGGCCTTGAGCAGTTCGGTTAGCTCGGCACTTAGCTTCTTATGTTCTGCGGCGCGCTCGGCCTGGCGGCTGAGCTGGGCGAGGCGCGGTTCGAGTTCCTGGATGATGAGTGACACGCGGCCGATGTTGTCGCGCGTCGCCGAGAGCCGGTCCTGGGCCTCCCTGATCTTCATGCGGAAGCGCTTTACGTCGGCCGCCTCATCGAGGAACGAGCGGCGCTCATCGGGGGACATGCTGAGCACTTCGTCGACGAGGCCCTGGCCCATGATGGAGTAGCTGTTCTGGCCGACGTCCCCCTTCATCAGGAGGTCGATCACGTCCCGGAGCCGGACGCGCGAACCGTTGAGCAGGTATTCCGAGTCACCGTTCCGGTAGACGCGGCGGGCGATTTCGACTTCGGCGAAGTCGAGGGGGAGCCAGCGCTCTTCGTTATCAAGCGTGAGGACGACTTCGGCCATGCCGACTGCCGCCCGGTCCTTCCCGCCGGCGAAGATCACGTCCTCCTGCTTTTTCGCGCGGAGGAGGCGGCTGCTCTGCTCGCCAAGCACCCAGCGGATGGCGTCGGAAACGTTGCTCTTGCCCGAGCCGTTGGGGCCGACCACCGCCGTCACGCCGCGCCCGTACTCAAACGTGGTGCGGTTGGCGAAGCTTTTGAATCCCTGGATCGAGAGCTTTTTCAGGTACATGGAACTAGCCCTCCCCGCGTTTCTGGGCGGTGAGCCAGGTGACGGCTTCCTGGGCTGCCTGTTGTTGTGCCTCCCGCTTGCTGCGACCCTCACCCCGGCCGAGGGTTTCGCCAGCGATGCGCACTTCAACCACGAACCGGCGGGCGGGTGAGCCGGCCGCATCCTCAACCGTCACATATTCCGGGGGTTCGTGCCATCGCGCCTGGACCACGTGCTGGAGCGAGCTTTTCGGATCGACGAGCGCGCCGTGGCGGCGAGTGCGTTCGAGCTCTGGCTTGAGGAGGCGCCGGGTGAGCGCCTGCGCTTCACGGAGGCCCCGGGCCCGGTAGACGGCGCCGATGACCGCCTCGATGGCGCCGGCGAGGTTGCGGTCGCGCTCGCGCCCTCCTGCGGCTTCCTCGCCGCGGCCGAGGATCAGGAATTCGCCGAGACCGATGCGCTCCGCAGCCCGCGCGAGCGACGTCCCGCGGACGATGTCGGCGCGCATGCGGGTGAGCTCACCCTCCCCGGCTTCAGGAAACGCATCGAACAGGACAGCAGCGATGACCATGCCGAGGACTGAATCTCCGAGGAACTCGAGGCGCTCGTTCGACTGGGCGCTGGCGTCGGCCTCATTCAGGTAGGACGCGTGGGTGAGGGCCTGTGCGAGGAGGTCGGCGGGCAGCGGCTTTCCGCCGAGGCGTGCCGCAAGTTCTGAGATGTCCGACCTGGTGGCCAGCGCCACGCACCCTCCCAGCCCGTTCACCCGGGCACGGCCACCGGGGTGGCCGAAAGGAATTGCTAAAGCGCTATGATCATAGGGACTCCGTTCCGCCGGAGTCAAGGTTGGAGTATCCTCGCCGCAGGTTCGTCATGGCACAACAACAGGATTCCGGGCCCTGCATCGTCTGCAGCCTCACCGTCGCGCGGCACATGGAAGCCTGGTGCAGCCGGTGCGGGAGTCTCTACCACCTCAACCAGCGCGTCGATCTGCCCGGCGATGATTGCGGCCAGGTGTGGATCAACGAAGAGCACCTCGGCCTGGAGTTTGCCTGCAACACCTGCCTCAACCCGGCGCCGGCAGACCTTGATGACGTCCTTGACGCCGCCGAGGCGGCGAATGTTGCCGGCGTTTCAGATGCTCAGCTGCTGGACGCGGTTGCCCTGGGGCGGCTGCGGCACCGGCGGACTGGCAGCGGCACGCTCCTGTTCCGCCGTGGCGACGTGATCGAGTTCGCCCGGGGAGGCCCATGAGCGAACCTCGCTGCTGCGAGTGCAAACAGCCCATCGGCCCGCGCGGCGCACGGACCTGCGCCGATTGCGGCGGCCTCTTTCATTTCCCCGATGCCCGCATCAACGAAGCGGGCCGGGCCTGTGGAGTACACGTGATCGGATTTCGGAACATGCTGGGGCGCGATGTCGTGCCGTTCTGCCTTCGCTGTGACATGGCCTGGCGGCTGCGCCACCGGATCCCGTCATGAGCACCCGCAAGCGGCGCAACCGCCAGCCCGGGTCACCATCGGCTGCCGCCACCGTCGCCGGAGGGCGGCCAACAGCGCCGGTAGGAAAGGGGACGATGGCGCCCTGGAAGTGGCGGACCTTCCCGGTGTTCTTCGCCTTCGCCCTCGGGGGATTCGTGGGGCTCTACATGGGCATCTTTTCGGCTGAAAGCCCCGGGTTCTTCGTCTTCGCCTCGGCGTTTTGGGCGGTGATCCTCGGGCTCGGGTTCTCGCGGATCACGACGCGGTGGATTGCCAGCAAGAGCCTGTCACGCCGAAAGAAGCAGCAAACCGGGACAGGTTAAGGCGCCGGGGGCCAGGATCGGCCACCCGGCGCTCTTGGGCGTTCATTCTATGGCGGCCGTCAGGCGGTGCTGCCCCTGAAGCGGGCGACTGAGGCCGCGAGGCTGTTCGCAAGTTCGCGCATGCGGGTCGCCGTTGTCGCCAGGTCGCCCGACTGGGCGGTCAGCTCCTGGGTTGAGGCCGAAACTTCCTCGGCGGCAGCCGACGTCTCTTCGCTGGTGGCGGAAACCTGAAGAATGGCGTCGCTCACACGGGCGGTGCCGGAACTCAGGGTCGCCGCACCGTCGACGGTGTGGGCGGTCCGTTCCGCAACCACCTGGGAAGCATCGACAATCCGCTGGGCGCCGCCGGCGAGGTCCTGGACGTCATGGGCGATGGCCTGCATGCTCGTGGCCGAGGCCTCAACCGACTTGATGATGGCCTCCAGGGCTGATCCAGCCTCGGACGTGATGGCACGGCCCTTCTCCACATCCGCCACCCCCGCGGCCATGGCATGGACGGCTTCTTCCGTCCCGGCCTGCACGCGGGCGATAAGTTCGGCGATCTCCTTCGTCGATTCGCTTGAACGCTCCGCCAGCGAACGGACGTTCTCGGCCACCACGGCGAAGCCGCGGCCCTGCTCGCCGGCCCGGGCAGCCTCGATGGCGGCATTGAGGGCGAGGAGGTTGGTCTGGGCGGCAATCTCATCGATCGCCTTCACGATGTCGCCGATCTGCTGACCGTATTCGCCCAGCTGGTCGACCGTGCGCGAGGCGCGTTCAACGGCGACGGCGATCGCCTCCATCGAACTCACCGCTTCGGTGACGGCACGCTGACCTTGTTCGGCGGCGCGCTTGGATTCACTCGCCGCTGAGGCGACCTCGCCGGAGGCGGCGGCAACCGTGGTAATGCGCTCACCGATGCGAGCCGCTTCGCTCTTCGACATTTCAACTGACGTGAGACTCTCCTCCGCTGCTCCGGAGACCCCGCGCGAGACTTCGGCGAGCGAGCCCACTTCGGTTGCGGATTCTTGCGACAGCCCGGCGAGCGAGACGGCGGAGCGCGTCACGTCCTCCATAGCGAGGGAGATCTGGCCGGTTGAGGCGGCAAGCTGCTGCGAGGAGGTCTGCAGGTCATCGGCGACGCCGAGGATGGCCGCGCTCTGGTCTTTGACGCCGGCAACCACGCGGGAGACCTCGGAGAACATCTCGCTGAGGGCGTTGCCCAGGCGGTCATCCTTGCCGCGCGGCTTCACGCTGGCGTCGAGGTCGCCCCCGGCAAGGGCGGCGGTCGCGCCGACCATTTCGCTGAAGTAGGCGCACATCTCGCGGAACGAAGCCGCGACCGCACCCAGCTCATCCCGTGAGGTGTCGGTGGCTTCAGCCGCCGTGATGTTTCCCGTCGCGAGTGTGCGCGCCACCTCGGCGAGGCGCTTCGCCCGCTTGCCGACCGCCCAGGCGACGGCGCCGGTGATACCCGCCGCGATGAGGGCGGCGATGATGATGATGATGGTCGCCTGCTTGACGGCGCTGGACGTGGCCTCGTTGGCTTCACCGGGGCTCATGCGGGTGACCACCACCCAGCCAAGCTGTTCGCCGAGCGGGCCGGTGGCCGGCAGGGCGTTGACGTGCCACGAGCTGCCGTCGGGATCGGAGTAGGTGGTGAAGAGCGGCGCCCTGGAGGTCGCAACTTCCGTCAGCCTGTCGTTCAGCGGCTGGCCGAAGAGGCTCTCATCCGGGTGGTAGAGGACGTTGCCCGCGCCATCAAGGAGGACGGCGTTGCCGGTCTTCCCGAAGGCGACGGTGCGCAGCTGGTCGAGGGTGGCGGTGACATCGATGGTGGTGCGTACGATGCCGATGACGGTGGCTCCGTCGTAGACCGGGGCGGCCACGTTCATGCCCCACTTCCCGGTGCTCTCGTCGAACTCGGCGGGCTCGACGGTGACGGCGCCCGCGCCGCCGGCGTAAGCGTTCTTCCACCAGTCCTCATCGGCCTGGTAGTAGTCCGAGGTCTCCGCCGTCTGGGCGATGTTCCGGCCGTACTTGTCGGTCACGAACATCTCGATGTGCTGGGGATTGCGCGTCAGGAACTCCGCGATGGTCTCGGCGGCGGCGGTGGTGATGTTCCGCTCGTAAATGCCTTCGGCGCGACCGCCGGCGCCGCCCTTCTGCCATGCCTTCCACTCGTCGTCAATCTCTTTGATCGTCGCCTCGGAGGGAGTCTCGGAACTCGCGCCCTTCGCCGTCATCTGGAACTGCGACCCCATGGAGAGCGCACCGGCCCGGGCCGCCTCCCGCTCAATCTCGGCCAGCGCGTTCTGGATGACCAGCTCGCCCTGGTCCTGGAGGATGGTGTCGGTGTTCTCGCCCGTCTCACGCGAGATAACGCGCGAGACGCCAATGATGATCGCGAGCGACATCAGCACGAGTGAACCTACCGTGACGAACACGAACTTCGTCACAATCGATCGGTCGTTCCAGAATGACATGGGGGCCCCCGGGAATCTCTTGGTTTCCTCCTGAGGATCGCGGCCAGCGTGCGTGTGCCACATGCGGAGACTCCCTGATGGAAGTCAGTTGTTTCCCGCTTCTCTGTGAAAACCCGGGGCTTGCCGCCCGGCGGCCGCTGAATTGGGGGTGACCGGAGTTCGTGTAGGGTTGACACGAACTCCGGTGCGTGGCACTTTGATACCCAGACTTAGTGTGTTAATGACACTAAGTCACGGAGGGATCGAGATGACGGCAATCGTGAGGCCAAGCGCTTCGGAATACGCCGAACTCCTGGCGAAGTACACGGACCCCGATACCTGCCCATCGGATTCACTCGAGGCACGCCCCCTCGTGGAGGAACCGGCCTTCGTGAGCTGGCAGCAGGACATCCCGCGGGCCTATCTCGACATGTCCCCCGCTGAACTCGACCGGCGGATCGCTGCGGCCCGGGCGAAGCTGGGCAGGAAGCTCGTGGTCCTCGGCCATCACTACCAGCGCGACGAAGTGATCAAGTACGCGGACTTCACTGGCGATAGCTTCAAGCTCGCACGCCACGCCGCCGACCAGGCGGGGGCCGAATACGTGCTCTTCTGCGGTGTGCACTTCATGGCCGAATCGGCCGACATCCTCACGGACGAATCGGTGAAGGTCATCCTCCCGAACATGGCGGCGGGGTGTTCGATGGCGGACATGGCCGACCCCGACGACGTGTACGCAGCCTGGGATGAGATCCACGAAGCACTCGGCGATGGCGCCAGCGTGGTGCCCGTGACGTACATGAACAGCGCCGCCAGCCTCAAGGCCTTCGTCGGCGAGCGCGGCGGCCTCGTCTGCACCTCGAGCAACGCCGACAAGGCGTTGCGCTGGGCGTTCGAGCGCGGCGAGAAGGTCCTGTTCTTCCCCGACCAGCACCTGGGCCGCAACACCGGCTACGCGATGGACATCCCGCTGGACGAGATGGTCCTCTGGAACTGGCGCCTGCCGAACGGCGGGACGACCCCGGAGCAGCTTCGCAAGGCGAAGATCATCCTCTGGCAGGGGCACTGCAGCACCCACCAGCGCTTCAGCGTGGAGCAGATTGAGAAGGCGCGGAAGGACTTCCCCGGGATCAACGTGATCGTCCATCCCGAGTGCAAGTGGGAGGTGGTCCAGGCGGCTGACCTCAGCGGCTCGACCGAGAAGATCCTGAAGGCCGTGACCGAGGCTCCCTCCGGGACCGCGTGGGCCGTGGGCACCGAGATCAACATGGTGAACCGGCTGGCCAACCAGAACCCGGACAAGACGGTGTTCTGCCTCGACCCGGTGGTCTGCCCGTGCAGCACGATGTACCGCATCCACCCCGCGTACATCGCCTGGGTGCTGGAAGGACTTGTCGCCGGGCACGTGGTGAACGAAGTGAATGTCGATGCCGAGACCCGGAAGTGGTCGCTGGTGGCGCTGGAGCGGATGCTCGCGCTCCCCTAGACGGGAGTGCCGGTGCAGATGGTCCACCCCTGGGCAAACAGTCGCCGGGCCACCAGCGCGCCCGGGCAGTGGTTTTCCACCGGGACACCCTCGAACATGCCGTAGTGGCGGGTGAAGAGGCCGCGGTCGGCGTTCATCCGCGCGAGGATGTCGTCGCGCGCGGCCACCTCTGATAGATCGGGCGCGTGCGCTTCGGGTCCGGCCGGGCTCGTCCAGAGGATCGTGTCGAGGATGGCCGCAACAGAATCGACGCCTGCGAGCACTTCCGCGACCGCATCACGCGAGAGACCCTGCGCCTCGGCGCCGTCGTTGATCACGGCATTGATGGCGAGCCGCCAGCTCTCCGTTCGGACGCGCTGAGCGTCAGCGGCGGCGAAGGTTGCGAAGCGGCTGGCAACGGTGTCATGGTCGAACATTCCGGGAAGGGCATCGACGGTCTCGTGCAGCCGCGCGGCAAAGCCCTCCGGGAACTTCGAAACCAGGATCCCCGACGCGCCGCGGCGGACGACTCTCCGGAAGCCATCGATCCCGATGACGTCATGGAGCCAGTCGATGACCGCGCCGTCATCACTCATTCGATGCGTGCCCGGTATTGGATGCTCTCGGCCATGTGGGCGGTCTCGATCCGCCCGCTCCTGTCCAGGTCCGCGATAGTCCGGGCTACCTTGAGCAACCGGTGGAACGCCCGAGCGGACAGGTTGAGGCGGTCCACGGCGAGCTTCAGGACATCAGCGGCGCCGTCCGCGAGTTGTTTCTGGGCATGGTCGCGGACCTCCGGAGGGGTCATTTCACCGTTGGTCTGGGTCGCGCTCCCCACGAAGCGCGCGGACTGCAAGGCCCGGGCTTCGGCAACGCGGGCCCGCACTGCCTCTGAGGTTTCGCCGCGCGAGACGTTGACGAGCTTATCGAAGGGCACGCGGGGGACATCAGTGAAGAGGTCGATCCGGTCGATCAGGGGGCCCGAGAGGCGGCGCTGGTAGCGGCCAACCTGCGGCGGCGGGCAGACACATTCGCGTTCGGGGTCACCGTAGAAGCCGCACGGGCACGGGTTGAGGGCTGCGCAGAGGATGAAACTCGCAGGGAACGTCACCGCCTGCTTCGCCCGGCTGATGGTCACCGTCTTGTCTTCAAGCGGCTGGCGGAGCATCTCGAGGACACGGGGGTCGAACTCCAGCAACTCATCGAGAAACAGCACCCCGCGGTGGGCGAGGGTGATTTCGCCGGGCCGGGGCACCGACCCGCCGCCAACCAACCCGGCGTTGGAGATCGTGTGGTGCGGCGCCCGGAACGGCCGGACGGTGACCAGACCCGGCCCCCCGGCGCCGAGAAGCCCGGCGACGCTGTAGATGCGGGTGACCTCCATCGCCTCGTCGGAGGTCAGGGGCGGGAGGATCGAAGGGATGGCGCGGGCGAGCAGGGTCTTTCCGCTGCCGGGAGGCCCCTTCATCACGACGTTGTGTCCCCCCGCGGCCGCCACCTCGAGGGCGCGCTTGACATGCTCCTGACCGACGATGTCGGCGAAATCGGTGAGTCCGCTAGTTGGCTCCGCCGTGGGTGGGGCGGCGCCGGGTTCAAACGGCGGCAGAGGGATGGCGCCAAGCAGATGGGAGGCCAGCGCCGGGAGGCTTGGCGTGGGAAAGACCTGGATGCCGCGGACGAGGTGCGCTTCAGCGGCGTTCTCGGCGGGGACGAACGCGCGCTTCATCCCCCGGGCGTGGGCGAGCATGACCATTGGCAGCAGGCCGCGGACGGGCCGCACATCACCGGTGAGGGCGAGTTCGCCAATGAACACGGCGTCTTCCACATCGGCAACGACCTGGCCTGAGGCGAGCAAGATGCCAGCGGCGATCGGGAGGTCGTAGGCGGGGCCTTCCTTGCGCAGGTCGGCCGGGGCGAGGTTGATCGTGACGCGGCTGTTGACAGGCCACGCGAGCCCACTATTACGGATTGCCGAACGGACACGTTCGCGGGATTCCTGGACCGCGGTGTCGGGCAACCCGACTACCGTCGTGGACGGCATCTGCGAGCGCGAGATATCGACTTCGACCTCGACAAGTTCGCCATCGAGCCCTACGACCGCACAACTGAGGACCTTCGCGAGCACGGGGGGATTCTGGCTGTGCGGGGGCAGGGGGTCAACTTCAACAGCGGAGCGCGGCCCCGGCCATGGCACGCCACGTGCAAACGCGACAAACGGTGACGACTTTAGAACAGCTGTGTTGACATCAGAACACATGTGCGGGTAGGGTTCAAGCACTACGAACGGATGTGCTAACGATGGTCAACCCCCTGCTGACAATCCTTTTCGACCTGGTCCTTGTGGGCGGAGCAACGGCGATCCTGGCGGCAATGGTGGCGGAGTACCTTGCCTGCCGCGAGCCCCATGTGGGCTCGGCGCGTGTGCGGCCCGCGCAACGGCCAGTTGCGGGACCGCCCCGCATTTCCAGGAAAGTGGCGGGGACCCCGCCGAGCCGGCGGGCCGCTTGAGTCAGGTCGCCGTGCGGCGCAACGGGGCCGGCTCGCCCTGCTTCGGGCGCCGCCGGTCCTGGCTGCGTTCCACGGCGCGGACGCCCCGGATGATCTCGATCCGCGAGAGGAGCCGGGAGAGCTGCTCGACGCCGGTCGTTTCCAGTGTTGCCTGGATGGTGACCGAACCGTCGCCGTTCTCGCTGGTACGGACGCCGACCATATTGACCTTGTCCTCGGTCACGACCGTCGTGATGTCGCGGAGGAGGCCGACGCGGTCCCACGCTTCGATGCGGACGGAGACCGGGTAGAGCTTGGTCACCGTCCCCCATTCAACCTCGACGATGCGCTCGTGCTCGTCCTCGTTGAGAATGTTATGGCAATCTGCCCGGTGGACAGTGACCCCTCGTGTGCGGGTTACGTAGCCGACGATCTGGTCACCGGGCACCGGGTTGCAGCAGCGGGCCATGGTGGTCAACAGGTTGCCGACGCCGAGGACGCGCATGCCCGGGCCGCCAAGCCTCGCCGGGGCCTCCTTCGCGGGGAGGGCGGGCGGGGGCTCGTCGGACGCTTCTTCCTCGGCGAGGAGCGCGCCCATGCGCCGAGCGATGGAGTTCGTGCTCACGCCCCCATAGCCGAGGGCGGCGAGGAAATCGTCCCAGTTCGTATAGTTGAACATCGCCAGCAGCTGGTCCTGCCGGTCGGAGATTTCGACACCCAGGCGGCGCATCTCGCGTTCGAGGAGGTCGCGGCCCAGGTCGATGTTCTGCGCGCGCTCCTGCTTGCGGAACCACTGGCGGATCTTCTCCTTGGAGTGCGTCGTGCGGACGTAGCCAAGGTTGCTGTTGAGCCAGTCCCGCGATGGGCCCTTGCTCGTCCGGCTACGCATGATCTCGATGACGTCGCCGTTTTTCACGGTGGAGTTGAGCGAGACCATGCGGCCATTGACCTTGGCGCCGACGGTCTGGTGGCCGAGGTCGGTGTGGATCCGGTAGGCGAAGTCGAGCGGGGTCGCGCCGGCGGGAAGGTCGAGCACGTCGCCTTTGGGCGTGTAGACAAAGACCTGGTCGTGAAAGATGTCGGTTTTGACGCTTTCGACGAACTCATCGGCCCCGGCGAGGTCGCGTTGCCATTCAAGCAGCTGGCGGAGCCAGGCGATGCGCTCCTCGTCCTTGCCCTGCTGCTTGCCGCCTTCCTTGTACCGCCAGTGGGCGGCGACGCCATACTCCGCGACCCGGTGCATATCGTGGGTGCGGATCTGGATTTCGAGCGGGCGGCCGCCGGGCCCCACCACGGTGGTGTGGAGCGACTGGTACATGCTGTCCTTGGGATTGCCGATGTAGTCATCGAACTGCCCGGAGATGGGCCGCCAGAGGGCGTGGATGACACCGAGGGCGTGATAGCACTCGGCGATGCTCTCGACGAAGACACGAATGGCCAGCAGGTCGTAGATCTGGTCAAACGACTTCGACTGGGCGGAGTAGCGCGCCATCTTGTTGTAGATACTGGCGATGTGTTTGGCACGGCCCGTGATTTCGGCCTGGATCCCGGCGGCTTCCAGCTGCTCTTTCAGGACGACTGAGGCTTCGGCGATGACCCGCTCGCGCGTGACCCGTTTGGAAGCGAGGAGCTCGGCGATCTCGCGGTACTTCTCGGGTTCGAGATAGCGGAACGCAAGGTCCTCCAGCTCCCACTTGATCTGCCAGACGCCGAGACGGTTGGCCAGCGGCGCGAAGATCTCCTGAGTTTCCAGTGCGATGCGCTTCTGCTTCTCGGGCGGGAAGGCCCAGAGGGTGCGCATGTTGTGCAGGCGGTCGCAGAGCTTGATAAGCACGACCGTGATGTCCTCAGCCATGGCGAGGAACATCTTGCGGAGGTTCTGCGCCTGCATGCTGCCGCGGCCCGGGTCGATCCCCCCGATGTTCAGGGGAAGCTTGTCGAGCTTGGTCAGCCCATCGACGAGCTTTGCGACCCGGGGGCCGAACTTTGCCGCGAGGTCCTCGTTCGGGATGCCGCAGTCCTCTTGCACGTCGTGGAGGAGTGCCGCGGCAATGGCCAGGTGATCAAGCTCGAGGTTAGCCACCAGTTCGGCGACGGCGACGGGATGGGTAATGAAGGGATCGCCGGTCTTGCGGAGCTGGCCTTCATGGCACTCCTTCGCGTAGGCAAAGGCATCCCGGATGATTTCAAGACGTTCGGAAGGGAGGTACCGGGCAGCACGCTCAAGCAGAGCGTCGATGTTGACGGCCGAAGAAGCTGGCTCCTGGGTGGGCACCGCCAAGCGCGTTTCCTCTATGCCGGGTGGGGCGATAGACCTATCCTACCATGCATCCCCACCGCCGGAAGTAGTACCGATGACGACGCGATACCAGGCCCCGCGCGGCACGCAGGACGTGCTCCCGGACATGCAGCTGTACTGGGACGCCGTCCTCGATGGCATCCGCGAAGTGACCCGGCTGCACGGCTTCCGGAGGATCGATACGCCCGCCTTCGAATACGCCGGCGTGTTCGAAAAGGGTAGCGGCGACACGACGGACATCGTGGAGAAGGAGATGTACGTCTTCGAGGACCGGGGCGGGGAGAAATTCGCGCTTTCTCCGGAGGGCACGCCGGCGGTCTGCCGGGCCTACCTCGAACACGGGATGGCCAGCTGGCCGCAGCCGGTCCGGCTCTACATGACGCACGCCATGTTCCGCTACGACCGGCCGCAGAAAGGGCGTTACCGCCAGCACACACAGTTCGCCTGCGAGGTGCTGGGTTCGACCGACCCACTGGTTGATGCCGAGGTGATCGCCCTCCTCTGGCGACTCTACGAACGCCTGGGCATCCGCAACGTCACGGTCCGTCTCGGGTCGCTCGATGACCTGGAGCCGCGGCGGGCGTACATCGAGCGGCTGAAGGACTACTACCGGCCGTTCCTGGACAGG
Organism: uncultured Anaerolineaceae bacterium; assembly: GCA_964603275.1. Taxonomy (GTDB): domain Bacteria; phylum Chloroflexota; class Dehalococcoidia; order Tepidiformales; family Tepidiformaceae; genus Amarobacter. Next base: position 32,723 of record CAZRUZ010000002.1, on the reverse strand, counting down.
CTTTCGGAGGATAGCCAGCGCCGCTTCGGGCGGAACCCGTTGCGCTTGCTCGACAGTAAGGATGAGCGGGACCTGCCGTTCAAGGAGGGGGCGCCGAAGCTCATCGACCAGCTCAGCCCCGATGCGCTGGCGCACCACGAAGCCGTGAGTGGTGCGCTCGCGGCGGCCGGGATCGCCGTCGCGGTCGACCCGCTGCTGGTGCGGGGGCTCGACTACTACAATCGCACCGTGTTCGAAATCGTGCCGAATGACGACGAACGTGCGCAGGGTACGCTGGGCGGTGGTGGCCGTTACGACGGGCTGGTTGAATTGCTCGGCGGGCCGCCAACCCCGGGCATCGGCTTCGGGAGCGGGATTGAGCGGCTGATCCTTGAGATGCAGAAAAACGGCGTGGTGTTCGACGCCGGGGCAACGGCGAGCGTGTACATCGTCCACCGGGCCGAGGGCGCGGGTGCGAAGGTCTTCGCCCTTGCGGCCGGGCTGCGGGACCGCGGCATCACCACGCTCATCGGCGAGACGGGCAAGTCGATGAAGGCGCAGATGCGCGGGGCGAACCATTCCGGCGCGAAGTTCGCCGTCATCATCGGCGATGACGAGTTCGCGGTCGGCCAGGCCGTGGTCAAAGACCTGACGGAGGGTGGTGAGCAGGAAACCCTCCCGATCGAGCGCGTCATCGAACGGGTGGAAACGCAACTGCGGGCCTGAGCGGGGGCGGTGCTATACTCGAAGCACCACCCCGGAGCGCACCTGGCGGTCCGCCTCCCAGGCGGGCCGCTTCTTGTTAGCTATGGACGACAACATCCTTTCCCGTCTGCAACGGATTCGCGAGCGCTACGACGAGCTGACCAACGACATGGGCCGCCCGGAAGTCGCGGCCGATTTCGAGCGGCTCAACAAGCTGGCGCGCGAGCGGGCGGAGATCGAGCGCGTGGTCGAACTCTTCCGCGAGTACGAATCGCTGGCACAGTCCGCCGCTGATGCGCGGGAGATGCTGGCTGAGTCGGACCCGGAAATGAAGATCCTCGCAGAAGCCGAGCTCGCAGAGGCTGAAGCGAGGATGGACGAGCTGACCGGGCTACTCCGGCGCGAACTCCTCCCGAAGGACCCACGTGACGCACGCAACGTGATCGTCGAGATCCGGGCTGGCGCGGGCGGAGAGGAAGCCGCGCTGTTCGCCTTCGAGCTCTACCGGTCTTATGCGCGCTATGCCGAACGCAAGCGCTGGCAGACCGAGATCCTGAGCGCCTCGGAATCGGAGAAGGGTGGGTTCAAGGAGGTTGTCTTCGAGGTGCGCGGCGATGGCGCGTTCTCCCGCCTGAAATACGAGAGCGGCGTCCACCGGGTGCAGCGCGTGCCCGAGACCGAAGCCCAGGGCCGCATCCACACCTCGACGGCCACCGTCGCCGTGCTTGCCGAGGCCGAGGAAGTCGATGTCGCCGTCGAAGAGAAGGACCTGCGCGTCGACATTTTCCACTCATCGGGAGCCGGCGGGCAGAACGTCAACAAGGTGGCGACAGCGGTCCGCCTGACTCACCTCCCCACGGGCATTGTGGTGGTGTGCCAGGACGAACGCTCGCAAATGAAGAACCGCGTGAAGGCGATGACCGTCCTCCGCTCGCGACTCCTCGACATGGAGCAAACGCGGCAGGAAGCGGAACTGAGCGCGGAACGCAAGACCCAGGTAGGGACCGGCGACCGCAGCGAGAAGATCCGGACCTACAACTTCCCCCAGGACCGCATCACCGACCACCGCGTGGGCCTGACGGTGCACAACATCCCGGACCGCATGGATGGGAACCTGGACGACATCATCGACGCGGTCGCCACCGCGGTTGAGGCGGGGCGGCTCGAGAACCTCGAATGAGCGCGCGCGAGGCGGCAGCGGACGCCTCGCGGCGGCTGACAGCAGCGGGGGTTGAGGACGCACGCTTCGAGGCGGAGCTGCTCGCCCGCGAGGCAGCGGGGATTTCCCGCGCGGAGTACTTCGCGGGCAGTGTGCTCGATGCCGAGGAATCGGCGCGCTTTGCCGCCTGGATTGTGCGGCGCGAACAGCGCGAACCGGCAGCCTACATCACCGGCCACCGCGAGTTTTACGGCCGTGAGTTCGGTGTCGGGACCGGGGTGCTCATCCCCCGGCCGGAGACGGAGCTGCTTGTCGACCTGGGCCTGCAGGAACTCGACCGGGACCCGGGCGCGGTCGTCGTCGAGGCGGGCACCGGGAGCGGTGCGGTAGCCGTCTCGATCGCTGCCGAACGGCCGGCAGCGCGGGTCATCGCGACTGAAGTGAGTAGCGACGCGATGCGCTTCGCCCGCGCAAACGCGGCCAACCACGCACCTCGCACCGGACTTGTGCAGGGCGACCTTGTAGCTTCGGTCTCCCGGGCCGATGTCGTGCTGGCCAACCTCCCGTACATCCCGGCGTGGGAGATCGAAGCGCTGGAACCGGAGGTCAGCCGCTGGGAGCCCCGGGTGGCGCTCGATGGCGGAGAGGATGGCTACGCGCTCATCCGGCGGCTCATCGGGGATTGCGCGGTGCGGCTCCGTCCGCGGCTGCTCGCACTGGAGGTGGGGTTCGGACAGGCGGCGGATGTGGCCGCCATCCTCGCGGAGCACGGGCGCGACGCCTGGTTCGTCAAGGACCTGGCGCGCATCGACAGGATCGTGTGCGCGCGATGGGAGTGAAGCTCGTTGCGCTCGACATCGACGGAACGCTCATCGACCCGGCCCACTACGGGAACGATCACCTGCCCTCGGCGCGGGTTTCTGCGGCCGTGGCTGCCCTTACCGGGCGCGGTGTCGCTGTTGTCCTGGCCTCTGGGAGGATGTTCCCGGGGACGGCCAGGGTTGCCCGCCACCTGGGACTGCATGGGCCAGTGATCTGCCAGCAGGGCTGTTCGGTCCACCAGCTCGACGGCACGATGACCCACGAGTTCCCAATTTCCCGCAAGCTGGCACTGGACATCGTCGGTTACGCCCGGGAGATCGACCGGGCCTACGAGTGGTTCAACCCGTTGCGTTATGTAGTCTCTCAACGAAGCCAGGCTACCGAGCACTACGGCGTGGTCTCCGGGATCACCCCGGAATACCGGGCGGATCCGGAAAATTCCGGGATCGTCCCGACGGGCGTCGGCATCATCTCGGCCCGGGAACAGGCCAGCCAGGTTCATCGCGCGCTGGTGTCCCACCACGGCGAGGCGCTTCACGTGCTCGATTTCCCCGAGGTGACCGTCGCCGTCGCCCCGGAGGCCAACAAGGGTCACGCGCTCTCGCTGGTCTGCGCTGACATGGGTATCGGCCGGCACGAGGTGGTGGCGGTGGGCGATAGCGTGAACGACGCAGCGATGCTCGCCTGGGCCGGCCTGGGCGTGGCGATGCCCCACAGCGATGCGTATGCGCTGGACGCTGCCGATCGGGTACTCGATGAACAGGCGGATGCTCTGGCGGTCTTCCTGGAACGCCTGGCACGCTGAGCAGGCCGGACACGGTCCAGACGCGCGAAGCGGCCCCCACTCAGTGGGGGCCGCTTCAGTCATCGCCGGAGCGGAGGACGGGCTAGGCCTGCTGCTGGGCGAACTGGTAGATCTTGCCCTCGGTCTTGATGGCCGGGGCGATGACCATTTCGGCCTGCTGGAACTCGCGGATGGTGTGGGCGCCGCACATGCCCATGGCGGTGCGGAGGGCGCCGACGAGGTTCTCCGTGCCGTCGGTGCGGCTGGTGGGGCCGTAGAGCGCCTTCTGGAGGGTGGTGTTCACGCCCACCGCCACGCGGGTGCCGCGCGGGAGGTTGGCGTGGGGGGTTGCCATGCCCCAGTGATAGCCGCGGCCAGGAGCCTCGGTCGTTGCCGCGAAGGGCGACCCCATCATCACGGCGTCAGCGCCGGAGGCAAAGCACTTGCACACGTCCCCGCCCGTGCGGATACCGCCGTCGGTGATGATGGGGACGTAGCGGCCGCTCTCCTTCAGGTAGTAGTCGCGGGCGGCGGCGCAGTCGATGGTGGCCGTGACCTGCGGGACGCCGATGCCGAGCACCTCGCGGCTGGTGCAGGCCGCTCCGGGGCCAACGCCCACGAGGACGCCGGCAACGCCGGTGCGCATGATCTCGAGTGTGGCGTTGAAGCCGACCGTGTTGCCGACAACCACCGGGATGTGGATGTCCTTGAAGAGCTTATCGAAGCGGAGGCCTTCAATGCTGTTGGACTCGTGCCGGGCGGTGGTCACCGTGCTCTGGACAACGAGGATATCGGCGCCCGCTTCCTGGATCAGCGCGGCGTAGCGCTTGGTATTCATGGGTGTGAGCGAGACAGCCGCTACGGCGCCGCCGGCCTTCATCTCACGGATGCGCTTGGCGATGTACTCGTCGCGAATGGGCTGCTGGTAGGCCTCCTGGAGGATGGCCGTTGCTTCATCGCGGCTGGCGGCGGCGGTCGCCTGGAGGATCGACGAGGGGTCGTCGTACTTGGTCCACACGCCCTCGAGGTTGAGGACGGCGAGGCCACCGGCGCGGTGCATGGCAATCGCGAAGTTCGGGTCGACGACCGCGTCCATCGCGGAGGCGAGGAAGGGGATGGCAAAATGGTGCGGGCCGATGTCGAGGCCGAGCTCGGTGAGTTCGGGGTTCACGGTGACGTCGCCCGGGACGATGGCGACTTCATCGAAACCGTAGGCACGGCGAAGTTGCTTGAACCTTGGGGCGGCGGTGTCACTCTCGTTAAGCGGCGCATGGCCGCTCTCCGGTGATTCGGAGGCGGCGGAGGAGAGGTTGACAGCAGTACTCAAGACAGCGCAATCCCGGGGGTGGAGTCACGGCCTGCGAAAGAGGCCGCGGTGTTCGTTTGAGTGTAGAAGCGGCACTCCCAACGGGTCAACACAAATCCGTTTCGAGGATTCGGTTATGTGCAATGCCGGGTATTGGCCTCTTCGATGACTACGTGGCATGCGGGCCTGTATGTGGTCGCCACCCCCATCGGCAACATGGGCGACCTCTCGCCACGGGCAGCCGAGGCGCTGCGCCGGGCGGCGGTAATCGCGGCGGAGGACACCCGCATTTCGGGGCCGCTTGTGCGCGGCGCGGGCAGTGAGGCGCGGATGGTCAGCCTCACCGAGCACAATGTGGAAGAGCGGATACCGCAACTCCTGCCCGTGGCGCGGGAGGGAGTACTGGCGCTCATCTCGGATGCCGGGACGCCCGCCATCGCGGACCCCGGGGCGCGGCTGGTGGCGGCGGCCCATCGTGAAGGGGTGCCCGTGTTCACGGTCCCGGGGCCATCGGCATTGGCCGCGGCGCTCTCGGTAAGCGGGTTCGCTGGGCCGGATGCCCACTTCCTCGGCTTCCTGCCGAGACAGAAGGGCGAGCGGACACGATTCCTCCAGGCCACCGCGGCGGCGGCGAGCATCCTCGTGTTCTTCGAAAGCCCGAACCGGCTCGCGGCGACGCTGGCGGAACTTGCCACGCTGCACGGCGACCCAGAGGTCGTGGTCTGCCGGGAGCTGACCAAGCTGCACGAGGAAATCGTGCGCGGCCGTGCCTCGGCCATGGCGGGGCGGTTCGGAGGGGCCCGCGGCGAATGTGCGGTAGTCGTGCGGGTGGAGCCGGGCGAGCCGGACGCGGCCGGAAGGCGCGAAATGGAAGACCTGATCGCGGCCATGAAACGGGCCGGTGCGCGGCGCTCCGCGGCGGCCGCCGAGGTGGCCCGGATCACGGGCTGCCGGCGCGAGGATGCCTATGCGGCCTGGGAGCGCGCCTGACCGACCGACAGGAAACCCTGTGGTAGACTCGGGGCATCTCCTCACCAGGTACCTGCGTGTCCGACCGGATCCTTGTCTGCGTAGGTTGGCCCTATGCCAACTACCTTCTTCACGTTGGCCAGGCGGCCGGAGCGTACCTCCCGGCCGACATCTTCGCGCGCTTCCAGCGGCTAAAGGGCAACGAAGTCTTGATGGTGTCCGGGTCGGACTGCCATGGCACTCCGATCACGGTTACCGCCGAGCGGGAAGGGGTCGATCCGCAGGTCATTGTTGACCGCTACCACCCACGCATCCTGGAGGTGTGGGAGCGTTTCGGCATCTCGTGGGACCTGTTCACCACCACCCTGACGCCGAACCACTACGCGGTCACACAGGACGTCTTCCTCAAGCTCCTCGAACACGACCTCCTCTATCCGCAGACCGCCGAGTACCTGTACGACCCGGAGGCCGAGCGCTTCCTGCCGGACCGCTACGTTGAGGGCACCTGCCCGCTGTGCGGCTACACGGACGCCCGGGGCGACCAGTGCGACAGCTGCGGGAAGACCCTCGACGCCACCGACCTGTTGAACCCGCGCAGCAAGATCAGCGGCGCAACGCCGGTCTTGCGCCCGTCCGAGCACTTCTTCCTGCGCCTCTCGGCGCTGGAAGAGCCGCTCCGCCAGTGGGTGACCCCGAAGACGCACTGGCGCAAGAACGTCCTGAACTTCACGCTCGGCATGCTGAACGAAGGGCTCAAGGACCGCGCGATCACGCGCGACCTCACGTGGGGCGTCCCCGTCCCCGTCCCGGGATACGATGACAAGCGCATTTATGTCTGGTTCGACGCCGTGATCGGCTACCTCAGCGCCTCGAAGGAGTGGGCCCAGCTCCGGGGTACGCCGGAAGCATGGCGGCCGTTCTGGGAGGACCCGGCTACGCGTTCGTACTACTTCGTCGGCAAGGACAACATCCCGTTCCACGCGGTGATCTGGCCCGGCATGCTGATGGGATACGGCGGGTTGAATCTGCCCTACGACGTGCCGGCGAACCAGTACGTCAACTTCTCGGCGGGCCAGAAGCAGAGCAAGTCCAAGGGCACCGGCACGTGGATGCTCGACCTGCTCGATACCTACGCCGCCGACGTGGCGCGCTTCTACCTGACGCTGGTGATGCCGGAGACGAACGATACCGAGTTCCGTGAAGAGGAACTCATCCGGGCGAACAACGACATTCTCATCGGCACGTGGGGCAACCTGGCGAACCGGGTCATCTCGATGATCCACCGCAACTTCGACGGCGTGGTGCCTGAGCCGGGTGACCTGGCGCCGGAGAGTGCAGCGCTCATTGAAGAGGCGAAATCCGCCTTCAGCTCCGCCGGGGCCGAATACGATGGCTGTCACTTCCGCGCGGCGCTCCAGGAGGGCCTCCGCCTGGCCCAGGCGGCGAACAAGTACCTCGACGATCGTGCGCCGTGGAAGGCGGTCAAGACCGACTCCGCCCACGCCGCCGAGACACTCACCACCGCGCTGGACGTGATCAACGCGTTGAAGGTTATCCTCCACCCCGTGGTGCCGTTCTCGACATCCCAGCTCCATGCGGACCTCGGTGGGGCGGGCGACATCCTCGCGGACGGGTGGCAGTTCCGCGCTGTGCCGCGCGGGCAGAAGCTGGCGCCGGCCCGGCCGCTCTACACGAAGATCGATGTGACCAGCGACGGGACCGGCGCATGACCGCCGGCGCCTTCGATACCCATTGCCACCTGCAGGACCCGAAGATCCGGGCCGGTTTCCACGGCGTGATGGCCCGGGCGCGGGCAGCCGGCGTCACCGGGGTGGTCCTTTGCGGGTACGACGCACCGTCCAACGTCGAGGCGATCGAGCTGTCGCGCGAGGAGCCCGGCGTTTACCCCGCCGTAGGCTTCCACCCGCACGAGGCCGACAGCGTGACGGAGGAGATGCTGGGGGCGCTCGAATCGCAGGCCCGGGCGCCTGAGGTGGTCGCGGTCGGCGAGATCGGGCTGGACTTCTATCGCGGGCTGGCCTCGGCGGAAAACCAGCAGCGCCTGATCGATGCCCAGCTGGAGATTGCGCTGCGGGTGAGGAAGCCCGTAAGCGTGCATAGCCGCGCCGCCGAAGTTGCGGCCATCGACCACCTGGCGCCGTTCGCCCGGCGTGCCCGGGAGGCGGGGATTGACGTCCCCGGCGTGATGCATTGCTTCGGGGGCACGCTTGAGCAGGCCCTCCGGTACGTCGAGGCCGGTTTCATGGTGTCGATCGCCGGGCCGGTGACCTATCCGAAGAACGACGAGGCTCGCCGTCTGGCCGCCGGGGTGCCAGCGGGGTCACTTGTGATCGAGACTGACAGCCCGTACCTTCCGCCACAGATGATGCGAGGCAAGCTGAACGAACCCGCTCTGATTTTCGAAACGGCAAGGGCGGTGGCAGCGGCACGCGGCGAACCGGTCGAGGCGGTGCTCGCCTGCACCAGCGCGAACGCGCGCCGGCTGTTTCGGGTGGGCGCGGGCGTAACGGCGGGCGCCCGATGACGCAGACACAGCTCCGCTCGCTGTACGGCCCCGTCGCCGAGGACATGATCCTCGTTGAGGACCTTCTCGAATCGACCAAGGACGTGGACCTGGCCCCGCTGAAACGGATGCTCGACCACGCCCTGGAAGCGAAAGGCAAGCGGATCCGGCCCGGCCTCGTCCTGCTCTCGGGCAGCCTTGGCGACTACAACCTGAACCGCCTGGTGCCGCTTGGCGCGGCCATTGAACTCCTGCACACGGCGAGCCTGGTGCACGACGACGTAGTCGACGGGGCAGCCAGCCGGCGTGGCCGGCCGACCGCGAACTCGGTGTTTGATAACGCCCTCACCGTGCTCCTGGGCGACTACATGTTCGCGAATGCAGCGGAGATGGTGACGCGGACTGGCAGCCTCCATGTAACGCGCCTGTTCGCCCTGGCGCTGATGAAGATGACCAGCGGGGAGCTGGACCAGGATGCGGCCGCATTCGATGCCGGGAACGACGTGCAGCAGTACCTGCGGCGCATCGGCGGCAAGACCGCCGCGCTGTTCGCCAACGCGACCGAGGGAGGCGCCGTCCTGGGCAACTGCGATGAGCGGACGGTCGAGGCAATGCGGACCTACGGTTACAGCCTGGGGATGGCATTCCAGATCGTCGATGACGTGCTGGATTTCACGGGCGATGAGGCGCTCATGGGGAAGCCGGTCGGCAGCGACCTGCTGGAGGGGACTATCACGCTCCCCGGGTTGCTCTTCCTGGAGCGCTACCCGCGCGACAACCCGATCAAGCGGTTCGTGCTGGCGAAGCGTGACCGGGCGGCCCGCCTGCGCGAGGCGCTGGATGCGATCTCCAACTCCGAAGTGCTGGCCGACTCGCTCGAGATCGCCCGCGACTATGTGCGGCGGGGGACTGACGCCATCGGCTTCTTGCCCGCGAGCGAGGCGAAGCAGTGCCTGCTCAACCTGGGTGAGTACGTCCTCGACCGGAAGAGCTGAGCGTCCCCAACCTTACATGTGCCGGGGTGTGCCGGTGCGGACAACCCGGCCTTCGTCGTAGAGCTTGGTGACCTCGCCGGGCTTGACCGAGTTCCCGTACAGGTCGACCAGTTCTCCACGGCGGGCGGCGGCGCGCATGTCCTTGAGTTCCTGTTGCTCGCCCTTGCTCCGCCTCGGCTTCGGCTCGGGCTTGTTGAGTTCGGGGTGCTCGTTTGGGCGGGCGCTCTTGACCTGTGCCGAAACCTTCTTGCCGAGGTGGTAGTAACTGCCGTCATCGGGAATGCGGCGGGGGTAGCCTTCGCGGAACGTGAAGGCGGCAAAGGACGTGGGCATGATGCGCTTCGCATCCTTGAAGCACTCGGGACAGGGCATCGGGTCCGAGGCTTCGCGGATCGGGCGCAGCTCTTCGAAAATGCCGTTACACGGCTCGCAGTAGTACTCGTAGAGGGGCATTTACGGCTCCGGGGTCTCGGGTGTACGTGAACTCGATTGTACATGGTTCGTGGTAAGCGCCGGGGCGCGGTCCGCGCGGCCAAGCGCGTCCATGTACCGGACGGTGTTTAGCTCGCGGTCGATCACCTGGTGGACGAGCCCGGAAAGGGCGGCCTCGAGGTCATGCGCGAGGGCAGCGTCGAGCCTGAGCCCGCCAAACTCCTGGATGGTGGCCGTGCGGGCGTAGCGGAGGACCTTGATCGCCCGTACGCCGAGGAGCCGTCCCGATTCCGCCCGGTGCCGACAGGCGCGGCAGACCAATCCCCCGGCCGGGGCCGAAAAGAGCGTTTCCTCTTCGGGCAGGCGGGCCTGGCAGGCGGCACAGGCGGCTACCTGCGGCTCGTACCCGGTGATCGCGAGCAGGTGGAACTCGAAATAGCGGACCGCCAACCCGGAGGCTCCGGCTTCCAGCGCGTCGAGCGTATCGGCGAGGAGATCGTAGAGCGCGCGCTGCTCCACCCGGTCGATGGTGAAGCGGTCGACCAGCTCGGCGCAGTAGAGGCCCAGGTTGAGACGGTCGAGGTCGTCCTTGAGGCGGCGATGGGCGGCGACGGTTTCCGCCTGCGTGAGCACATCGAGTGACCGCCCGCGGGCGACCTGTACCTGGACGCGCGTGAGCGGCTCCAGGTGGCCACGCATATGGCTCTTCGCCTTCCGGACCCCGCGCGCCACGGCATCGAACTTGCCTTCGCTGCGGCTGAAGAGGGTGAAAATGGAGTCAGCTTCGCCCAGGTTCCGGCGGCGGAGGATGATCGCTTCGGTCGAGTAGGACCGGGCCGGGCCGGGCACTCAGATCTCCTGGCGGCCCTCGAGGGCGCGCGCGAGGGTGACATCGTCGGTGTATTCGAGGTCGGCGCCGCTGGGCAGCCCACGGGCGAGACGCGTGACTTTCACACCGGCCGGGCCAACGAGGCGCTGGATGTACATGGCGGTCGCCTCACCTTCGAGGCTGGGGTTCGTGGCCATGATCACCTCCTGGATTTCACCGGCCTGGAGCCTGACCACCAGTTCGCGGACGTGGATGTGCTCCGGGCCAACGCCGTCCATCGGGTTCAGGACGCCGTGGAGGACGTGGTACAGCCCCCGGTAGCCGCCGGAGCGCTCGATCGCGAGCACATCGAGCGGCTGTTCGACAACGCAGACGATGGTCCGGTCGCGGCGAGAGTCCTGGCAGAAGCTGCAGGGGTCCGCTTCCGTAATGTTGAGGCACTGGGAGCAAAGGCGGATGCGCTGCTTCACATCAAGCACCGCCTGCGCCAGGGCAGAGGCTTCCTGCTCGCTGGCGCGGAGGATGTGATAGGCGAGGCGCTGAGCAGACTTCGGGCCGATGCCGGGCAGGCGGTGGAACGCCTCGATCAGCCGCTGGATTGGCTCTGGAGTGGAGGCGCCTTCAGCCACGCTGGCTAGCCAATGCCCAGGCCGGGGAGACCGAGCCCGCCGGTGATCGACCCGAATGACTGCTGCTGGAGCTCGGCGGCGCGTTCGCTGGCGTCAGAAATGGCAGCCATGATGAGGTCCTGCAGCATCTCCACATCCTCCGGGTCGACCACGTCGGGGGAGAGGCTGATGCCGACGATCTTCTGTTCGCCGGACATGGTGACGCGGACGGCGCCACCGCCGGAACTCCCTTCCACTGTCGAGGCGGCGAGTTCGGCCTGGGCTTTCGCAAGCATCTCCTGGGCCTGGGCGAGCGCGTTGGGGTTGCCGCCGCCCATGGAACTGCGTCCGGGGAGGCCGCCGCCGCCGCGCCGCAGATACCGGTTGTTGCCGCTGCTTTTTGCCATGTTAGTCCTTCCCGATTGGGGTAGCGCCCATCGCCTTTGCCGCTTCGGCGAGGTGGCCGCGGCGGGTTTCGCGGCGTGGTTGGGCGCTCCCTTCGATCAACGTCACCAGCAAGGTTACCGGGCGGCCGAGAATCGCGGCAGCCTGTTCTTCCACCATGCCCCGGCAGACGGTATCCACCTTGCCCATGGGCATCTGGCGCTGGAAGCCGAGGTGCAGTTCATTCCCCTCCATGTCGAGGACTTCGAACGAGCCGTTGAGCCACATGGCGTGACTGGGGTTGATCATTTTGCAGCGCTCGTAGAGGTCACGGGCGAACTTCTCTCCCGCTGAGAGTGGCGCGTTGCTGGCGATGGGAGCGGGCTCGCTGGCAGCAGCCGGCCTGCCGGCTGAGAGTCTTCCCGCTTCCGCCCCAGTCCCTGCCGCAACCGTCACCGGAGCCGGAAGACCACCACCGAGGATAACGGCCGCACAGGCGACCTCGAGCGGCACGGGACTTGCGGGATCGAGCCGGAAATCGGCACGGGCGAGTTCCGCGACCGCACCGGCGAGCAGGCGTACGCCATCCGGGCGCACCCGGGCGGCGGCGATGATATCGCCCAGTGGGTGTTCGACCGCCCCCGTGCGCTTTAGCGCCTCGGGGATGACCTCGCGGGCCAGGTCGATGACGGCACGGGTGAAGCGGGCGATATCGATCCCGTCATCCGCGACGGAACGCGCGATTTCGAGGGCCGCCCCGAGGTCATCGGCGAGAATTGCGCGGACAAGTCCGGGCACCCGTTCGTCGTTGACCTGTCCCATGGCGGCGCGCACATCGTCGATGGTTGGCGAGACGCCGTAGCGGGCCGTCACCTGTTCGAGCATGGTGATGGCATCGCGCAGGCCGCCGCGCGACTGCACGGCGATGGCGAGGAGTCCCTCGCGCGGGACGGCGAACCCCTCCTGCTCGCAAATGAAGTGGAGGCGCTCCACCATCGCTTCGTTCGGCACACGGTGGAAGTCGTAGCGCTGGCAGCGCGAGATGATGGTAGCCGGGACCTTGTGGAGGTCGGTGGTGGCGAGGATGAAGACGGCGTGGGGCGGCGGTTCCTCGAGGGTCTTCAGAAGCGCGTTGAACGCCCCATCCGTGAGCATGTGGACCTCATCGAGGAGGTAGACCTTCTTCTTGAGGTCGGAAGGGGCGAAGGCGATCTTCTCGCGCAGTTCGCGGATGTCCTCAATGCCGCGGTTGCTTGCGGCGTCCATTTCGATCAGGTCGAGCGCGTTGCCGCCGAGGATGGCCTTGCAGGCCGGGCAGGAGTTGCAGGGCTCGCCATCGACCAGGTTGGCGCAGTTGAGCGACCGGGCGAGGATGCGCGCTGTCGTCGTCTTGCCGGTGCCGCGCGGCCCGCTGAACAGGTAGGCGTGGGCAACCTGCCCCGAAGCGAGCGCGTTGCGCAGGGTACGAACAATATGGTCCTGGCCGACGACTTCGTCGAAACCGCGTGGCCGCCATTTCCCGTAAAGCACGTGAACCCCTTCCGGGATTGAGTACCCCGAGTATAGAACACATGTACCGCCGAGGCAGCGCACCCCGGCGGCTGCGGATTCAGATGAGGATGCCTTCGGCGAGGAGGTCGGCAATCTCATCCATGGTGAGGCCGATGATGCGCTCGCAGACATCCATGGTGTGTTCGCCGAGCAGCGGCGCGGGGCCGCTGACGCGCCCGGGCGTCTCGCTGAGGACGAAGGCCGGGCCGTCGTGCGCTTCGCGGCCCGCTTCCGGGTGTTCCACGTACTGGTAGTACCCGCGGGCGCGCATGTGCTCATCGCGGTCGAGGAGGTCCTGGGCGTTCTGGACGACCCCGGCGGGGACACCGGAAGCCTGGAGGGTAGCGCAGGCGTCCTCGGCCTTCATAGGCTTCGTCCACGAGTTCACGAGGGCTTCGAGCTCCTCCTCGTTGGCCTTCCGGGCGGCGAACGTGGCGAACTTCGGGTCGGCGGCGGATTCGGGATGGCCGAGCGCGGCGGCTGCCCGCTGCCATTCGGCATCATCGCGGCAGGCAATGACCACCCAGCGGTCCGTGGAGCCGACGACGGCCGGGTCATCGACGCAGCGGAACACGCCATGGGGAGCGGCGTTCGGGTTGCGGTTGCCGGTCCGGGTCGGGTTCGCGCCGTTGACCAGGTACTCGACCACGGCAGTCCCGAGCGTGTTGACGACGGACTCGACCTGCGGGAGTTCGATGCACTGGCCGCGGCCGGTCCGGTTCCGGTGGCGTAATGCGGCGAGGATCGCGGTGACGGTGTGTCCCGGGTTGATGACGTAGTCCGGGTAGTTGGTGCCCACCCCGAAAGGCGGACGGTTCGCAAAACCGGACATCTCGCTGATGCCCGTGATCGGTGTCAGGACCGCACCGAAGCCCAGGTAATCGCGATGTGGCCCTTCCATGCCCTGCATCGGCGCGTAGGCGGCGATGAGGCGGGGGTTCACGCTCGCGAGCTGGTGATAGTGGAGGTTCCACTTGTCGATCACGCGCGGCGTGAAATTCGTGAGGAAGACGTCGCACTTCTCAATGAGCCGGTACCCGATCTCCTGCCCCTTCTCGGTGTTGAGGTTGAGCTGGAGCGAAAGCTTCCCGGTGTTGAAGTTGTTGAAGTAGCCCGAGACGTTGTAACCGCCTTTGAACGAACCATCCGGGTTCATCGCGAAGGGGTGGACCCGCCGGAGCGAGTCGAGCTTGGTCTCGGATTCCACACGGATCACTTCTGCACCGAAGGTGGAGAGCGTGTTCCCGGCGATAGGCCCAGCGCCGAACCAGGAGAAGTCGGCGACGCGGAGCCCTTCGAGAGGCCGTTTTGTCATGAAGTTCCTCCTATTCGAGCGCGCCGAGGACGGCGGCGGTATGTTCGCCAAGGCGAGGCGGCCGGGCGACGGACGGGGGTGTTTCGGAGAGCCGGTAGGGGGCGCCGGGGAACTCGACCGACTTGCCGGCGGGCGCCTCCGCCCACGGCACGTACCAGCCGCGCTCACGCAACTGGCGGTTTTGCGCCAGGTCCTTGGGTGTAGAGACAATCCCCACCAGGAGCCGGCGGCGCTGGCCCTCCTCGTACGCGTAGGTGCTGGTCAGGCTGGCAAAGAAGTCGCGGATGACTTCGTTGATACGGGGAAGGAGCGGCATCACGCGTGCGGCTTCGGCCGGGTTGCTCATGAGCTGGGTGAGCCAGCCCATGTTGATCAGTGGCACTACCGAAGCGTATGGCTCATCGACAAGGTCTTCCGCCTTGCCCTCGTCCCGCATCCACTCGACGAGGTCCGGGAGGTCGCCGCCAGCCGGGGCAAGGACGAAGAGGCGGATGTACCCGTCCTGCGTCTTCAGTGTGGCATTGCCGGGGATGGCAAGGGGAAGGGACCCGAGTTCGCCGGTGCGGAACTGATTCTTCTTCTGGAAGTCCCAGGTCTGCATGGCGGTCTCCTGCGACATCGAAAGGGACTCCTGGGCAGAGACATCGACCGATTGCCCGGTACCCGTCGCCTCCGCGTGGAGGAGGGCCATAAGGGTTCCCTGGGCGGCCTGGATGCTCGCCGAGACGTCCGCCTGGTGCCCGTAGATCATGTTCGGCGGGTCGGCCATTTCGCCGGCGAGGGTCATGATCCCGCCCATCGCCTGGCCGACGATATCGCTGTACGCCCACCCGGCATGGGGGCCGGTCTGGCCGAAGCCCGTGACGGAGGTGTAGACCAGCGATGGGCTGGCGGTGCGAAGGTCCTGGTAGCCGAGGCCCCAGCCGGCCATCGTGCCCACCGGGTTGTCCTCGATGACGATCTGGGCGGAGATGGCGAGCTTGCGGGCCGCGGTGCGCCCCTCATTGGTAGCCAGGTCGAGCACGACCGACTTTTTCGAGGTGTTGTGGACCCAGAAAGCCAGGCTGGCATCCGGGTCGCCTTCCAGCCCCGCAACGAACGGGGCCGAGTGGCGCTGACGCCCTCCCCCGGGCGGTTCCACTTTGATGACCTCGGCGCCGAGGTCGGCGAGGAGTTTGCCGCAGTAGGAGCCGATTTCGTCAGTGAATTCGACGACGCGGACTCCGGCCAGCGCGTTTTCGGTCATGCATCAGTCTCCGGCGATGGCGGTGACGCGGGCCTGGAGGCCGCCACCGATGATTGCGGCAGCCTCGGCCACCATGTCGTGAAGGATGTCGGCGGCGGGGCGGGCACGGGTGAGCATGCCGGAGGCCTGTCCAGCGGCGTTCATCAGCAGGTCTTCGCGCCCGGCCTTGCGCACGGAATAGACGAGGTCCTGGATGAGGAGCCCCTGGAGGCCCATGGGCAGGGCCTGGATACCGGAGGCCTCCCAGGCCTCGATCAGCGGGTTAGTGATGTTGCGCATCGTCTTGCCGCTGTACAGGCGTGTTACGCGGGTATCCTCATCTCCGGCCGCCAGGACGCGCTGCTTCTGCGTCTCGGGCTGGTTCGCCTCATCGGCGACGAGGAAGGCCGTCCCGCACCAGACACCAACAGCGCCCAGGGCCAGCGCGGCGGCGATGCCCCGGCCGTCCGCGATTCCGCCTGCAGCAACGACCGGTGTCGGCGCTACGGCATCAACAACCTGCGGGACGAGCGCGAAGGTCGCGACCCGGCCGGTATGGCCACCGGCCTCCGTGCCCTGGGCAACTACGATGTCGGCGCCGGAAGCAGCCACGCGCTTCGCGTTCTTCACGTTACCGACGAGGCAGAGGACCTTCGTCCCGTTGGCCTTGAGGCGGTCCATCCAGGGAGCGGGGCTGCCAAGGCCGCTCGCGAACACCGGGATCTTCTCTTCGATGACGACTTCCATCTGCTCATCGGACATGCCGCCCGAACGCCGCGGGGCCTGGCCGAGGCGGGGGTCGAGGGGCGCCTCCTCCCAGGCGATGCCAAGCCCTTCGGCGAGCTTGCGGAGCCCGGCCCGGGTTTCGGCCGGGACGAGTTCGCGCGGGTCGCGGGGCAACTCACCGCCCGCGGCGCCGCCCATGAAGTTTGAGGGCAGGAGCAGGTCGACCCCGAACGGCCGGTCGGTGCGGGAGCGGACGTCATTAATCTCCTGGCGCAGACGTTCGGCGCTGAAGCCCGCACCTCCGATAACGCCCAGGCCTCCGGCATTGGAAACGGCGGCAACCAGCGGGGCGGTCGCAACCGAGCCGCTGATGCCGCCGGCAACCGGCCCCATGCCGGCGAGGATGACCGGGTATTCGATGCCGAGCATGTCGCAGAGTGCTGTTCGCAAGACGGGACGCGCCATGTCAGTTCTCCTTGGGGGATGGGGCCGAGTATACGGGAGAGCGAGACGCGCGTGAGGCTCACCCGGCGGGTAGACCCGCCGCCACCCGCGGGCGAAACTGGTGGAGTGCAGATGCCGATCTCGCCGTTCGTCCTGGCCGGGCGCATCCTCGCCATCCTCGGGATGGCGTTCACGGCCGCCAGCGCCATCCTCCTGGTGTTGATCCCGGAGTGGCTCTGGGCGCTTGGGGCGACGGCGGCGTTTCTACCGTTTTTCGGATTAATCGTGCTGGTTGAGCGGTACCAGGCGCGCCACGGGTGGATTGGCCCGCAGGTTCATGTGGAAAAACCGGACGACTAGGTTCGCGGCGGTGGCCGCGGCCGCCATCGCGCTGACGGCCTGTTCGGATGCGAGCGAGAGCGGCGACGCGGCACTGGACCGCTTCCTCTGCGAGGAGAGCGACCTCGGCGGAGCGTTCCTCGGACTGACCTCGGGATCGTTCTCGGAGACCGACCTTGGCGGCCTCGGGCGCGACCCGGAGGCCCGCAAGCAGGAGTACCGCGAGGCCGGCATGCAGCGCGGCCGCTTCATCTTCTGGAAGGAAAAGCTCCCGAAGCCGCCGTTCGATCCCCCGGTCAACGTGGTCTGCCAGGTGCTCGTCTTCGAAACCAACGAGCAGGCCTCCGCCTGGGTCGCGGAGCTGGATGCGGACTCCGCTGACCTGGCTGCCTCCGGGATCATCTGGCTGCCGGATGGCGAACGGCTGACCGAGGAGGTCGCGCCCATCGCCGGGACCCGCAGCTTCCGCATCGCCGCGCATGAGGGCCCCGCCCGGGCGACGCTATTCGCCACCTATGCGGCGGAGGGCACCGCTGTCTGGAGCGTCTTTGCCGGAGACCGCGACGGGACCATCACGCCGGAGTACGTCGCGCGCATCATCGAGCGGAAGCGGGAACGGCTGGCCGGAAAATGAACGGGCGCCGCATTGAGCGGCGCCCGTTATCGCGGACCATGGACTGCCCGGCCCGAGGGTAGCCGGGAGTGGCTCTATTTGGCCTTTTCGGTGATCTCGACACCAGTTATGACGACGGCCTCGACAGGTTTGTCGCCGGCGCCCGTCTCCGCCTTGCCGATAGCATCGACGACGTCCGTGCCGCTCACCACCTTGCCAAACGGGTAATACTTGTTGACGGTCGGGTTGTCGTAGTCGAGCGAGGGGTTGTCCTTCAGGTTGATGAAGAACTGGCTCCCGAAGACCGACTGGCCGCCAACCTTGGCCATCGACAATGTGTACTTGAGGTTGCGCTCCTGGTTCGGCTCATCCGCGGTCTGGTAGCCGGGACCGCCACCACCGGTAGCGGTCGGATCGCCTGCCTGGATGATGAAGCCATCGATGACGCGGTGGAACGTGACCGTATCGAAGAAGCCTTCCTGCGCGAGGAAGACGAAGCTGTTGACGGTATTGGGCGCCTTATCGGCGTAGAGCTCGATGACGAAGTCGCCCTTGTTGGTCTTGACGGTCGCAGTGTACGTCTTGGCCGTCGCGTCGATGACCGTCTCGGCCTTCTCGAAGGTCTTGGCCGCGGGCGTGGTGCTCGCCGTCGCTGAGGCATCAGCCGTGACTGAGGCCGCGGGCGTGGGCGTCGGAAGGTCATCCGGGTCGCCTTCGTCGTTCCCGCCGGCCGTGGTCAGGAGGGCCCCGACGACCATGAGGACGGCGACAACCACGCCGATGATCGCGAAGAACTTGACGTTGCTGAGCAAGTTCATCGGAAAGCCGGGCTTGTAGATATCGCTGGTGGTGGTACCGCCAAGCTGGTAGTTCTTGCGGCGAGAAGGCTCTTGCCGCAGGTGCTGCAGCTCGCGTCGTTTGCGCTTGGCCACGGGTGAAACCTCGTATCGACAGAGACGCTCAAAAGGCGTGGTGCTCAGCAGTATACGAACGGCCCGCGCAGCGTCCAAACGGGACGAAAAGGGAGCGGAAGGGTTAGCGCTCCGCGAAGCCGATCCGCGCGAGTTCCTCGCGCGCGACATCGCGGTCATCCCAGGGGCGCGATTCGGCGCCGTAGACCATCGATTTCTCGTGGCCCTTCCCGGCAATCAGGACGGTGTCCCCGGGTGCGGCCCGCCGGAATGCCTCGGCGATGGCCTCTCGCCGGTCCTCGATCTCGAGGAAGTCGCGCCCGCGCTGGCGGCCCGCCCCTTCGGCGTGGCGCCCGATCTCGCCGACGATGGCGGCCGGCTCCTCGGAGCGCGGGTCCTCGCTGGTGAAGATGGCGAAGTCCGCGCCCTCCGCCGCTGCGCGCCCGACCCCGAACCTGCGGCCGGGGTCGCGTTCGCCGGCCGCGCCCACGACGATGATCAGCCTGCCCGTGCAGACCTCCCGCAGGACGGAGAGCACCTTGCGCACGGCATCGCCGGTGTGGGCGTAGTCCACCACGACCTCGAACGGCTGGCCAGCCACGATGCGTTCCATCCGGCCGGGGACGCCCCGGCACGCGGCCAGCCCGCTGGCGATATCCCCGACCTCCATGCCGCAGGCAATTCCGGCGCTGGCCGCGGCGAGCGCATTCATGACGTTGAAGATCGCCGGCAACTGGATCGATGCCGGTGCGGTCCCTTGCGGAGTCACCAACTGGAAGTCGGTGCCATCCGGGCGGAGCACGAGCACCCGCGCGGAGACCACTGCCTCGCGGCTTTCGAGCCCGTACGTGAGCCCGGCGGCGAGGCTGCGATCGAGCATGTAGTTCGCGGAGGGGTCATCGATATTCACGATGGCGGTCTTCGCGATGCGTTTCGGAGCGGCCGTATCCAGCGCCTCGAAGAGCATGCCCTTGGCCTCGCGGTAGGCCTCGAACGTCCGGTGGAAGTCGAGGTGGTCGCCGGTGATGTTCGTGAACGCGGCGATGTCGTATTCCACATGGTCGAGGCGGTTCAGGGCGAGGCCGTGGCTGGTCGATTCGACGATCGCGTACCGGCACCCGGCATCGGCCATCCTGCGGAGCAGCCGCTGCACTTCGGGGGCCTCCGGCGTGGTCATCCGGTCGGTCACCTTCCCCGATTCGCCGGGGAAGTAGGTATCGACGGTGCCCAGGCGGCCCACGGCGGCGCCGGAGGCCTCGAGGACGGAGGTCAGGATGTGCGAGGTCGTCGTCTTGCCGTCGGTGCCGGTGATGCCGATGACGGTCATCTCACGCCCGGGGTGACCGTAGAACCAGGCGGCGGCGGCGGCGAGGGCGGGCCGCGTGGCGGGGACTTCGATGAGGGCGAGATCGCCGGGGACCCCGGGTGGAAGGGCGTGGCCCGCTTCGACCACAGCCGCTGCTGCACCCGCTCCCGCCACCTGGGGAAGGAAGGTGTGCCCGTCGACGGTGAAACCCGGAATTGCGACAAACAGCGACCCATCGGAGACGCGCCGCGAGTCGTGCTCCACGCCAGCCACGGCGCTCGCAGGGTCGCCGCGGACAAGGCGGGCGCCGGGCAGCTCCTGGAGGAGGGAGGCGAGGGTGCGGGGTTCGGGCTGGGTCATGCGCCAATCGTAGGGGGAAGGGCGCTCAGTGTCCCTGCCCGGCCGGGCGGCCGGTCTGGACGCGCCGCTTCCGGACCCTCCCGGTGATCTTGAAGCCGCGCAGCTCATCGCCGACGCCACCGATGAAGAACTCGACGTGCCCGCATGACCCGCAGGCGAACATGTCGAGCTCCTCCCGGGTCTGGAAGAGCTCGAAGAAGTCACCGAAGAAGCCGACGCGCGTCCCTTCGTGGAAATCGCGCACACCGAGGAAGTAGAGGGGCTTGCCGCAGCGCAGGCAATCGATGGCTGACGGCTGAAGTTCTGCCATGGCGCCGCTCCCGAGCTGGCTAGAGTGCCTGCATGATATCCAGGAAATTGCCGAGCATGCGCGCGGTCGCGCCCCAGATCACATCATCGCCGAACTGGTACGACTGGAAGGTGTATTCGCGCCCGTTGATCACGCGCCGGTCGGGGATGTGGTTGCGAGGATCGCGCAAGTGGGCGAGGGGCACTTCGAGCAGGTAGGCGACCTCATGGGAGCTGAAGCGCCACTCGTAGGGGTAGCGGTCGAGCCACGCGACGTAGGGCGTTACCAGGAAATTCGAGACCGTGACCATGTCATCGAGCTGGCCCAGTACGTCGACGTGGGATGGGTCGACGCCAATCTCCTCGTGGGTTTCGCGGAGGGCCGTGTGGAGCACCGAGGCGTCCTCGGGGTCCATGGCTCCGCCCGGGAAGGAGATCTGCCCCTTGTGGTCCCGGACGCTTTCCGTGCGCTTCTGGAAGATGACATGCGGCCCGGCCGGCCGTTCGTGCAACAGGAGCAGGACACCTGCGGGCGGCGGCGCCGGGTCGGGTTGTTGTGTCTGGGGCTCGTAGGCCTCCAGCAGTCTTCGAAGGTTATCCCTCATAACATCTTGGCCTGGAAATCGCGCCTCCTTGTCGATTCTATCAGTTCGGCCCAGATCCGCTCGTCCATCGCCCGCCCCTCGGGGGTGTCGAGCTGCTCGACTGCGGCATGAAGGGCGATGAGCCCGGCGCGCAGTGCATCATTCTCGGCGAGGAGCGACGAGACCTTGATGTCCGCGGGCGCCGGGGTTGCAAGGGCCGCCGAGACGGCCGCGCGGGCCGCGTCGGCCAGGAGGGGCAAGCCATCAGTGAGGATGCCCCGGATGACGGCGCTCTCCACGGAGAGCCGGTTCGCCGCCCGGTCGAACTCCTCCGCAACCATCATCGTGAGTGCCCCGGCGATGCCGACGGTCTGCTGGCCGAATGGCGTGCGGATCTCCTGCATCACGTTGGAAAGCAGGTTGACGGCGATGCCCTGAAGGACTCGTCCGGCGTCTGGTCTCACTGGAGCCTCCCGGTGGTCTGCAGGAAGAACTGATCCTGCGCATTGATCAGGTTGTAGGAGACGAGCGCGAGGATGAGTTCGTTGGTGCGCCCTTCCTGGAACGAGCGCGCACCGGTGAGCCAGATCCCCTGGGCCTTCACCTGGCTGAACACCTCCCACCAGTGGAGCGCAACACGGTCGCAGGTCAGGCCACTGGCGCGCTCCCAGGTCTGGATCGCGGTCTCGCGGTCGACGATGCCGCCCGGGCGCCCATCTTTGCCCCAGTGCCATGCCTGGTTGAACGACCACGCCACGTCCTCGATGGGGTCGCCAATGTGGGCCATCTCCCAGTCGACGATCCCGTGGATGGAGCCGTCGGCCTGGTAGAGGAAGTTGCCGACCCGGTAATCGCCGTGGACAACGCTGAGCCGCGGCGCGGGTGGTGGCGGGTTGGCCCGGAGCCAGCGGATCGCGGCACGGATGATCGGCTGGGGGCTGAGCTCCTGCGCGTTAATGATCCCTTCCCAGTGGTCGAGTTCCTGGCGCCAGGCGGTATCGGCCGTGGGCACCTTCGAGACCCGTTCGGCGGGCGAGCCGCGCCAGTCGAACGTGGAGATGGCGGCGAGTATTTCATACATGTTCCGCGCAATCTCTGGCTGCATCTGCTGATAGGGCGGCGCAAGGATGACGCGGGTGCCAGATTCGCATCCGAGTATCCGGTCCATGATGAAAAAGGGACCACCGATAATGCTGGCGTCGGGCTCGAGCCAGCGCATCGCGGGGACGGGGACGCGGGTGCCGGCGAAGGCGGAGTAGAAGGCGTATTCCACTTCGCGGTCGGTCTCAAGGAGGCTCGCCGGGGGGTCTTTCCGCACGACAAACGATTCTGATTTCGATCCCCCAGGTTCGTCCCAGGTGGCATCGAACATCCACGTCTCGCGCGAGGCGCCGCCGGGGATGCGGAAGAGATTGCTCACCTGGACCGACGGGGCCGGGAGTTTGGCTTCGAGGTAACGGGCTAACTGGGCTTCCATGGGGCTCGAATCGTGTCGCCGCATCCGGGGCATGTCAATGATCGCCGGCAGGCGGCGCCGGCCGATGCCGGGCACGAGGGTGATCGCGATCATCACACCCGGGACGCGCGACGATGTCCGGACGGGCTAGAGCGTGCCCTTGGTGCTGGGGATATCGCCGCCGCGGCGCGGGTCCACCTGGACGGCAGCATCGAGCGCGCGCGCCATCGCCTTGAACGCGGCCTCGATCTTGTGGTGGTCGTTCACGCCCGCCAGGACGGCAAGGTGCAGGTTGAGCTTTGCCGCGAAGGCGAACGACTCGAGGAAGTGGTTGAACAGATCCGGGGGCATACCGCCCACTTCGCGGCCGAGCAGGCGCAGGTCGAGGACGGCGTAGGGCCGTCCGCTGAGATCGACAGCGGCGCGTGCCAGTGCCTCATCGAGCGGCATGTAGGCAGACCCGGCGCGGACAAGCCCTGCCTTGTCGCCGGCCGCCTGGGCGAAGGCCTCGCCGAGGGCAATGCCGATATCCTCGACCGTGTGATGTTCATCGATCCAGAGGTCGCCCTTGCAGCGGACTTCGAGGTCGAAGACGCCGTGCTTGGCGATGTGGCTGAGCATGTGGTCGAGGAAGCCGACCCCCGTTTCCGTGACAAACTTCCCGCTGCCGTCGAGGTTGAGCGTCAGGTCGATGCTGGTCTCGGCGGTGCGGCGCGAAACGGTGGCGATGCGAGCAGTCATGTGAGAGTTATCGCGTATGCGGGCCATTGGGTCGAATCGAGCAGGGTGAGACTGGAATCGGGCTTGCGCGCATTACCTCGAACCGCTCCCTTTCCGGTCGCGGTTCCAGCAGTTACAGCGCTCGCAGCGCCGCCATCAGCGCATCGGTGTCTTCCGGCCGGCCGGCGCTGATACGGATGTAGTTGGCGAGGTCGGGCCGGTCGTAGTGACGCACGAGGACGCCCTTGCTCCGCAGCGCGGCCGCAACATCCTTTGCGGGGCGGCCTTCAACGGCAAACAGGACGAAGTTGGCCTGCGAGGGCAGCGGCTTGAGCCACCCGAGCCCGGCACAGAGCTGCGACATCCGCTCGCGTTCGGCGACGATGCAGGCGAGCGTCTCCGAGATCTCGGGCCAGTGCGCGATGGCCGCACGGGCCCCCGCATCGGCGGCGACGTTGACGTTGTACGGCTGCTTGATCGCCATCAGGTGTCCGGCGAGCTCCCGGTGGCTGATGGAGTACCCCACGCGAAGGCCGGCCAGCCCGGCCCACTTGCTGAACGTGCGCAAGACGACCAGGTTCGGGTGGCTGGCGATGAGCGGGACCACCGTCTGGCCACCGAATTCTACGTAGGCCTCATCGACGACGATCAGCGCGTCGAGCGCCAGGAGCGCTTCGAGCTCGGCGAGGTTCACCGGGTTGCCGGTCGGGTTGTTCGGCGAGGTCAGGAAGATGATCCCCGCGCCATCGTGGACCGCATGGCGGAGCGCGACCACGTCGAGGTCGAAGTTGGGGCGCCGGGGCACCTCGACCGGCGTGGCGCGAGAGATCTTCGCAAGGAAGCGGTACATGCCGAATGTCGGTGTCGCAATGGCCACGGACTCCGGCATGACCAGCCGGATGAGGATATCGATGAGGTCATCGGCGCCGGTGCCGGCAACGACGCACTCCGGAGCGGTGCCCACGAAGTTTGCGATGGCCTCGCGCAGCGCCGCCTGCCCCGGGTCCGGGTAGATGTGGAAGGGCGCCTGCTGGATCGCGGCGAGGACGTCCGGGTGCGGGCCGTAGAGGTTCTCGTTGGCGTCGAGCTTCACCAGCCGTTCGACGGGCACCCCGATCTCGGCCGCAAGCACGTCGAGCGGCTTGACGGGGACGTATTCCTCGAGGTCGTCGAGGTCCGGGCGCAATAGACGGCGGAGGTCCACGGCTAGCGCCCCTGGAGCCGCCGCTCGACCGCGTGGGCGTGGCCGGTGAGGCCCTCGGCACGGGCGATGATGGCGGCGTAGTGGTTCAACTCCTCCATGTCGTCCTCAGGGAGGTTGACCACGGCCATGCGCTTCAGGAAGTCGCCGACACCGAGCGGGCCGCTCCAGCGGGCAGCGCCGCCGGTGGGCATGGTGTGGCTGGGGCCGGCCGTGTAGTCGCCGACGGCCTCGGGCGAAGCCTCGCCAAGGAACAGGCCACCGGCGTTGCGGACCTTCATCGCATAGGCGGTCGGGTTTTCGACGCAGAGGCAGAGGTGCTCGGGGGCGTAGTAGTTGGCGAGCTCGATCGCGTGGTCGATGTCGTTCACCAGGATGCAGCCGCCACGGTTGTCGAGCGCCGCCCGGGCGATCTTCGCGCGTTCGAGGTCTCTCAGCTGGCGCTCAATGCAGCGGGCTACCTCATCCGCGAGGTGATGCGACGGCGTGAGCAGGATCGGGCTGGCAAGCGCGTCGTGCTCGGCCTGGGCGATGAGGTCGGCGGCGACGAACTCCGGGTTCGCGGACTCATCGGCGATGATCACGGTCTCGGTCGGGCCGTAGACGCTATCAATGCCGACATCGCCGAACACCTGCTTCTTGGCGATGGTGACGAAGAGCCCGCCGGGACCGGCGATCTTGTCGACCCGCGGGATGCTTTCGGTGCCGTAGGCGAATGCGGCGACACCCTGAGCGCCGCCGGCCTTGAACACGCCATCGACGCCGGCGATATCAGCCGCGACGAGCTTGACCGGGGGCACGGTGCCATCGGGCAGGACGGGGCTCGCGAGGTAGACCTCATCGACGCCGGCGACGCGGGCGGGGATAGCGCACATCAAAACGGTGCTGGGGAGCGGCGCCCGCGTGCCGGGAACGTAGATCGCCGCTTTTTGGAGCGGGCGGGTCATCTGACCGAGGCCGTTTTGCTGGAAATCGAGCATCGCGCCGCGGAGCTGTGCCTCGTGATACCGGCGGACCCGGTCGGCGGAGAACTTGAGCGCTTCGATCAGCTCTGCATCCAGGGCGTTGTAGGCGGCGGCCACCTCATCCTGGCTCACGCGGAGGTCACCGACGGTGGCCCCATCAAGCTTGGAGTTGTAGTACCGGACGGCGTTGTCGCCATCATCGCGGACGTCGCGGATGATGCGCCGCACCACCTCGTCGGGGCTGATCTCCTGGCCGAAGGTCCGGAAGGTCGTCTCGCGGATCTCCATGGGGAGCTCATCCGCCTCGAGCGGGCGGCGGGAAAGCAAGAGCTGCCTGCCCTCTTCGGCGTTGCGGATTATCCGCATCCCAGGTACCTCTCTATCGCATCGCGCGCGGCAGCGGTGGAGCGCTGCACAAACGCATCGACCTCGGCGCTCGTGATGTGGGCGATTGTCTCATCCAGCAGTTCGGGAAGCGAATCAAGGAACGAGCTGAGGGACTCGCCTTCTTCCAGCCCGGAGTAGCGAAGATGGTTGGCGATCATGGCGCGGGCGCGGTCCCAATCCATGTTTCGGGCGGCCATGTCGATGGAAACCTGGCGCCAGCGATCGAGGGTCTCGGAATCGAGGAACCCGGCATCGATGCCTTCGACCGTGCATCCGAGTGCACCGCAAATCGTGTGCTTGAGTTCGGGGTCACCGCCGTACTGGCGATCGAGGTCGAACTGCAGGAGCCGGTCCATCACATTGGCGCGCATCGTCCCGCCAAGCTCATCGTGGCGGGCGAAATGGCGCCGGTAGACGTTCGTTATGTACTGTTCGTCCATCACCAGGTGGCTGATGTACCCGGCCGCCCATGCCCGCGTCTCTGAGTTCAGGTTCTCGGGCTGCGCCAGCTTGCCGTACAGGCGGAGGAAAGCCTCGACCGAGTCCTGGTGGTTGTGTTCGTTGAGGTCGAAGAAGTGAGTGCTGAAGCGGTCCTGGCGGGTTATCACGCGGATATCGGGGCTGGTCGCGCCGAGCAGGTAGTGGCCGGAGTCCGCCGGGATGGATTCATGGCAGAGGTCGAGGGCGATCTGCCGGGCCAGCACCATGTGGAGGGTGATCGGGGGCATGTACCGATCCTACAGAACGCCGCCTAGATGCGGGCGCTCTCTATGGTGGTGAGCAGGATGCCCCGGCAGCCCATCTTCGAAAGCGTGTCCATGATGCGGTGGGCGTCTTTCCGGGGGACCATCGCTTTGACCGAGTACCAGCCTTCGCGCTGAAGGCGCGTGACCGTGGGCGACTCGATCCCGGGGGTAACGGCACAGGCATCGGCGAGGATCTCGCCGGGGCAGTCATACTCGACCATCATGAACTCGACCGCGACGAGCTTGCCCTCGATCCGGGCCAGGAGGACCTGGACCTCGGGTTCGGCGGCCCGGTCCGGGTTGGCGTAGAGGGCGGCGTTCGACTGGAACAGCGGCTCGCC
>CAZRUZ010000002.1:0-5649 GCA_964603275.1 uncultured Anaerolineaceae bacterium | reverse complement strand
TAGAGGGGGATATCGCCCGGGCGGAGGAAGTAGAACTCCACGTTGTTGTCGGGGTCGAGGGACGAGAGCGACGACCCGGACCGGACCGCGCGGTATCCGCACGAGGTGAGCAGCTCCATCGTTGGCTCGAAGAGGGCGCCTTTGTTTGGGAGAGCGACTTTGATCATAGCTGACGGTAGACATCATCCAGCGCGAGGCCCTTTTCGGCCATCATGCAGGCGACGTAGTACAGGACCTGGGCCAGTTCGCCGGCCAGGTCGTCGTTGCTTTCGAACCGGGCGGCCATCCAGCTCTCGGCGGCCTCTTCAACGAGCTTCTTGCCGATGCCGTGGGGGCCGCGGGTGAAGAGCTCGGCGGTGGAAGAGCCGGCGGGCATGTCTTGCTTGCGGCTGACCGCCAGGTCGTACATCTCCTCGAACGTCATGCACCGAACGATAGCCCATTCGGTGCATGGAATCATTTCAGCCCAGCGGCCGGACGGTCACATCAGCCGCGGTGACGACTTCCGTCGCCCCGGAAGCCAGGCGGACGGCGAGGGAGCCATCCTCCTCGATCGCGTAGGCGGCGCCTTCGAACGGTTCGCCCACGGCCGGCGACACGAAGACCTGGCGGCCAAGGGTGGAGCTGTTTTCGCGGTAGGCATCCAGGACGCCGCTGGCCGGGGCGGCGCAAAGCCGTTCGAGTTCGTTACAGAGGCGGGCGAGGAGTGGCTCCCGCGGGACAGGATGGCCGAGCTCGCGGGCGAGGGACGTGGCTATCTCGCGGAGTTCGGGGAGGACGGTCGGGTCGCCGTTCACGTTGATGCCGATGCCGGGCAGCGCCAGCGCGCCGGAGGACGAGATCTCCGCGTCGATGAGCATCCCGGAGATCTTGCGGTCGCCGATCCAGATATCGTTTGGCCACTTGATGCGGGCCCGGGGCTCATCGGCCTGGATTGCCAGACAGGCAGCCAGGGGGACAATCAACGGCAGGCGGCGATGGACATCGAGTGGGCAGCGGAGGACGAAGGTGACGTAGATGTTCTGCCGGGCGGGGCTGTAAAAGGTGCGTCCGCGGCGCCCGCGGCCCGCGGTCTGTTCTTCGGCCAGGACGGCCGTCCCGTGTGGTGCGCCTTCCACGGCCTCGCGGCGGGCGATAGCCATGGTGGAGTCCACGACATCCCGGTGGACGAAGTAGCGCCCGATGCGCGACGTGGTGAGTCCGGCCTGGAATGCGGCGGGATCGAAGGCTGAGGGCTTATCCAAGGGCGGCCTCGGCGGGGCAAGATAAAAGGGGCCCCGGTCAGTATCCCGGGGCCCCTTCGTAGCTAAGACCGGAGTCTTAGGAGGGCGGATGAGTCCTCACAGGTATGTCCTACGAGGAAGTCACCTCCAGCGCTAAGGTCAGGCCGTAACTACGACTGTGATAGTCCATGCGCATCACCTCCTTCCTTGCAGGGAAACCTACAAAGAACGAGGGCGCCCTGTCAATAGGGAAATGTTGACCGGGTGAGTGATATCGATGACAGGGCGTCCTCGCTTCCGCCTGGCGGGCGCCGCTGGTATCATTGGGCGGTTGTGCAAATAGGCGGCGCCGTGGCCACTCGCACGAGGGGCCAAATTTATGACGCCGCACGTTGGAGGCACCCCTGGTTACCCCTGTCAGCATGAAGCAATTGCTGGAGGCCGGCGTCCATTTCGGCCACCAGACCCGCCGTTGGAACCCGAAGATGCGGCAGTTCATCTTCACCGAGCGGAACGGCATCCACATCATCGACCTGCAGCAGACGGTGACGCGGCTCGACGCCGCTATCACGTTCGTGCGCGATGTGGTCGCCGGTGGATCGGACGTGCTCATCATCGGCACGAAGAAGCAGGCTCGCGAAACCGTGGAGATGGAAGCGGCCCGCGCCGGTCTGCCGTTCGTGAACAACCGCTGGCTTGGCGGCACGCTCACGAACTTCCGGACCATCCAGAGCCGGATCCGGCACCTTCACAACCTCGAGTCCTCCGTGGCCCGGGGTGACTTCTCCCGGTTGACGAAGAAAGAGCAGCTCGACATCTCCAACGAGATCGAGCGCATGAACCGCTACTTCGGCGGCATCAAGAAGATGGAACGCCTGCCCGCCGCGGTGTTCATCATCGACACGGTCAAAGAGTCCATCGCTGTTGCGGAATGCAAGCGCCTGAACATCCCGATCGTGTCGCTCGTCGATACGAACTGCGACCCGGACCCGGTGGCCTATCCAATCCCGAGCAACGATGACGCCATCCGTGCGATCAAGCTGATCCTTGGCAAAGTCGCCGATGCGGCGATCGAAGGCCGCGCGGCGGCTGAATCCGGGGCAGGCGCCGGCACGCACGGTGACGAGTTCGCGAAGGCCGCGGATGCCGCCATCGAAAGCGGCTCGTTCACGGCCAGCCCGGAGGATGAAGCAGCGACCGAAAGCGCCCCGACGGTCACCGTCATCCCGGCGGCCGCACAGGCAGCGACCGAGACAGCAACGCAGGAGTAAGACGACTCGTGGCAATTACGACAGAGATGATCAAGGCCCTCCGCGAGGAAACCGGGGCGGGCGTGATGGATGCCAAGCGGGCGCTCGAGGCCGCTGGCGGTGACGCGGCCAAGGCGCGGACGATCCTGCGCGAGCAGGGCATCCTGGCGGCGGCCAAGCGGGCCGAACGCGAGACGTCAAACGGCGTGGTGGAAAGCTACATCCACGCGGGCGGCCGCATCGGCGTCCTCGTCGAGGTGAACTGCGAGACGGACTTCGTGGCCAACACGGAGGACTTCCGCCAGCTTGCCCGGAATATCGCGATGCAGGTCGCGGCGATGAGTCCCCAGGTGGTCTCGGCCGAGGACCCGGAGCGCGCGGGTATCGAGGGCAGCGACGAAGAGGTCTGCCTGATGAGCCAGCCGTTTATCCGCGACTCGGGCCGGACGATCTCCGCGCTCGTGCAGGACGTCATCGCCAAGACGGGCGAAAACGTCCGCGTGCGCCGTTTCGTCCGCTACGAGCTGGGCCGTTAGCCGGATATGGGCCGATACCGGCGGGCACTGGTGAAGCTGAGCGGCGAGGCCCTGATGGGCGACCGCCCGTTCGGCATCGACCCGATCACCCTGAACGACGTTGCCCGCCAGATCCGTCTCGCGGTTGATGAAGGTGTCGAGGTTGCCGTTTCCATCGGGGGCGGCAACTTCTGGCGTGGCGCCACCGTGGCCGAGACGGGCATGGACCGGGCCACGGCGGACTACGCGGGCATGCTCGGGACGATCATGAACGCCCTGGCGCTCCAGGATGCGCTGGAGAAGGCGGGGGTGGTGGTTCGCACCCAGACGGCCCTCCCCATCTCGCAGGTCGCCGAGCCGTACATCCGCCGCCGGGCTATCCGCCACCTGGAAAAGAAGCGCGTGGTCATCTTCGCGGCCGGGACCGGGAACCCGTTCATGACGACAGACACGGCCGGCGCGCTGCGCGCCATCGAGACGGACTGCGAAGCCCTGCTGATGGCAAAGAACGGCGTTGATGGCGTGTACAACGCCGACCCGGCGAAGGACCCGACGGCGACGAAGTACGAGCACGTTACGTATCTCGAAGCCATCCAGCGCAGGCTGCAGGTGATGGACATCACGGCCCTGAGCATGTGTATGGAACACCACCTGCCCATCATCGTCTTCGATGTCGCCGGGCGGGACGCTGTGTTTCACGCGCTCCGGGGCGATACGATTGGGACAGTGGTCTCGGCTAACCCGGAAGGGGAACCGGCGAAGACCTAGGACACACGGCAAGGGAGAGAGCACGCATGGCAGACCCGGACGAAGTCCTCCTGACTGCTGACGAGAAAATGGATAGCTCGATCCAGGCGTTCCGGCGCGACCTCAACGGGATCCGGACGGGCCGCGCGCACCCCAGCCTGATCGAGATGCTCCCCGTGGACTACTACGGCGCAATCACTCCCCTGAAGCAGCTGGGCACGATTAACGCACCCGAGGCCAGGCTCCTGACCATCCAGGTGTGGGACCGGGGGGCCGTTTCGGCGATCCAGAAGGCGATCCAGGCGTCCGACCTCGGCCTGAACCCGGCCATCGATGGCCAGCTGCTCCGCCTGCCGATCCCCCCGCTGACCGAGCAGCGGCGCAAGGAGTTCGTGAAGCTCCTCCACAACAAGGCCGAGGATGCCCGCGTCGCCATCCGGAACGTCCGGCGGCACGCTCACGATGAGCTGCGCAAAGCCGAAAAGGACGGTGAGGTCTCGCAGGACGACCTCAAGCGGCATGAAGACGAACTCCAGAAGATCACGGACCGGCACGTGGCGACGGTAGACAGCGAGAGCAAGAAGAAAGAGGCGGAGCTCCTTGAGGTCTGAGCCGGCAGCGGGCCGCCTCGAAGCGCAGGCCGGCGTTGAAGCGGAGTTTCTTGGTGACCTGATCTCGCCAATCTCTGGCGGCCGGGTCCCCCGGCACGTGGCAATCATCATGGACGGGAACGGCCGCTGGGCGAGCCAGCGCGGTCTCCCACGGGTGGCCGGCCACCGTGCGGGTACGGAGAACATCCGCCGTGTCATCGAACGGTTCGCGGACCACGGCGTCCAGTACCTGACCCTGTATGCCTTCAGCACGGAGAACTGGCAACGGCCGCAGCCGGAGGTGCGGGCGCTCATCCGCCTCCTCCACTTCTTCATCCGGCGCGAGCTCTCGAACCTGCACAAGAACAACGTGCGCCTGCAGATGCTCGGCCACATGGAGACCCTGCCCGAGTGGCTACAGCGGCGGGTCGAGCGCGCGATCGAGCTGACGCGGGACAACACGGGCCTCACGCTCAACATCTGCTTCAGCTACGGCGGTCGCGACGATATCGTGATGGCGGTACAACGCATCATCCAGGAGGAGATCCCTGCCCACGAGGTCACGGAAGAACTCCTCGCGCGTCACCTCTCCACGGGCGGAATGCCCGACCCGGACCTCGTGATCCGGACCGCCGGAGAGCTGCGCATTTCGAACTTCCTCCTCTGGCAGTCGGCCTACGCGGAGCTATATTTCACGGACGCATTCTGGCCCGACTTCGGCCGCGAAGACATCGACATCGCGCTCGCCGAGTACGGGCGGCGCAAGCGGAAGTTCGGGGGGCTGCTGCCCGAGGACATCGAGTCGTTCAAGAAGCCCTGACCGGCGCCACCGCTTCGCCCGTTGCCCGCCGCCCCTCTACACTCGGGCCGGTGGCACGGTCCAACCTCCAGCTCCGCCTGATGACCGCGGCCGTCGGCCTGCCGCTGATCCTCCTGGTCGCGTGGCTGGGCGAGTGGCTGTTCGCGGCGATCCTTGCATTGATCGCCGCGCTCGCCTCGGCGGAGTTCGTGCATGGCTGGCTGCTCCCTTCGCGGCCCATCCCGGAGGTCCTGGGCCTCGGGCCCACCTTTCTCATCCCCGCGGTCACGGTGGCCGGTGTCCATGCAGACGAGCGCTTCCTGTGGGTGAGTGCCGGGTTCGCGGTGCTGTTTGCCGTGCTCGGATCTACACCCACCAGCGCCTTCGGACCGCGCAAGCCGTTCCGCGTGTACTGCTGGCTGACGGCCTACCTCGGGCTGCTGCTCCCAACACTCGTCCTCGTCCGCGATGGTGAGCATGGGCGCGAGTGGTTCTTCCTCGGGCTGCTGGCGACGTTCGCGGTCG
>CAZRUZ010000001.1:18492-56824 GCA_964603275.1 uncultured Anaerolineaceae bacterium | reverse complement strand
GCGCTTACTCCCGCTCATCGGCGTCGAACCGTCGATTGTGCAGCACCCTGCTAGACCGTTAGCCCCCTACGGGCGCACGGCCCCGCAATCACCGCCGGCCAAAGCGCAGCGAAGCGATCTCCCACGCCCGCAGCGGCACGCGCCAGCCCTCGCCGCCGCCCTCGACCTCTCCCGTGACCCGGTCCATCAGGTCGACGAGGCTTGCGTCCACTGAACCCCCCGGGATGTGGATACCGGCGCTGATTTCCGCCCCCGATGCGTTGTACACCCGCACGACCGGCGCGCCGTCCAGGTCGCTGCGGTGGAGCGCCGTCGGGACCAAGCCCGGGCTGATGCTCGCCAGCGGGATATCCGGCCCGAGCGAACCCTCGTGTTCGTTGGTGCCGAAGGCCAGCGGCGGGTAGCAGAAGCTGTGTGCCATCCCCTGCACGTTGTGGCCCCGCCAACCCCCCTGGTAGCTCGTGAGCGCATAGGCGAACGTGTGTGTCCCCTCCATCTGGCTGTCTTCGGTCGAGATGGTCGGTCCCGCGCCGCCGCGCCGCGACACCAGGTCGGGCCGCGAAAGCCAGCCTACGCACCGCAACAACGTCAGGGCATAGGCCTGCCGTCCGTCGCGGTCCCGCACCAGCTCGCCTTCAGGTAGCCCCTGGTTGAAGACCGCCAGCCCGGAGCCGGCCCCCTCGAACGCCGCGAACGTCTTCTGCGGGAAGGTGGTAGGCGGCTGTTCCGGGCTGATTCCGTTCCACGCTGGTGGATTCAACTCGCGTTCGCCCACGTGGAACTGGTTCTCCGATAGGACCTGCTCGGCCTCGAAGGGCAGGGGGAACAGCGCACGCAGGCGATGGTCCCGCGCCGTGTTCTCCACCGTCACGCTGAAGTCCACCCGCGGCACACCGGCCCAGAGCGTCACCCGCGTGACGATCGGCACCATTGCGCGACCCTTGCCCTTTCTTCGCGTCCGCTTTCGGTTCAGCCCCGCGGGGACGTCCAGCAGCGTGACGTAAGTTAGCGTCGAGGCGATGCTGCTGACGGTCCGTTCGATGCCGTGGACCGCTGCCGGCTTGATGACCACGTCCGGAAGGATGTCGGCGTTGTATTCGTCGCCCCGGTCTCCTTCAGAGACAAACGCGTTGACGTTCTCCAGGTCGATCCCGTTCTGCCAGTCGCGGATGCGGAGCCGCCCCTGTCGGTCGAGCCGGACTTCGTAGAACTCGTTCGCAATGCCCCGCCGGGGAAGTCCCGGTGGGGTGTCGTCCGCTCCCGAATCGGCCGGGGTGAGGACCTGCACGCCGATCGCCGCGTTCGCCGGGAGCACCGCGGTCAGCGGCACGCGGACGCTCCGGCGGACGTTCACCTCGGCCGTATCCGCGAGGTCGTTCGCCGCAACCTGCCGCACCTCTTCCCGGACCGCCTCTTCGTCTACCACCGTGATGTCCGCGCCGACCGTGGTCGTCACCGTCAGGTGGCGCCCGTCGAGCTCCCACTGCATCGCTTCGATGGCATGGTTGTCGTAGCGCTGCTCGCGCAGGAAGTCCAGGTGGCGATGCGCCCCCCGTGGCGAGACCTCCTCGTGGACGAGTGTTTCACCGCCCTGCACGCCAGAAAGGTCGAGGAAATACGGCGCCAGTGTCCCGTCTGGCAACTTCAGCCGGTCGAACATGGCCCACTCGATGGGCACCTCCGCCCTGAGGACCGCCGCCGCGCCGGCCACCGGGCGGAACACGGCGAGCGCGCCATCCGCGGGGGCCTCCGCCTTGCGGACCACGTGCGCCATCGACTCCCGCGTGACCTGTCTGGCCAGCTGCTCCGCGCGGTCGTACCGGGGGAACATCTCGCGGTGGGTCTGGTCCACGCTGCACCCGCAGATCGAGTCATGGGGCGAGTTCTCCAGCAGCAGCCTCCATGCCTGGCGCAGCGCCGGTGCGCCATCGGGGCCGTGGTGCAGGTGTGCCAAGAGTTCGAGCGGCTCGGCGTACTTCTCAATCGCGCCCGAGACCTCGAAGTCCCGCTGCTTGATGTTCATCCGCGCCGAGAGCACTCCGACGAGCACGTTCGACCGGTCGGGCGACCGCAGCTCCCCGTGGTGGGTCACGTCGTCGATACCCCCGGCGAGCACGGCCCGCTCGTATTCGGCGAGGGTCGCCATCCGGTAGTCATAGCCCCGGTCCTTGGCGCGTTCCAGGGCAGCTGGCACGTGCGGTTCCATCCGCGAATGGTCGGTGCCGTTCATCAGTACCGCCGGAAGTCCCTCGCGCAGGTCCTTCTCCTGCCGCCGCGTGCGCTCGACCAGGTCATCCGGGTCGTTCGGCAGGCGCCATCCGCTCGAATAGCTGTTGCGAAGGTAGAGCACCGGCAACCGCGTCCCATCCGGCGCCTCCCACCAGAAGCTCCACCCCGGGATCGCATCCGGGACACCCCGCCATAGGCAAGCGCTGGTCAGCCCGAGCTGCGCCATCAACTGCGGCATCTGGGCGATGTGCCCGAACTGGTCAGCGCAGTGTCCCACCTTCAGGCTGCCGCCCAGCCGCTCGGCGAAGCGGATGCCGCGCTGGAAACTGCGGATGTGCGACTCGCCGCTCGGGAGGAACTCATCTGGCTGCACCCACCATGGCCCGATCACGATCCGTCCGGACTCAATTAGCGCTCTCAGCCGGCCCTCGTTCTCCGGCCGCAGCTCCAGGTAGTCGTCGATCACGATCGACTGCCCGTCCAGGTTGAAGCACCGGTACTCCGGGTGCGCCTCCATGTGGTCCAGCAATTCATCGATCATCTGCACCAGCCGCCAGCGGAACAGCTCGTGCGGCTGGTACCACTCCCGGTCCCAGTGGCAGTGGGGTACGACGTAGACGGTGCGCATGGTGGGCGGCCTCCTCGCCGGGCTGGCCGCGCGATTGTAGCCGGGCCTCCGCCAATGCGGCGCGAGTTTCGCCGCAAGGCTTGCCCATCTCCCTGAGAGGGTGTCTTATCGCCCGATGCCGCAGTTCGAACACGACGGGATCACGATCAACTACGAGGACGCCGGAGACCCGGAGGCGCCGGCCGTCGTCCTCCTGCACGGCTTCACCTCCGACCTCCGCAGCTGGTCCCCGGTCCTCGGCGAGCTCACCGCCGATTACCGCGCCCTCGCGCTCGACCTGCGCGGCCATGGCCTTTCCTCCGCGCCTGAGGACCTCGATTCCTACACCAGCGCGGCCCTCGCCGGTGACGTGGCCGCGCTGCTCGATCACCTGGAAGTGGACGTCTGCGCGCTCGTCGGCTCCAGCTTCGGCGGGATGGTTGCCCTCCAGTTCGCGGCCACCTGGCCGGAAAAACTCGCCGGCCTCGTCCTCAGCGACACCTCCGCCGCTTTCGACCACCCGGACTACGACGAGCGCTACCACGAACGGGAAGCGCGCCTCGCGAGCTTCGTCGATACCGTCGACCGTTTGGGCGTCATCGAGGCCGGCAAACGGGCAGCCCGCTCCGTCGAGGACCCCTTCCTCGCCGAGGCGGTCCGCAGCCGCTACGCCCGCATGTCCCGCGAGGGCATCCTCGGCTGCGCCCGCGTCCGGAGGGAGCGCCCCGACCTCCTCCCGCAACTCGGCCAGCGGTTGACGGTGCCCGTCCTCATCTGCATCGGCGAAGACGACCCGGTTCGCAGCGCAAGCGACGTCATGGCTCGCGAACTCCCCGAAGCCCGCTGCCTCACCTTCCGCGCGACCGGCCACTCGATCCCCACACTCCAGCCAGCCGCCTTCATTCGCGAAGTCCTCCGCTTCTTCGCCGACATCGAAGACGGCCGGCCGATCGCGGGCCACCGCACGGTCTGACCCGCGCCCCCGGGCCCGCCCGAACAACGCCGCCGATATCCCCGATAGCTAAGTTCTTGGTCGCTTCCCTTGAGCAATGCCCCCGGCCGCGTTGTAGTAGCAGCCAGCCCGCAAGGGCCCGATGATGCGCGAGTCTCCCTCTCGCGACCGGGCAATCGGGGGCAATCACCATACGAGCGAAACATGACAACCTTCCTGCCCCGCACCCCGCTGGCGGTCACCGCCCTCCCCGAGAGGGGACCGCTCAGCCATCCCATCGTCCGCGACATCGTCCTCATCCTCGGCGCAATCGCCTTCCTGAGCGCGGCCGCCCAGGTTTCGTTTGAGGTCCCGTTCTCGACGGCGCGTTCCGGTGAGCTCGTCCCGATCACCGGGCAGACATTCGGCGTGCTCCTCGTGGGCATCACCCTGGGCCTCCGCCGCGGCGTCGCCGCCACCATCGGGTACCTTGCGCTCGGGCTGGTTGGCGCGCCCGTCTATGCGCAGGCCGCCTCGGGACCGGCAATCCTGTTCACCGGCTCGACCGCTGGTTACCTCTGGGGTTTCCTGCTGGCCGCCGCCTTCCTCGGCTGGTGCGCTGACCGGGGCCTCGATCGTGGGCCGTGGCTCTACGCTGTCCTGCTCGCCGGGAATGCCCTGATTTACGCCGCCGGCCTTCCCGTGCTCGCGCTCTGGCTCGATCGCCACGGGCTCGATGTCTCGGTCTGGCAGGCCGGCCTCTGGCCCTTCGTCCCGGGTGATTTCGCGAAGCTCATGGGTGCGGCCTTCGCCATCCCGTCCGCCTGGAGCCTCGTGCAGGGGTTCCGGCGCTGACCTCCACCGCGGTGGGACCCTGCTTACCTCGCGCATCCGGGACAACCTGCTACAGTTCCCCGCGGACGCGACCGGTGCGGCGCGTACCCCACCGGTTGGAGCGCCCGTGGCTCGCCTGAACATCGCCAACTCCCGGCGGCAGCAGATCATCGATGCCACCATCCGCGTGATGGCCGCGCGCGGCTGGAAAGACACCTCCATCGACGAGATCACCCGCGAAGCCGGGGTCTCACGCGGCCTCCTCGCCTACCACTTCAAGGACAAGTCGCAGCTACTCGCCGGCGTCCTTGCCCGCTGCCACGAGCTCTTCGCGGCGGCCGTCGCCGAGACCATCGCCTCTAGCGACGACCCGACCGAGCAGCTGCGCAACGCCAGCCGCAACGCTGTCCTCATGGCGCGCGATGCACCCGCCTCCTACGAAGTGTTCCTCCACTTCTCCGCCGGCGCCCGCAGCGACCCGGAGCTCGGCGCTCAAGTGCGCGACCTCTATCGCGGGTTCCGCCGTGCCATCGCCGCCGGCATCCGCAGAGGCCAGGCCTCCGGCCACTTCCGCCCACTCAACCCCGAGGCCGTCGCTACCGGCCACATGGGCACAATCATCGGTATCGCCCTCCAGTGGCTGCTCGATCCCTGCGCTTTCGACCTCGATGCCGCCGCGAACGACACGGCCGATGCCCTTATTGCCCTGGTCGCGCGCGAACCCGTGCTGACCGCCTGACCTGCACCCGCACACAACTCGCCCGGGTCAGTACAATGCGCGCCATGCAGATCCCCGAACCTCTCCCGTCATTCGATCAGTTGCCGGCCGTCGATGGCGCCCCGCCCCACTCAGCGTGGTGGCTCTTCGGCCGCGATGACGAGGTCGGGCTCTTCAACCTTCAGACGCCCGAGCGCATCGCCGCCGCCGCGAGGCTCGTCTCCCGTGGGGCCATGTTCCCGCTCAACTGGAAGCTCGAACTCCCGGATCCCCCGCTGTTCGGGCGGGGGGCGCTCACGCATCGCATCATCGCCGGGGCCATCCACCACGATGACGTCCTCGACAACTTCTACCCGCAGGCCAGCAGCCAGTGGGACACCCTCATCCACGTCGGCAACTCCACCCACGGCTTCTACAACGGCATCGACCGCACCGAGGTGACCGGCCTCCCCGGCACCAGGGGCGGCGTGGAGCACTGGGCCCGGCGCGGGATCGCTGGCCGTGCCGTCCTCCTGGACATGGCCCGCTTCCTCGAATCGCGCGGAGACCCCATCGACCTTGCCTCCGACCGCCGCTTCTCAATTGAGGAGGTCGAGGCCTGCCGCCAGGCCCAGGGCGTCGAGATCGAACCGGGCGACGTGCTCCTCATCCATACCGGCTGGACTGCCTGGTACGAAGCACTCGACCCCGCCCGCCGTGCCGCGCTTGCCGACATGGCTTCCTTCCGGGCGCCGGGGATCGCCGCCGGCGAGGCCATGGCCCGCTACCTCTGGGACCTCCACATCGTCGCGGCCGCCAGTGATGTGCCCTCCCTTGAGGCGTGGCCCCCGCGCCGCGACACGGGGGGCTTCCTCCACGAATGGCTCCTCGGCCTCTTCGGCCTGGCGATCGGTGAAATGTGGGACCTGGATGCGCTCGCCGCCGACTGCGCCGCCGACTGCCGCTACACCTGTTTCCTCGTCTCGGCGCCGCTCAACAAGCTTGGCGGCGTTGGATCTCCGCCCAATGCCATCGCCTTCAAGTAGTCGTCCCCGGCGCCGCCATACCGCCCGCGATCTCCGGGTGTGCCCGTGAGTTCGCCGCGCCCGAACGCGCAGGCGGTCCTTTTCGACCTCGGCGATACGCTCTTTCGCCTGCACCCGCTCGAGACCGCCTCCGCGTTTGCCCGCTTTGGTGACGTGCTGGCCGAGCGCACCGGCCTGCCAGCCGCTGCGGCCCGCGAGGCTGCGGTCTCTCTCGCCAGGGCACTCGACGACCAATCGGAACGCCTTTACCAGTCGCGCTCGACGGAGGAACCCTCGGTCGCCGCGATGGCTGAGCCGCTGCTCGCCCGTTTTCGCTCCGAGGCTGCCTCGCTGGCCCGGACACTCGACCACCTGCTCGGCGAGTGCGATATCGCTCGCTGGGATCCACCAGCCGGCCGGGCCGCCCAGGTCCGTGCCTTCGCCGATGCCGGCCTGCGCGTCGCCTTCGTTTCCAACACGCGCACGCCGGCCGTCCTGATGCGCCGCCGCCTCCAGGAATTCGGGCTGCTTGAGCACGCGCACGCCGCCCTGTTCTCCGTGGAACTGGGCGAACGGAAGCCCGGCGAGCGCATCTATCGCGCGGCCCTCGATGCCATCGGTGTCGATGCCGTGAACGCCGTCTTCGTGGGGGACCGCATGCGGGAGGACGTACGTGGACCGCAGGCGGTGGGTATGCGGGCGATCCTGACCCACGAGTTCCGCCGAGAGGAACCCACAGGCCGACCGCCCGATGGCATCATCGAATCGCTCGCCGAGGTCTGGAAGTTCCTCTGACCCGCGCTCGTGGCCGTCAGCACTGCCAGTGGCGGATCAGCCCGTTGTGGCCGTGGCAGGCGAGCTCGTACGTCACGCCCTGGGTCGCCACCATCCCGATCAGTAGCACGATGACGAAGAACAGCGCGTAAGCCAGCCCGAGCCCGTTCAACCATTTCCCCACGACGAAGCCGACCACCGCCGCGATCAGCACAAAGGCAAGGTGCACGTAGGCATACACCGCGTCGCGTCGGTCGATATCGGCCCCGTCGGCGACGTCGGAGAGGGCCAGCAGCGCCCGCATTGCCGCGACGTACGCTGCAAGAAAGAGCAGGCAAACGGCCACCGCGACGGTCGCCTGGACGGCCGCATGCTTACCGGATGGTCCGCGATCGCGCTCCACGCCCCGGATTTAGCCACGCCAGGCCCCGCCCCGCAAGAGAAAGGCCCCGGCGTAAAGAAACCGGAGCCTGTTCAAGCCCTTGTGCCCGGGACAGTTACCCCAGTTTGTCGCGGAGAAGCTGAATGATGTCGTCGACCGTGGCCACGCGCCAGCCCGCCCAGGTTTCGCCCTTCTGCCACTCCATGTACCGCGCGCGCGATTCCGCACGCGCGGCCGCGATCTCCTCCTCCGATGGCTCATGGCCGAGCTTCCGGGCGATGCCCTCGGGCGAAACGTCGCCCAGCACGTCGCGGGTCTGGTGGATCTGCTCGTTGGCGAGCTTCGGCCGCTCGATGAAGTGCGCGACCTCCCGGTGCTCCCGGTCGTAGAACACGAAGACCGGGATCGATTCGAACTCCCCGTTCTTCAGGTACTCCGCGATCATGTCCTTGTTCTGGTCGCGTTCGAAGTAGCGCAGCTCGATCCCCATCGCCTCGGCGATGCGCTGAGCCACGCCCGCCCCGCGGTACACGTCCGGGCACCAGTCCTCGCCGATGACCACCACGTGGTGGGGGCCGTCAGGCCGCGCCGCCAGTTCTTTGAGGGCCCGCTCCTGCTCCGCCGAGATGGTCAGGCCGTCGTAGTTGTCCTCGAAAAGGTTCCGGTTGCGGATCCCGCTCTCCAGGTACTCCTGGAAGGTCTTTCCCTTGCCAAAACGCTCGATAGTGATTACCGATTCTGCTGCCTGGGTCACGCACGCCTCCGTTCGCTTGTTGCGATTCGTACAATCCAGCGTACATGGGCCCCCCGGGCCTCACAACCTCCCCGGGGCTGCCCTCTTCGCCTCGTCCCAGAGCGCATCGAGCCCGGCCAGGTCGAGCGCTTTCAGGTCCAGCCCTCGCTCGATTGCCATCCGCTCGACCGCGCCGAAACGGCTCCGGAACTTCTGGTTCGCGCCCCGCAACGCCTGCTCCGCATCAATGCCCAGGTGGTCGGCGATGTTCACCGCTACGAAGAGGATGTCCCCGAATTCGTCCTCGCGTTCACTGGCCGTTTCGGCCTGCGCGAACTCCGCGATCTCCTCCCGCAGCTTCTCCAGCGGCCCATCCACGTCCGGCCAGTCGAAACCGACGCGACGCGCCCGTCCCTGGATCGCCTGCGATGCGGCAAGCGCCGGCAGGGTCGCGGGCACGCCGTCCAGGATCGACTGCCGCGGCTTCTCCTGCTTCTTCAGCGCTTCCCAGTTCTGGTACACCTCGTCCGCCGTCGATGCCGTGCCCTCCCCGAAGACGTGCGGGTGCCGCCGGATCAGCTTGCGCGCGATGTGTTCCACCACGTCACCGGTCGAGAATTCCTCCAGCCGCTCGGCCACCGCTGTGTGCATCAGCACCTGCAGGAGCACGTCCCCGAGTTCCTCCGTGAGCGCGTCCGGGTCACCCCGGTCAATCGCCTCCAGGGCTTCGTAGCTTTCCTCCAGCAGGTGCGGCCGCAGGGTCGCGTGGGTTTGCTCCCGGTCCCACGGGCAGCCATCGGGGGCATGCAGCCGCTCGATTACGTGCTGCAGCCCGTCGAAGCGGCGGACGTCATCCAGCGGCGCGATCGGCGGCACGAACACGGAATCGAGGTAGCCGTAGGCCCGGTGGTCCAGCGCCTTCAGCGGCACGGCCGCGATGGTCTCCTCCGGGGTGCCAAGCGCCGAGAGCACCGTCACTTCGTGTTCTGCCGGGTAGATGTCGAGCAGCCGCAGCTTCAGCGAGGTGACCCTGTCCCGGTCGTAGACCTGGCTGATCAAGGCCGACCGCCATGTGTCGATGCGCAGGTCCAACGCATCGCACAGCTGGATGGTCCCAAGGTCCCGCCCCAGGGCGACGGCCGCTACGTCCGCGTAACTCACGGCCGGATAGGCCCGGGCGGGCACGCCTTCGCCCCTTGCCAGCGCCAGCAGACGCACGACCGACTCTTCCGCGATGAGCGGGTGCCCCGGCACGGCGAACACAACGGGCGAAACCCGCGCCGCATCGAGCACGCGCCGCGCCATGGCGGCGTACACCATCTCGAAGTCCGCCCCCTGGGCGTACAGGTCGTCGCAGTCCGTGGCCCCGGTAAGTTCTGCCAGCGCGCCGACTACCGGGTGGTGCCGCGTGCGGAGGATGATCGGGTGGCCCGCCGCCAGGAGCTCGCGGGTTTCGCTGGTGAGGTGTGCCGGCGAGCCCGGCCCCAGCCCGGCGACATGGATGCGCGTGGTCATCCGCCTTTCCCTTCACCGGTCCCGGGGGATGTTGCCATGTGCCGGAGCATACCAGCGGCCAACGCGGGGCGCAGTCGCCGCCTCACTCCCGCGGGACGATACCCCGCGCCCGTAGCGCCGCGATGTACGCCTCAACGTAGTGCGTCGCCGATGCTCGCCATGAGTAGTCCCGGCTCATGGCGTTCGTCTGGAGCTTGAGCCACGTTTCCGGGTCGCGGAACGCCCGCGTCGCGCGCTCGAATGCGCTCACCAGCCCGAAGGAGCTGAACTCGTCGAAGAGGAAACCCGTCCCCCCATCGGGGTGTTCGTCGGCGTCCAGGATGGTGTCGCCGAGCCCGCCGGTCCGCCGCCCGATTGGGATCGTTCCGTAACGCATCGCGATGATCTGTCCCAGCCCGCATGGCTCGTAGCGGGAAGGCATCAGGAACATGTCCGCCCCGGCGTAGATGCGCTGGGCCATTCCCTCGTCATAGCGGGCTGCCAGCCGGACATTGCCCGGGTATTCGCCTTCCAGCCGGGTCAGCTCGTCCTTCAGCCAGCGGTCACCCTCGCCCAGGACCACCAGCTGGGCCCCCGCGGCAAGGAATTCCGGCATCGCCTGCAGCACCAGGTCGATCCCCTTCTGCTCGACGAGCCTGGTCACCATCCCGAGGATGGGTCCGTCGCCCTCGGGTAGTCGCAGCTCGCGCCGCAACACGTCCCGGTTGTGCGTGCGCTCCTCAAGATTCGAAAGGTCGAACGGGTGCCGGACATGGCGGTCCGTCCGCGGGTTGAAGATGTCGTAGTTCACCCCGTTCAGGATCCCCACGAGCGCGTCGCCCCGCAGTTGCAGGAGCGCTTCGAGCCCTTCGCCGTATTCCTGGGTCAAAATTTCCCGGGCATAGCTCGGGCTCACGGTGGTCACGATGTCGCTGTAGTAGATGGCCTGCGAAAGGAAGTCGTTGAACTCGTCGGGCCCCCGGTACCGCAGGTTGTGGATGGTGAACACCGAGGCGACCCCACGCAGCGCCGGGTTCCCCCAGGCGAGGTTCCGCAGGGCGTACGCCAGGGGTGCAGTATGCCAGTCGTTCAGGTGCAGGATGTCCGGCACCCAGTCACCCTGCTTCAGCATCTCGACGATCGCGCGGCAGAAGAACTGGTATCGCAGCAGGTCGTCGGGCTCGCCGTACACCTCGCGTTCGCCGAAGTAATGCGAATCGCTCACGAGGTGGACCGGTACTCCGCCGTACCCCTCCGCCACCGCAATGTCGATCTCCCACCCGGGCCGGGGCGCCTCGATCGTGTACCGCGTGTGCGCCGTTGAAGCAGCGTGGGCCGCCAGCGACGCCCGATGACAGGGCGCGACGATCCGCACCTCGTGCCCCATTTCCAGCAGCCGCCTGGGTAGCGATGCCGCGACATCGGCCAGCCCGCCGACCTTCGAAAACGGGTCAACCTCCGCCGCCGCGAAGAGGACCTTCATCCGCCCGCCCCCCGGATGAGCTCGCGTTCGATCTCCACGCGCGCCTCGTTCGCCGCCGCCAGCCGCCAGGCCGAGCTCCTTCGCACCGGTTCCGATGCCGACCCCTCCTGGATCGCCTTTGAGGCGTACACCACCACCTCGTTCAGTAGCAGGAAGCCGCGGTGGATCATGGAGACATCCCACATCGGCCGCTTGCTCGCCCACCAGAACTGGCAGCTATGGAGTGCCGGCTGGAGCTTCTCATGCGCGATGGTCGCGAACTTCCGCGCCGATGGGGTCGTCGCGTATCGCCGTCCAACCGCGACAAGGTCGAGGCAGTGGTCGACGTACTCCCATTGCAGGTCGTGCAGGCGGTTGCCCGGCGCCTTCCAGAGTGGGTAGGGGTTGTGCGCGGCGATGTCGTCCTCACTCGTGCTCCAGCTCGAGCGGCGCGGTTCGATCGTTGGCCCCTCCGGAAAAAGCGTCACCAGTTCGCTCGGCAAGACCATGCTCACCTTCCCCGGCCCGTGCCCCCGCTGCCGCGCGAGGATGCCGAACGTCGCCCCCAGGAACTCCTTCTCCCAGTCGCGGATGTGGTGGCCGTAGGTCTCGGCGTCCATCGCGGTCACCACGTAGGCTTCCCCGGCGCCGCCCACCTTCCCGAGGTCGTCCAGGAACCGCTCCGGGTCGGTTTCGCGGAATGAAATGCGGTTGCTGCGGACGTCATCGCGGAACAACGCCGCCACCGTGCTCGAGTTCGCCGGCATCCGGTACACCACGCTGGTTGGCCACTCCGCCGGGCACGCGACCCCGCTGAGGATCACCCAGTCGTGCC
Organism: uncultured Anaerolineaceae bacterium; assembly: GCA_964603275.1. GTDB lineage: Bacteria > Chloroflexota > Dehalococcoidia > Tepidiformales > Tepidiformaceae > Amarobacter. The sequence continues at coordinate 44,821 of CAZRUZ010000001.1, read as the reverse complement.
CGGCGGAGTGGATGCCCGTCGTGATCTCGGGGCTGAAGCACATCTCGGGCGGGAAGAACCCGCGCGGCTTCCATGCAGGCCCAAACGCCAGCCCGTTGGTCCGGGCGTTCTCCGCGATTGACCGTGCGCGTTCGGATTCGGGGATCAGCGGCATGATCGGGTGGTACTTGCCGCTCCCCACGAATTCGACCTGTCCCTTTTCTGCCAGTTCCTTCAGCCCGAGGACCACGTCCGCCAGGCCGTGCTCGAGCAGCAACTCGGTCAGCACGGCCTGCATGTTCACTGCCAGCCGCCCGTTCGGGTGCTGGCGGATCACGTCGATCAGCGGCCGGTACGATTCCTCGGCCACCTTGTGCAGGATCTCGTGCGTCTGCGTGGGCGGCTGGTAGAAGTGCAACAGCTGGGCCCAGTAGGTCATGCGCGGCCCCCAAAGCCCGCCGCCACCCGGATTCTCCCCTGCCCGCGCCACCCGGTCACGCCCATAGCACGAGTCCCGTCCCGAGTGGGTGATGGAGCGCCTCATGGTGTGGAAGCACCCGGATCGCGTAGCCGACCCGTCCGCCGCCGCCCGGCGAGAACGACCCGCGGAAGATACACACGCCGTCCTGTCGCTGCTCGGCGAGCGTCAGCGATTCCATGGCGGCAATCGAAAGCTCGCCCGCCGCGTTCGTCGGCCCCGAGACCACGTCCACCCTGAGGTCGCCCGGCTGCAGCTGCCCCGGATGGACCTGCACCGTGACCGTCACTGGGCCCGCCCCTCGCTGTGGGCCGCCATCGTCATCGACATCGCAGATCTTCACCTCGTGCCATCCGGCGTTCACGCGGTCCTGCCAGGCGGCCTGGTCTCGTGCCATGGCCAGCCCGGAGTCACGCAGGCGCCCCCAGCTTGCCGCAGCCCGCGTGTAAGCGGTCTCGGCGTATTCGGCTACCATCCGGCTCGTGTTGAAGACCGGCGCGTAGGCGGCGATCGATGCTTTCATGCGCTCCACCCACCGCCGGGGGATGCCGTCGCCGTCGCGCTCGTAGAACATCGGCGCCACCTCGTGCTCGATCAAGTCGTACAACGATGCCGCGTCGAATGCGTCCTGGGCCTCCGGGTCGTCGTCGAGCCGGTCGCGGCCGATTGCCCAGCCAAGGCCCGGGCGATACGCCTCCCACCACCAGCCGTCGAGCACGCTCATGTGCAGCCCGCCGTTCGCCACCGACTTCATGCCGCTGGTGCCGCTTGCTTCGAGCGGCCGCAGCGGGGTGTTGAGCCAGATGTCAGCCCCCTGGACCAGCGAGCGTGCAATGTCCACGTCATACCCCTCCAGGAGGATGATCCGGTCCCGGAATTCGGGCCGCCGGCTGATCTGGAGGACCTCCCGGATGAGCGCCTTCGCCGGTTCGTCTTTGGGGTGGGCTTTTCCGGCGAACACAAACTGTACAGGCCGCTCCGGGTTGTTGAGGATTGCCGCCAGCCGTTCCGGGTCGCGGAAGAGCAGCGTCGCCCGCTTGTAGCCGGCAAACCGCCGCGCGAATCCGATGGTCAGCGCGCCGGGGTCGAGCGGCAGCCCCGTGCGCCCGCCCGTCACAGCCAGCCCGCGGCGGGCCATATCCTCGGCGTGCAAGCCCCTCGCCCGCACCACCAGCCGCTCGCGCTGCATCTCGTGCACCCGCCAGATTTCCTCATCGGGGATTTCGCTGGTCCGGCCCCAGTTCGCCTCTACCGGGTTATCCCGCCAGTCGGGACCCACGTACCGGTCGTACAGGTTCCCCACTTCGTGCGCGACCCATGTTGGCAGGTGCACGCCGTTCGTCACCGATTCAATCGGGATCTGCGCCAGGGGCAGGTTGAGCCACACCGACTCCCATAGCCGCCGCGAAACCCGCTCGTGCAGCCTGGAAACGCCGTTCTTGTACCCGCTCAAACGCAGACCGAGCAGCGCCATCGAAAACGGCTCGGTGTCGTCCGCGGGGTTCGTGCGGCCCAGCCCAAGGAAGGCACGGTCATCCAGCCCCATTGCCGCCGCATAGCCGCCCAGGTAGTGGCGCAGCAGGTCCGGCGAGAACAGGTCGATTCCGGCGGCCACCGCAGTATGGGTCGTGAATGCCGTCGCCGAGGTTACCGGGATGCGCGCCTCGGCAAAGCTCGCGCCCGCTTCCTCCATCAACATCCGGATGCGTTCGAACCCCAGCAGGGCGGAATGCCCCTCGTTCATGTGGCAGACTGCTGGATGGAGGTCGAGCGCGTGGAGTGCCCGTACCCCACCGATGCCCAGGACCATCTCCTGTTGGATTCGTGTCTCCGTGTCGCCCCCGTACAGGCGCGCCGTGATCTGACGGTCGGCCGGGCTATTCGCTTCAATGTTCGTGTCGAGCAGGTACAGCGGGGTCTTGCCCACGTCGAGCCGCCATACCTGCGCGAACACCTCGCGTCCATCGAACGGCACGGCCACCCTGATTGGCTCGCCCCGCGCATCCCGCGCAGGCCGGAGCGGCTGGCAAGCCACGTCGATGTCGAAGTACTCCTCGTGTTGCCAGCCATCAGGCCCCAGGTGCTGACGGAAATAGCCCTGGTAGTAGAACAGCCCCACGCCTACGAGTGGCAGGCCGAGGTCGCTTGCCGATTTCAGATGGTCCCCGGCGAGTGCGCCGAGTCCGCCCGAATACGTCGGCAGGCTCTCCGTCAGCGCGAACTCGAGCGAGAAGTAGGCGATGACCTCCCGTTCCGAAGTACCCGGGACGGTCACCAGCGCCGGGCGGGCCATGTAGCTCTCAAACTCGGCGCGCACGCGGTCGAGATGGGCGAGGAAGCCGGCATCTTCGGCCAGCCGCTCCCACGTCTCCGCCGGCACAATCTGGATGAGCCGGACGGGATTGTGCCCGGTGGCCTCCCACGCTTCGCGGTCGATCCGCTCGAAAAGGGCGATAGCGTCGGTATGCCACGACCACGCGAGGTTGCCCGCGAGCGTCCGCAACGGTTCGAGTGCGCCGGGAAGCACCGGCTCGACGAGGATGGAACGTGACGCGTGAAGCCGCATCGGCCCATTGTACCGCGCAGCGTGGATCCGCCCGCCATCGGGGCGTTGTCCCGTTTCTGGCCCGGTGCGATCATCTCATCCGAGGCAGCATTGCCTCCGGCAGGTTGTTCGCCCCACATGCAGTTCCGCGCAGTCCTTTTCGATGTCGGCGATACGCTCTGGCATGCGCCCGCCCCTCCAGGACCGGCCGTCTTCCGGAAGATGGCCGCCGAGCGCGCGGCCGCCTTCCTGGCTGACCGTGGCGTTGCCTGTCCCGACCCGGCCGTGCTTGCCCGGGCCGTCTGGGACGCGATGGAGGACGCCATGCGCGCCGCCCGCGCGTCGGACCGCAGGGAGCCCGACTACGCCACCGTCGCCCGGGACACGGCGGCGGCTGCCGGTGTTGCCCTGACCGGCGAGCAGGCTGGCGGCTTGCTGGAGGCCATCTACGTTTCCGGCCCCGAAGGCGGCAAGCTCGCCTACCCCGATGCCCGTTCAACCCTGCTCGACCTGAGGTCGCGCGGCTTTCGCATGGGGATCGTCACCAACCGGGCCTTCGGCGGCGAGCGCTTCCGCCAGGACCTGCGGGAACTCGGCCTCGATATCGGCTGGGATGCCGTCTCGGTCTCCGTCGAAGTTGGATTCCTCAAGCCCCATGCCGCCCTCTTCGAGCACGCGCTTGCCGCGCTGGAAATCGCGCCATCCGACGCGCTCATGGTCGGTAATTCCCTGCTGGAAGATGTTGCGGGGGCTCAGGCTCTCGGGATCGCCGCCGCCTGGAAGCGTTCGCGCCCCGATGCCGAAGGTGTCAGGCCCGACTTCACCTTCGACGACGTCTCCGAGTTGCTACGATGGCCACCACTGAAGGAGGCTGCCCACTGATGGCTGAACAGCGCACCTGGGGCGGACGCTTCGAAGGCGAGATGGACGCCCTCACCCAGGCCTATACCGCCGGCGCCGACCGTGACCTCTGGGAGCACGACATTGCCGGCTCCGTCGCCCATGCCCGGATGCTCGGCAAACAGCGCATCATCCCCGCGGCTGACGCCGATGCCATCATCGCCGGCCTGGGCCTCGTCCTCGAGGACTTCCGCGCCGGCCGCGTCCAGTGGAAGCCCGAACTCGAAGATATCCACACCCACGTCGAATCGCTCCTCCGCGAGAAAGTCGGTGACCCCGCGGGCCGCCTCCACACCGCCCGCTCGCGAAACGACCAGGTCGCGCTCCTCAACCGGATGCTTGTCCGCGAGCTCTGCGATGGTGCGGCCGAAGCCTCGCGAGCGCTCATCACCATCCTCTGCGACCTGGCCGAACGCCACGCCGCCGACCCCATGCCCGGTTACACGCACGTCCAGCGCGCCCAGCCGGTCACCCTCGGCCACCATCTCCTCGCCTATGGCGAGATGCTCTTCCGCGACCGCCAGCGCTTCCAGGACTGCCGCCGCCGCACCAACGTCATGCCCCTCGGTTCCGGCGCCCTGGCGGGCTCACCCTATCCCCTTGACCGCGAGATGGTCGCAGTCGAGCTCGGTTTCGACGCCGTCAGCCGTAACAGCATGGACGCCACCGCCGACCGCGATTTCGTCGCCGAGTTCTGCGCCGCGGGCGCGATCACGCAGGCGCATCTCTCCCGCCTTTCGGAGGAGGTTGTCCTCTGGTCGACCGCCGAGTTCGGCTTCGTCCGCCTGCCCGATGCCTTTGCCACCGGCTCGAGCATCATGCCGCAGAAGAAGAACGCTGACGTCGCCGAGCTCGCGCGGGGGCGCGCTGGCCGGGTCTTCGGCGAACTCATGGGCATCCTGACCACCATGAAGGGCCTGCCCATGGCCTACAACCGCGACCTCCAGGAAGACAAGACCTACATCCTTGCCGTCGCCGATGTGGTCATCCCCACGCTGCGCATCTTTGCCGCCATGCTCCCGGCGCTCGAGTTCGACCTCCCGCGCATGCGCGAAACCGCCGGGCTGGGCTACTCGCTCGCGACCGACATCGCCGACTATCTGGTCAAGAAGGGCATGCCCTTCCGCGAAGCCCACGGCGTCGTTGGCGGCCTCGTGCGCGAAGCTGAACGCCGCCGTTGCGAGCTCAACGCCCTCCCCTTCGAGGTCTACGCGGCCGCGAGCACGCTCTTCGACCGCGACGTCCTCGCGATCACCGTCGATTCGGCCCTTGCCGCCCGCGACATTCCCGGCGGCACCGCCCCGCGCCAGGTCCGCCTCGCCGCTGCCGCGCTCCGGGCCGCTGTAGCCGGCTGACATCCGCCGGGCGTTCGTCAGGACGAAATCGCGCCGAAGATTGCCATCCCGGCCGCTATCCCGGCGCCGGTCGCCGCGAGCTGCAGGATGAACCAGTACCAGCGCGTTCCCGTGTTCATGCCATCTCCTCCAGCACCCGCTCCTTGGCGGCTTCGAACTCTTCGTCCGTGAGCGCTCCCCGCCGATGCAGGTCTGAGAGGCGTTCGAGGGTGCTGACCAGGTCCGCACCCCGGTTGTTCGCCGGCGGTCGGCTCCCGCCTGCGGGCTGTGGGTCGTAGGTGGGCTCCACCAGCTGGACCGGCTCGCGCCTCGGCCGGGACGCAGCAGTTGTCCGAGGCCGCTCGCGACCAATCGGCAGGACCGCCCGGGCCAGTGGCTTCGCGAAGAGCACCAGGGGCACCCCGCCCATCAGCCAGAACAGTACACCGCAGACCAGCCAGCCCCATTCGAACCCCCCGCCGCCGCCGGGCGGGTCCAGGCCGAACTCAACGAAGTTCCAGCCGAGTGGCAGCAGGAGTCCCGGCCAGGCAAGCCACGCCCAGCTTGGAGCCCCATAATTCAGGGACGCCCAGATGTACGCCAGCAGCGCCGCGGCCCCGCCGAAGATGCCCCCCAGGGTTGCCAGTGGCGCTCCCTCCGGACATGCCCGGATCGGTTGATGGACGCCGTCGCTCCCGCACGAGCCGCCGATTTCCATCACGCTCCGCATCGCCAGGAAGAGCAGCGTCATCCCGCACACCAGCGCGGCCAGCGAAAAGAACACGGCGAGTGAGCCGGTGAGCCCCGGTCCCGCCGGGCCGTCAGAACGCCGCTGGATCACGGTAGCGGATGGTAACAGCAGGGCCGCTGGCGTCTACCAGCGGCCCCCGGGGATGAAGCGCGGGAGAGCTTAATTCAGCAGCTTGAGGAGGTCCTTCGTCGCCTCGGCCGCAGCGACCACGCGCTGGCGCTCGTCATCCGTCAGCGGAAGTTCAAACGTCCGCTGGATGCCGCCCTCGCCGAGCTGGCACACGGTCCCGCTGAATACGTCCCGGATGCCGTACTCGCCCTGGTGGTACACGGAGCACGGGATCAGCCGCCGCTGGTCGAGGATGATCGCCTCAACCATCGCGATCGTCGCGGCCGAAGGCGCGAAATACGCCGAGCCCGTCTTGTACAGCTCGCCGATCTCGGCGCCGCCGCGCATCGCCCTCGCGACCAGCGCCTGCACCTGGTCCGCCGGCAGCAAGTCGGCCAGCGGCACGCCGCCGATGCGCGTCTGCGAAACCACCGGCACCATTGTCGTGTCGGTGTGCCCGCCGATGACATAACCGTGCACATCCCGCACCGAAACGCCGACCGCATCGGCCACGAAGTAGCGGTAGCGGGCGCTGTCGAGCGCGCCGCCCTGGCCGACCACCCGTTCGCGCGGGAAGCCGCTGGCCTTCATCGCCACCTGGCACATCGCGTCCATCGGGTTCGAGAAGATTACCAGCACCGCGTTCGGCGATGCTTTGGCCGCCGCCGCCACCTTGGCTTTCACGATGTCGGCGTTGCCGTTCAGCAGCTCCTCGCGGGTCATGCCGGGCTTGCGCGGCGCGCCCGCGGTGATGATCACGACGTCGGAGTTCGCGGTCTCGTCCCAGCCATCCGTTGCGGAGATCCGCATCGAATAGCCTTCCCACGATGAGGCCTGGGATTCGTCGAGCGCCTTGCCGAAGTGCATCGTCCCCGCGAACTGCGGGTCGTCCTGCAGCACGACATCGCAGATGTCGCGCTCAATGAGACGCTGGGCCATGGCGCCGCCGGTCATTCCGGCGCCAACGATCGTGACCTTCTTCCGAGGCATGGGAAGCTCCTGTTAGGCGAAATGTGCGCAGCGAGGTTAGCACGGGCGGTGGCCATGGGGACATTCGCTGTTTCGATGCCTTGTGCGCGGGAGATCGATGGTAGAATGGCCCGATGAAGCTGCCGGTAACTCTCTATGTCGATGACGACGGCTGGTTCGTCGTCAGTTGTCCTACGATCCCGGGATGTGCCAGTCAGGGCCGCACCGAAGAAGAGGCCCTGGCGAACATCCGTGAGGCTATCCAGCTTTGCCTCGAGGTCCGGAAGGAAGAGGGGCTTCCCCTGACCATCGAGACACGGGAGGTCGAGGTCCCGGCGGTTGCCTAGACTCCCTCGCGTTTCCGGGGCGGAGACGATTCGGGCGCTCGAGCGAGCTGGCTGGCGGGTCGCACGCATTCGGGGGAGCCACCATGTCCTGGTTCGGGATGGATCCGTGATGTCCCTCTCAATCCCACTCCACAAGGAACTGGCGCCTGGTCTCCTTCGGGACCAGATTGCACGCGCAGGGCTGTCCGTGACTGAGTTCATCGACCTCCTGGACTGAGGGCGTCAGCCTCGGCTCCCCGCGTCGCCTCCCCCCGCCTAACTCCCGCCCCTACTACACTCGGAACGTGGATCAGCCCCGCATTCGCAACTTCTGCATCATCGCGCACATCGACCACGGCAAATCGACCCTGGCCGACCGCCTCCTCGAAACCACCGGAACCGTCTCCAAGCGCGATATGGCCGAACAGCTCCTCGATTCGATGGACCTTGAACGGGAAAAAGGCATCACCATCAAGGCTGCTGCCGCCCGCATGAGTTACACGGCTGGCGATGGCCTCGAGTATGAGCTCAACCTGATCGATACCCCCGGCCACGTCGACTTCGCCTACGAGGTCTCGCGCAGCCTTGCCGCCTGCGAAGGCGCCCTCCTCGTCGTCGATGCCTCCCAGGGCATAGAGGCCCAGACGCTCGCCAACGTCTACCTGGCCATGAACCAGGAGCTGAAGCTCATCCCGGTCCTCAACAAGATCGACCTGCCGCACGCCGAGCCCGAGCGCGTCGCCGCCGAGCTCCAGCGCGTCATCGGCTTCGACCCCGACGAGATCATCCTCGCCAGCGCCAAGGAGGGCACCGGCGTCCCCGAGATCCTCCAGGCGATCGTCGACCGCATCCCGAACCCGAAGGGCGAACCGGATGGGCCCCTCCGCGCGCTGATCTTCGATTCGAAGTACGACGCGTATAAGGGCGTGGTCGCCCACGTCCGCGTCTTCGAAGGCCAGATGGCTGGCCGCAAGAACATGAAGCTCATGCAGACCGGCGCGGTCTTCGAACCACTCGAATTCGGCACCTTCAGCCCCGGCATGCGTCCCCTGCCCGGGCTCGATTGCGGCGAAGTGGGTTACGTGGCCACGGGCCTCAAGGACGTCGCGGACTGCCGCGTCGGCGACACCATCACCATGGCTGCTGCTCCCGCGGCCGATCCCCTCCCGGGCTACCGCCAGGCCAAACCCATGGTCTTCGCCGGCATCTACCCCACCGACTCCGACCAGTACCAGGAACTGCGCGAAGCCCTCGCCAGGCTCGTCCTGAACGACGCCTCCCTCGTCTACGAGCCCGAGTCCTCAGTTGCGCTCGGCTTTGGTTTCCGCTGCGGCTTCCTCGGCCTGCTCCACCTGGAGATCGTCGGTGAGCGGCTGGAGCGCGAGTACGGCCTCAGCCTCCTGACCACGGCCCCCAGCGTCGAGTACCACGTCGAGACCACCGCCGGCGAGCAGATCCTGGTGGATAACCCCGCCGATCTGCCCGACCCGTCGAAGGTCGCCGTCATCTCCGAACCCTGGGCCAAGATCGATGTCATCACGCCCAGCCGGTTCATCGGCCAGGTGATGGAGCTGGTGACCACCCGTCGCGGCCAGTTCCTGCGCATGGAGTTCCTCGAGGCCGAAAGCGACCTGGCCCCCGGCGAAGCCCGCGTGCTCCTTGAATACGATGTCCCGATGGCCGAGATCCTGGTTGACTTTTACGACCAGCTCAAGGGCTCTACCAGCGGCTACGCCAGCCTCGATTACCAGCTCAGCGACTACCGTCCGGCCCGCCTGGTGAAGGTCGACATCCTCGTGAACGGCGTCCCCGTCGATGCCCTCTCGCTGATCACCCATTCCAGCAATGCGGACCGCGAAGGCCGGCTCCTCGTCTCAAAGCTCAAGGACCTTATCCCCCGCCAGATGTTCGATGTACCCATCCAGGCTGCCGTCGGCGGGAAGATTATCTCCCGCGAGACTATCCGCGCGATGCGCAAGAACGTCCTCGCCAAGTGCTACGGCGGCGATATCACCCGGAAGCGCAAACTCCTCGAAAAGCAGGCCGAAGGCAAGAAGAAAATGAAGCGCGTCGGCAACGTCGAGATCCCGCAGGAAGCCTTCATGGCCGTCCTCCGGCTCCGCGATTCCTGACCAGTCCGGAAACGCAGCCGAAACCTGTTCGTGGTAGCGTTACGCCAGCACAGGGGTGGCCGTTTGCCGCCCGGCAGGAGCTGGAACCGTCATGATCAAAGCCTTCGTCCTCATCGTCGTCGACCCGGCCAGGACGGTCGAAGTCTTCGAAGCCCTGCGCGCGGTCGAGGGCATCTCCGAGGTCTACCAGGTCATGGGCCCGTACGATATTGTCGCCGTCATCGAAGTGCCGAACCTGACCGATGTCCCCTCGGTGATCAGCAGGCACATCCGCGCCGTTGGCGGCATCGAAAGCACCACGACCTGCGTCACCTTCCCCGAGGCCGGTTAGAAGATTGGCCCCGCGTCCGGCGTCTCCTCGCCGACTTCGCCGAGGAGGCGCTCAAGCGTGAGGTGTCCCTTGCCCGCCATGATCCGCCTGCGGAGGCCGAGCAGGGTCGCCTCGTCCGCCCCGCCGAGCACGCGCCGGACCAGTTCGAACACGTCCCGGGCAGTCACCAGCCCGAACCGGTAGTTCTCGCATGCGATCCGGAGGGGTTCGCTGGTCTCTTCGCTGCGCTGGTCGGGCTCGGTCATCCGGAAACCGTTCGCGATGACCATGCCTTTCGGCGCCGAGCCGGCCTTGAGCAGGTGCTCCTCGATCCGGCGTTGCAGCCGCACGTAGGGCCACTCCACCACCTGCTCCCGGCTACTCTCAATCTCCACGAATGCGCTCACGCCGTCTGACTCAATTGCCAGCGGGTCCGGCGCGGTGCTGGTCACGCTGAACCCGAGCATGCGCAGTGCCTCCGTCACCGCCTGGGCAAACGGGGCGCCGTCCTCCCACAGCAGTCTGCGGTGCCGGGCGAGTTCATCCTGGCGCTCACGCACCGCGGTCAGCCTGGCCGTAGCCTCGTTTGCCGCCGCCTCCGCTTCCTCGAGCTCCGCCTCCACCTGTTCGAGTCCCGGCAGGGCGACCGAGCGGGTCCAGTACGGCGCCTCCGCCAGAAAGTCCGACCCCGAAAGGCGGCGGCATGCGTCGACGAGGTCCTGGGCCAGCGCCGTCCGGTTGGTGCCGGTCGCCTCGGAGAGCACCGGGATGAAGGTGACTCGCCCGCCGAGTACCTCGAACTCCATCGCGATCGGCACCCGGGAGCCGCCCGAAGCGATCGTCCGGCCATGCGCTCGGATGGCGGCCTGGCGGTCATCGAACATCGCCCGGTAGCCCGCTTCCTTGCGGTGTTCGCGCAACACCTCCGCGAAGGGATGCTGCTCTGCCACGATCCGTACGGTCTTGCCTTCCGCGGCTTTCAGGAAAGGCGGCCCCCAGGCCAATCCTGCCGGCGCCGGGAGCCAGTGGTACCGGTCGCAGCCCTCGAATCCCAGCAGGCCCGTGATCGTCGCATCCGGGCGGCCGAACACCACCACCAGCCCGCCGTTTTCGAGCAGGCGGGTTGTCTCATCGAGCCGCCGCCTCAGTTGGTCCGTCGCGCTAACTGACGTCGACGTGGTGGGCGCGTTGAGTACCGGGCGGTCGTCCTGGGCCTCGAAGTTCCGCACGTCCGTCAGGAGGTCGTGCACGTCGCGCGTGATGCTCGCCGGGTCGACGATCAGCACGTCGTAGTCGCTATAGCTTGGGGCGCTTAGCGCGCTGTAGTTGTCGATCGCCACATTGGGCAGCGGAAAGCCGATCGAGAGAACACGCATCAGTGACCACCCGCCAGGAGAGTTGAAATCCGCGCCGCGAGCGGCTCGGCGAGGTCGTCCCGCTGGAGCGCCGCCGCCACGTTCGCGACGATGTAGCCCAGCGGCCTCCCCGTATCGTATCGCCTCCCGGCGAACTGGTACGCCGAGACGGGTTCCCCACCGGCGATCTGGCTCGCCAGCGCGTCGGTGATCTGGAGTTCGCCGTTCTTTCCCGGCGGGATCCGGTCGATGTGCTCGAAGATCGTTTCCGAAAGGACATACCGCCCGACAATCCCCAGCCGCGATGGTGCGTCCGAAAGGGCGGGCTTTTCCACCACCCCACGGAGCCGCGCGGGGTTGCCCGCCTCTACCGGATCGACGATCCCGTACTGCGGCACATCCGCATCGGCGACCTGCTCAACCGCGATCACGCTCCCTCCCGTGGCGGCGTAGGCCTCGGCCAGCTGTGCGACACACGAGCGCTCGCCGAGGATGACATCGTCCGGGAACATCAGCGCGAACGGTTTGCCTTCGACAAACGCGCGGGCGCAGTTCACCGCGTGGGCGATGCCCAGCTGGCGATCCTGGTACACCGCGTTGAAGGCCGCCCGGTGGGCGATCTCCGCCAGCGAGTCGGCGAGCGCCTGGTTGCCCGTCTCCCTGATCGCCGTCTCGACCCGCGCCCCCGCCTGGAAGTGTTCGAGGATTGACTCCTTGCCGTTCGCGATGACGAACACCACGGACGTGATCCCCGCATCCAGCGCTTCTTCGACGCAATACTGGATGAGTGGCCTGTCCACGATCGGCAGCATCTCTTTCGGGATCGCCTTGGTCGCGGGCAACATCCGCGTACCCAGGCCGGCGGCGAGGACAACGGCGGTGGTTACTGATTGCATTGCGCCGATCCTACCGGCGGCCGCTCCAAGCGGATATACACCAGCCCGTTGGGCTGCTAACATTCAAAGCTGTTTTCAAGTAATCCCGGGGAGCAGTTTGAGGAAACGATCGAAGGTACCACCAAAGCCCGCGCCGCCAGAGCCGCGCATCAACGAACGGATCCGGGTTCCGGAAGTCCGGCTCATCGACGAGGAAGGCCGGCAGGTCGGTGTCGTCCGGACTGCTGAGGCGCTCTCCATGGCACGGGAACGGGATGTCGACCTCGTTGAGGTCGCCGCCCAGGCAAGCCCGCCCGTTGCCCGCCTCATGGACTTCGGCCGGTTCAAATACGAGCAGTCCAAGAAGGAACGGGAGGCCAAGAAACACCAGCAGAACGTCCAGCTGCGCGAAGTCCGCATGAAGCCGAAGATCGATGACCACGATATCGACTTCAAGACCCGCACAGCGGCCAAGCTGCTCAAGCAGGGGGACAAGGTCAAGGTCACCGTCATGTTCCGCGGGCGCGAAATCACCCACCCGCACATCGGCAAGGCCCTCCTCGACCGCGTCGTCACCAGCCTCGATAGCATCGCCGCCATCGAAAAGGACGCGATGCTCGAAGGGCGCCACATGACGGTCATCCTCGCCCCCGACAAGAAAAAGCTCGCTGCACTGGCCCGCGCCGCTGCCGCCGCCAAGGCTGCTGGCGAGGCGCCCGTGGAAGAGGAAGAAGATGAAGCCATTGCCGCCGCCGCCGCTGAGGCGCCCGTGGTGGCAGAAGATGGCGACGACGAACACGACGACGATGACCTCGGCGATGACGACGAGGCCGAAGACGATACAGGAGACTGAACGTGCCCAAGCTCAAGACCCACAAAGGCGCCGCCAGCCGCTTTCGCGTAACCGGCGGCGGCAAGATAGTGCGTATGTACGGGAGCCGGAATAACTTCCGCCGGAAGAAGCGGAAGCCCGTTACGGTCATGTTTGGCCGGACGGTCGAAGTGGCCCCGTCCCACGCCCCCACCATTAAGCGCCTGCTTGCCGGTCAGTAGCGCAGCAGCAGAGGAGCATTCCCCATGAGCCGAGTCAAACGCGGCGTCACGTCCCATCGCCGCCACAAGAGGGTCCTGTCGCTCACGAGCGGCCACTCCGGGCAGCGCCATCGCCTCATCAAGCGCGCAAACGAGAGCATGCTTCATGCCCTCCGCTACAACTGGGTAGACCGCCGCGACCGCAAGGGCGACTTCCGTGAACTCTGGATCATGCGCATCAACGCAGCCGCCCGCCTCCACGGCCTCAGCTACAGCCGCCTCATCCACGGCCTCAAGGTTGCCGGCGTCGACCTCGACCGCAAGACCCTGGCGGACCTTGCCGTCACCCGGCCGGACGCGTTCGAAGAGCTCGCGGGCAAGGCGAAGGCCGCCCTCGCCTGATCCTCCCACCGGGATAACAGCACTCGGGCGCCCATTCATGGGCGCCCGTTTCGCGCCCGGGCGGATCGCGGCTTCTCTGGCTGCGCCTTCGCAAGAAACCTGCGACCATTAGCCACCATCACCGGCCGCGCCGGAACCAGCGCAGGAGCTGCACCCCTCGTGGAACCATACGCCCGGCGTGTCGAAAAACCCTGGGGTTACGAACTGGTCTGGACTGAGCCCGGCCTCCCGTACGCCGGGAAAGTCATCCACATCAACGCCTCCGCCCGGCTCTCGCTTCAGGTCCACGATGCCAAGACGGAAACGTGGCTGCTCCTTTCGGGGCGCGTCCTGGTCACGCTGGAAGACGAGCGTGGAGAGATGGCCAGCTTCGAACTCGAGCCCGGGGCGGGCTACACCTGTCAGGCGGGCCGCAAACACCGGCTGGTGGGCATCACCGATTGTGACATCCTCGAGGTCTCGACTCCTGAGACCGGGATCACGCATCGCCTCCAGGATGATTACGGCCGTCCGGATGAGGTCCTCGGCGTCAGCGGCGTCGTGTTGCCTACTGGCCCGAGTGCGTGAGCCTCGGGACCCGCGCCAACCCCAGGGAATACACCGCAACACCCCCCGCACACAGCACCACAAAGTCGGCCGGCAGCCCAATGAAGCCCTCGCCTGAAGGTGCATATGCCGCGAGTTGGAGCGCATCCACGGCGTAAGTCAGCGGGTTCACCAGCGCCAGGGCGCGCAACCACAACGGGAGCCCATCGAGCGGGAAGAACGCCCCCGAAAAGAACAACAACGGGAAGAGCGCCAGGTTCATCAGCAGGTGGAATCCCTGCATCGACTGGATCCGGGAGGCAAAGACCTGCGCGATCCCCGTGAGCATGAGGTTCAGCAGCACGACTGTCGCGACGGCCACTCCCGCCCCCGCAACCACGCCGTACTGCCATTCGAATTCGACGAACGGGGCCGCGACCGCGAGGACAACGAGCGCCTGCGCACCGCCGATGGCAAGGCTCGCGAGCGACTTCCCCAGCAGGAAGACGCGCGGATGGTGCGGCGTCGAAAGCAGCAACCGCAGCACGCCGTTGTCCCGGTCGCGGAAGTACGAGGCGCTCGAGAACGTTGAAGAAAACACCGAAGTCATCACCACGGTCCCCGCGACCAGGTACGCCGTGAAGTCCCCTCCCGTCAGGCGGGAAGGCTCGAGGCCCCGCGAGACCCCGGTGCCAAGGAAGACCAGGAACAGCAGCGGCGTCAGCATCGATGAGTACAGCTGCGAGCGCGACCTGGCCACCGTTAGGAGTTCGCGCCGGGCAATCACCAGGGCGGTGCTCAGTGGGCTCACTCCGGCGCCCCCTCGCGCCGCCGGATGTACTGGAAATACGCGTCTTCGAGTGTCGATGACTCGATGCGCACCCCCCGGATTGCGGATCCCGCAAGCGCGAACACCCGGGGGATGAGCGTCGCACCGTCATCGGCGGTGACATGGACCACGTCGCCGTCGCGCAGCACCGCACCGCTGCCGGGCCACTCCGCCACCGTTCGCAGGTCCTCCGCGGACGCGCCCGGCCAGGTGATCCGGATCGAATCGCGCCGCAGCCCGCGTTTCAAATCCTCCGGGGTCCCCGTTGCGATCGTGCGCCCGTCCTGGATGAAGGCCACCCGGTCGCACACCGCATCAGCCTCCGAAAGGTCGTTTGTCGCGAGAAGGATGGTCGCCCCCGCCCGGCAGCCTGCCAGTGTCTCCCACAGGATTCGCCGCTCGTCCGGGTCGACGCCTGTCGTCGGTTCGTCGAGCAAGATCAGCTCTGGGCGGTGCAGGAGTGCCCGGGCAACCTCGAGCCGGCGCCGCATTCCGCCGGAAAGCGTCGAGACAGGGTCGTCCCCGCGCGCGGCCAACCCGAAACGCTCCAGGAGACCGGAGGCGCGCTCGTGCAGGCCCGGGCCCCGCAGGCCGAACAGCTGGCCGGCGAAGCGCAGGTACTCTCCGACGCGCATCGTGGGGTCGGCGCAGTTCTCCTGGAAGACCGTCCCCAGCCGTGCTCGCAGTGCCCGGGCCGGGGCCCGTCCCATCACCTGGAGTTCACCCAGTTCGGGCGTATCCATCCCCGCGACCAGGGCCATGAACGTGCTCTTACCGCTCCCGTTGGGCCCGAGCAGCCCGAAAACCCCGCCCGCGGGCACGTCGACGGTGAGTCCATCAAGCGCCCGCCGTTCACCGTAGGTCCGCACGACATCCCGGGCGGAAATGATGGGGCCGGGTGAAGTCTGTGGTGCCGGTCCCGGCTGGCCGCTCACGCCGGCGCGACGAGCAGGCCGAGCAGGGTCTGGAGCGCCAGCAACCCGATAATGGCCATCATCGGGCTCATGTCGATCATGCCCGTGTTCGGCATGATCCGTCGGAACGGCTCGATCAACGGGTCCGTCACGCGCAGCAGCATCTGGTAGACGGTGCTCGTCTGGTCGACCGGGAACCAGCTCAACAGCGACCGCGCGATGATCGCCCACGTCAGCAGGTTCAGCCACGTATAGGTCAGCTGGGCGACGTACGGGTTGATGGCCGGTCTCCAGGAGGGGGAGTTAGTAACGCCCAGAATATCAGATCGGCCGAAAGATGGCGGAAGTTCACCGCTCGGCCGCGGTCCGCACCACCGAGATCATCAGGTACAGCACGATGATCACAATCATCGCCGAGAAATCGATCATCCCGGTCCGCGGGAGCAACCGGCGCACTGGGTCCAGCAGAGGTTCCGTAATCGTGTCGAGCATCCGCGCGAACTGGTTGTTCCGGTCGATCGGGAACCAGCTCATCAGCGACCGCACCAGGACGGCGCCGATCAGCAAGTACAGAAACGCCACGAACATGGTCGCGATCTGGTCGTTCATCAGCCGTTCCCCAGCTCGATCGCGCGCTGGTGCGCCGCCCGGATAGCTTCGCCGACCGTTGCCCGCAACGCGCCCTTCTCCATCTCGCGCAGCGCTGCAGCCGTGGTCCCGGCCGGCGAGGTCACCATCGCCCGGAGATCCGCCGCCGTCTTGCCCGACTCCCTCGCATGCACCGCCGCCCCGTACACGGTCTGCAGGACGAGTTCCTCTGCCTGCGCTCGCGGGAGCCCGATCGCCACTGCCCCTTCCACCATCGCTTCGATGAACAGGTAGACGTAGGCGGGCCCACTGCCGCTCACCGCCGTTGCCATGTCGATCTTCTTCTCATCCGCGACATGAAGCTCGCGCCCCAGGGCGCCGAGCAGCCGCCGCACCAGCGCCTGTTGCTCCTCGGTCACCGCCGGCGTTGCCGTCCATGCACTCATCCCTGCGCGGGCGGCAACCGGCGTGTTGGGCATCACCCGCACCACGCGATCATGCCCGAAGTCCCGCGCGAGCGTCTCGATCTTGACGCCCGCCATCACGGAGACGAGCAACGCCCCGGGCCTGAGCCCGCCCCGCACCGATTTCGCATCCTGTGGCTTCACGGAGAGAATCACCAGATCCGCGGCGCCCGTTGCCTCACCGGCGTCCGCTGCTACGGCCACCCCGTAGCGCCGCGCGAGCTCCTCCCGCCGGCTCTGCACCACCTCGCAGACGCAGACATCCCCGGCGGCCATCACTCCCTCGGCGAGCGCGGCTGAGAGGATGGCTTCGCCCATGACGCCGCCGCCGACAATCGCCACCTTCACGGGCGCTCCCCGAACAGCGCGCGGCCTACGCGGATGTGGGTCGCACCTTCTTCAATGGCCACCTCGAAGTCCTCGGTCATGCCCATGGAGAGCTCCTTCAGTCCGTGCCGCCGGGCCAGTTCGCGGAGAGCCCGGAACGCCGGGCGCGCCTGCTCGGGCTCCGGTACGCGCGGTGCGACCGTCATCAGCCCCCGTACTTTGATGTTCGGCAACCCGCGTGCGGCGTCCAGCAACCCCGGCAGCTGCTCCGGTGCAATGCCGAACTTCGTCGGTTCCGCGGCGATATTCACTTCGATCATGACGGGGACAGGCTGGCTCGCTGCTGCATCAATCGCCCGGAGGAGCCGCTCCGAATCGACAGCGTGGAGTATAGCAAACGTGCCCAGCGCCGCCCGGACCTTGTTCGTCTGGAGGTGGCCGACCAGATGCCAGCGAGGCAACGGCGCCGCGCCGAGCTGGAGCGCAACCTCCGCGACCTTGGCCACGCCTTCCTGCACGCGGTTCTCCCCGAAGTCCGTGAGTCCCGCAGCCAGCGCCGCAAGCACGGTCCCGGCAGGCCAGGTCTTGGTCACCGCGACGAGTGTGACCTCGGCCGGCTCCCGCCCGGACCGCCCGCATGCCCCGGCGATGCGCGCGCGTACCGCCGCCAGCCGCTGCTCGATGTTTGCGCCTGCCACCGGGGCGCTCACCCGAGGTCGGGCGGGTGTTTCGCTTCCCATACCCCGCGCGCGACCAGCACCGCCGCAATGACTGCGAGTCCGCCCAGGCCAAGCCAGCCATTGATCACGAACAGCCAGAAGAGGGCGAACATCGTGAACACGAACCCGAAGAGGAAGCCGAGCGGCAGCGCGAGCGCCCGGAAGACAATCAGGATGATCTGGAACGTCTCCCGCCACGAACCCGGAGGCGGCTCGTCCTGGGGTGGGGTGTTCTGGCCGTAATAGAAGCCCATGCCCTCAGTGTACCCGCCCGGCACTCAGGTGAAGAGTCAGGGCATGCCTGCCGCGAGGTACCGCTCCTCGCCCTCAACCATGTGAGCCAGCGTCTGGTGAACCGCCCCGTACGTCCCGGGCAGGGACAGCCCCAGCACATCCGCGGGCAACGCTGCGATGGCGTCCACAAGCACCAGGTTCGCCCAGCGGTGCTGGCGAAAGAGCCGGGCCAGTGTGCTCATGGGGAGAGTGCAGCCAGGAGCGAGTGGTGGGGCCGGGCGGTGTCCGAGTCTACGATTCCGAGTGTCGCGCCCGTTCCGCCGTATCCGCGATCGCATCCAAGGCCGCAGCGACCTCCGGGTCGATCTCAGTGGGTTCGAGGTGGGCAGCGAGGACATGGTAGTCGGACTTCCGGATCAGATTTGGAAGCTGGAGTCGCTCGAAGAATTGTTTGAACACCGGGTCCAGGAATTCGTCCGTGGCCTTAATGTCTGGCGACTCAGGTACGCCCTTACCGAGAGTCGCCAAGGCTGCCGAGACCTCCTGAACGACGGTGTTCATGGTTTCGCCCCAGAGGTTCGACAGCTGTGCCTCCCAGAGTGGTCCATCCGCTTGCTGCCGCGCAGCCGCCTGCGCCCAGCGGGACAGCACCCCAGGTAGAGCGAGATAGTTCTCTATCTCGCGACGTGACCAGCACCTCGCCGCAAGATCGGTGGTGGAGTTGGGCGCCGGGTCTCGCCGGTCAAACAGGGCAAAGCCCACAAGGTCGGGCTTGCCCTCGCGCAATCCGTAGAAGTGGTCCTGCGCGAGTTTCGGCTGGTTCTGGACGTACTTGACGAATGGCTGCGCAAGCGCGCCTTGGGCGCGATGGCCCAAGACGGATGCGAAGGCCTGGAGCATGGCAAGATCCGTCGAACCTTCCAGATAGAGAACCCACCCTTTTTGTTCCGCTTGGTAAAACTGGTCGAAACCGATCTCCTTCAGCGCCTTCGCCGTCTGGCTACCACGGTCGTCGATTCTATGTGGCCTCCCGACGAACGAGACCACAACGTCTTTGTCCGCCGCTTCATTGAGAACGACCTCTGAGTGGCTGGCAGCCACTATCTGGCACCCCTGCTTTTCCGCCCGGCGAGTCAACAGCGAATACACTTCGCGTTGTCTGAGGATTTCGAGATGGGCATCAGGTTCGTCAAGGAGGAGCACGGCTCCCGGGTTGACTTCAAGGTGGGCCAAGAGCAGCAATGTCTGTTGCAGCCCGCGTCCCGAAGATGAAAGATCCAGCCGGACGCCAGATCTATCTTTATACGACATGGAGATTTCACCGCGCTCGGACAAGTACTGAGGTGCATCGAGAACGACGCCAAACAATGATCGTATCTCCTCGACCACGCTCTGCCACCGCTCTGGGCCATCTGCGCCGGTGAAAACTTGATACGCCAGATTGCGTAGAACTTCTGCCGTCCGACCCTCGCCGATACGAACGTTGATGGCACCTGGCTCAAGACGTGTTTCTGTTGCCGCGAGACCAGACATCGGAGGCAGGAACGCCATCGTAACTCTGTGAGCTGCGTCAGGGATAGGGTGCCGGGCTACACCGTCCGGCGACGAGCGGAGCGGACGACAATAGAAAGACTCATCATTTGCATAGTCGAACTCAAGCCCGCACTGCCATTCCTTTCCGCCCGAAACACCCGACACCTCGATCTCGATGCGGATGTTCGTGGTTTCCTGCTTCCCATTGCGGCGGTTCACATCTCGAACGTGTAAGCCCTGCCACAGCAGATTAGAGTCTGGTACGGGAACGGCTATTAGGTCTCTGCGGTTTATTGCCACTCCGGGGCGCTTTTCGGCTTGACGACCAGCCCTCTTCTCGGCCCAGCGCCGTAACCCGATGTCCCAGAGCGCCAGGGCCTGGAGCGCGGTCGTTTTCCCCGAGTTATTAGGGCCGATGAAGACCACAGGGGAACCCAACTCAATGTCTACATCATCGAATTGCTTGAATCTGCGGATGTGCAGCCGGGTGAGCATGAGAACTCCTGTCCCCTACCTCACCCGCACTTGTTGTAGAAGCAGTTGTGGCAGATCAGGCAACCCTCCGCGTAGTACAGCACCGCCCCGCAGTCCGGGCAGCCCACGCCGCTCGCGACCGCGTCGCTGTGCTTGCTGGCCGCCACACTCGGGTTCGTGCTCTCCGCCACCTGGTCCGCCGGGATGAGCGTTGGCTGGAATGCCGCGTTGCCCCCATCGAACTTCAGCTCGAGCCAGCGGAACACGTAGTCCACAATGCTCGTCGCGATCGGGATCTGCCGGTTGCTGGTCGGGCCGCTGGGCTCGAAGCGGCTGTTCTTCAGCTTCGCCGCCAGCTCCGCGATGGGCACCCCGTACTGCAGCGCGTAGCTGGTCAGCATCGCCACCGTGTCCATCAGGCCCGAGACCGTCGAGCCCTGCTTGTTCACGTTGATGAACACCTCGCCCGGCGTCCCATCGTCGAACAGGCCGACCGTCATATAGCCTTCCTGCTCGCCGACGCGGAACTTGTGCGTGATCGCCATCCGCTCATCGGGGAGTTTGCGGCGCACCGGCCCATGTGCGCCCGTGACGATTGCCTGGGCGGCCTCGATCGCCTTCTCTCCCTCGCTCTTCTCGGCATGCTTCAGCACCTGCAGATCCCGCGAACCATCGCGGTAGATCGTGATGCCGTTGCAGCCCGACCGGTAGGCCAGCTCATACGCGGTCCGCACATCATCGACCGTCGCCACGTTCGGGAAGTTGATCGTCTTCGAGACCGCGTTGTCCGTGAACTCCTGGAACGCGGCCTGCATCCGCACGTGCCACTCGGGCGCGATATCGTGCGCCGTCACGAACGCGTCCTTCACCCACTGGGGGACCTCCGCCCGTTCGGCCAGGTGCCCACCCTCGGCGAGGAAGCGGATCAGCTCGTCGCTGTAGAAGCCCTCCGCCTTCGCCACAGCCTCGAACTGCTCGTTCACCTCGGCCAGCTCGGTCCGCTTCGTCGGGTCGTCCTTGTCCAGGTAGTGCGAGCGGATGAATGCCAGCGAGAACACCGGCTCGATCCCGCCTGAGCAGTTCGCGATGATGCTCAGCGTCCCCGTCGGGGCGATCGTTGTGCGCGTCGAATTGCGCATCGGCCGCGGGCCCTCCGCGCCGCTCGGCCCGTAGATGGAGTCGTCCCAGTCGGGGAAGCTGCCGCGCACCTGCGCGAGCTGCTGCGAAGCCGCATCCGCTTCGCGCTGGATGAACGACATCACCTCGCGCGCCAGCCCCAGCGCCTCTTCCGAGTTGTACGCGATGCGCAGGTCGATAAGTAAGTCCGCCCAACCCATCACGCCCAGCCCAATGCGCCGGATGGCGTGCGAGGTTTCCGCGATCTCCGGGATCGGGTAGTGGTTCATCTCGATCACGTTGTCGAGCATGTGCACCGTCCGCCGGACCACTGTGCCCAATCGCTCGTAGTCCACTTCCTTGGCGCCATCCTCGCCGCGGGTGAAGTGCTGCAGGTTCAGCGATCCGAGGTTGCACGAGTCGAACGGGTACAGCGGCTGCTCCCCGCACGGGTTGGTCGATTCGACCGGCCCGCGCTTCGGCACCGGGTTGCCCCGCCCGCCGTTGATCCGGTCGATGAAGATGACGCCCGGGTCGCCGTTCTTCCAGGCGTTGGCGAACATCTTCTCCCACACTTCGCGCGCATCGCGCTTGTCCACCACGTGGCCGGTGACGGGGTTGACGATGTCATAGGTCGTCCCCGCTTCGACCGCCTTCATGAATGCATCGGTCACGGCCACGCTGATGTTGAAGTTCTGGAGCGTGGTCATGTCAGCCTTCATCGTGATGAACTCATCGATGTCGGGGTGGTCCACCCGCAAGATGCCCATGTTCGCGCCACGTCGCGTCCCGCCCTGCTTGATCGCTTCCGTCGCCGAATCGAACACCTTCATGAACGAAACCGGCCCGCTCGCCACGCCCATGGTCGATTGGACGCGGTCATTCGCGGGCCGCAACCGCGAAAACGAGAACCCGGTCCCGCCGCCCGACTTGTGGATCATCGCCGTATTCTTGATCGCCTCGAAGATGCCCTCGATTGAATCCTCGACGGGCAGCACGAAGCACGCAGAAAGCTGCTGAAGCTCGCGCCCCGCGTTGACCAGGGTCGGCGAGTTCGGCAGGAAGTCGAGCGAGGCCATCAGGCGGTAGAAGCTCTCCTCGGCGGCCGCCCGGTCACCCTCGGCCCCACCAAAGCGGAGCTCGGCTTCGGCCAGGTTCCGCGCCACCCGGCGGAACACCTGGTCCGGCGTCTCGACTGCGTCGCCGCTGTCGTTTCGCCTGGCGATCCGCCGGTCGATCACGACCTTTGCGTTTTCTGAAAGATCCGCCGGGTCGAAGTCTCCGTTCCCGAGTCCGAGTCCTTCCGATGCTGTCGTGACCATTGGCCTGCCTCCCATTTTCTGACGTCCCGCGGCGGGTGCGGGACTGGTGATGATACGAACAAAGGTTCTGATTGGCTAGTGGTCTCCCGGAGAGACCCGTCCCGGTGTGACCAGTGCGGCGACTTCATCTGAACGCTGGATGACCGGGTCGCCCATTCGTGAGCGGCCCCGCACGAGCGACCGTCCGGTGGTATCGGGCTGTGTCTGCGCGAAGTGCGCGATCAGGGCATCGGCCGCGGCGTGCGGCCCCCGTTCATCGACGAGGCGCACGATCTGCGCCGGCCGGAAGTCGCGCACCATCAGCAGATACGCCTTTTCCGAAAGCACCAGCCCGGCCAGGTCCGCGTCGCCGTCGGCGGTCGTGCGGATCGCGCCGTTCGTCGAGATCGCGTGCACTTCCCAGATCTTCATGGCTAACTCACCGACTCCGCGAAGTGGCGGCTCTCCACGTCCTGGAGCAACCGCGGGCCGCGCGGTTCTTCCTGCACATCAGGCAGCGCGAGCTGGAGGTTCCGTTCTTCCACCGTCTGCACTCGCCCCTCTTCCAGGGCCTCCACCGCCTCTTTCAACGATTCGATGTCGGTGAACGCGCGGTACACCGAGGCGAAGCGGATGTAGGCGATGTGGTCCAGGCGCCGCAGGGCATCCATCGCAAGTTCTCCCACAACCTGTGATGGCACCTCTGGCCGCCCGTCGGCGATGATCCGCGCTTCGATGTCCGCGACGATCGCCTCGAGTTGAGCCACCGAGATGTTCCGCTTCGAGCACGCCGCCCGCAGCCCCCGCAGGAGCTTTTCGCGGTTGAAGTCCTCGCGCCGGCCATCCTTCTTCACCAGCTGGACGGCCGAAAGCTGGACCGTCTCAACCGTGGTGAAGCGCTCGCCGCAGGCGATGCACTGCCGCCGCCGCCTGATCCCGTCGTCGTTCGCCCGGGAGTCGGTCACCTTGGAGTCGCGGAAGTGGCAGTATGGGCAGCGCACGGTTGACGTAAAAATCCTTGATGCGTCTAGGCACCTTAGCAATTTCTGAGGTGCGGGGCCGAGTATGGATCAATATCTTGTGGCCCGTCAAGGGGTGCCCTACCAGATATTGTATGCCACCGCACGGTTGATTATTGTCATGCCCAGATTCGCGCCCCGCCCTGGCTTGCCGGTTGCTGCGACTCAGTACCGCCGCATCGCGCGGCCGCTCGCAAAGAAATCGCACGCCGCTGTGTCGTTCCAGGGATTCAGAATCCCGCTCCCTGGATGCAGGCACGTACCCCTCCCTCCCTCGTGATCCTCAACGAATTCGCGGCACCCCCCACAGGCCCGCACCGCCGGCGCCCGGGCACCGGCCATCTCTCGCATTCCTGGCATGCCCAGCAGCGAGAACGGCTCGGGCTGCAGGAAGTCCTCTTCGGTCACCACCGGCTGATGCCGCCAGCGCTGCTCAACCTGCTGTTCCTGCCGCCGCTCGCGTTTCCGGTTCTTACGGTGTCCCACGGGAAGAGCGTACGGTTCCCGGCCTGCTCCGGCGAGTCAGCACCGCCGCTTCCGGGTACCATGGTGGCCGATGCGCGCAGCAGCCTGGAACGACGACAACACTCTCGACATTATCGATCTGCCCCGGCCCGTGCCCGCCGCTGGCGAAGTTCTCGTCCGCGTCACCTCCGCCGGGATCTGCGGGTCCGACCTGCACTTCTACCGGGGCCAGTTCCGCGGCATCCCAGGGATGGTCCCCGGCCACGAGATCGCGGGCGTGGTGGAATCCGGCGACGGGTTCACTCCGGGCACTCCGGTGGCAGTCCAGCCGACCATCCCCTGTGGAGCTTGCCCGGCCTGCCGTCGTGGCCAGACCCCGGTCTGTCCCGACCTCGGGATGCTCGGGATTTCCCGCCCCGGAGGCCTTCAGGAGTACATCGCGGTCCCCGCGGCCAACGTCTTCCCTCTGCCGGCCGGGGTGTCGCCGTCCGTCGGCGCTCTTGCTGAGCCGCTGGCGGTAGCTGTCCGCGCGCTCAATCGCGCCGCCGCCGAGCCCGGTTTGCGCGTCCTCGTGCTTGGCGCCGGCGCGATCGGACTCGTGAGCTTGCTCGCGGCGGACGAGACAGCAGCCGAGGTGGCGATCACCGCGCGCTATCCCCACCAGCACCTCATGGCGCTTTCCTTCGGCGCGAGCGCGGTCCATCTCCCCGGCTCCCCGGAACTCCGGGCCTGGGCCCGCGCCAACCCGGTCGATCTCGTGATCGAGACGGTCGGTGGCAACGCCACAACCCTCGCCGAGGCCGTCAGTGTCGTCCGCCCCGGCGGAACCGTCCTCGCCCTCGGGCTCTTCACCGCCGATGTGCCGGTTTCCGCGCGGAAGCTCGTGAACCAGGAAGTCCGCCTGCTTGGCTCCGTCCTGTACGGCCACGAGTCGGGGCGCTCCGAGTTCGGCGACGCCGTCGCCATGCTCGAGCGGCACGCCGGAAAGCTGGCCGAGCTGCAGACGCACAGCTTCCCCCTGGACCAGGCCAACGAAGCGTTCGCCCGCGCGCTGGACAAGCGGATGGGCGCCATCAAAGTCAGCATCGAGGTCTCGTCCTGATGCCCTGGTCATTTCGTAAGTCGATCACGCTCGGCCCGGGGATCCGCCTGAATCTCGGCAAGAAGTCCGCCAGCATCTCCGTTGGCGGCTCCGGCTACCGCTACAACGTCTCCACCAGCGGCCGCCGCACCACCTCGATCAACATCCCCGGCACAGGGATCAGCTACAAAGACTCGAGTGGCGGCTCCACCCGCTCGCGTTCGACGTCACGATCGCGGTCGACCAGCAAGCGCTCCACCACCACCACCTCCAGATCCCGGACCAAGGCGGCAACAAAGGCGAAGACCACGACCGCCCGGACAGCCTCTCGCGTGCGAGAAGCGCCTGCCGCACCCGCCCGCACAACGCTCCCCGTGTCCCGGGCACAGGCCGAGATGCTGGTTCCGAAGCCGGGCTTCATGGCGTCCGCTGTCGAGGAGTCCTTCCGCAAAGCCGTAGTTGCCGCCGCTGCGGGCGACTGGGCCGATGCCGCCCGCCACCTCGAAGACACCACCGCCAGCGACCGCCGCCACGATGCCGATGACCTGCTTCTCGCCTGCGCGCTGGTGGAGCTCGGGCGCGAGGCCGAGGCGGTAACCCCGCTCGAGCGCATCATCGCCAGTGAGACCGACCTCCCCGACACGTTGATGCAGCGGTACATGGAGAAGCTCGACTTCCACATCGACTTCCGCCTCGTCCCCGGCATCGATACCCTCCTGCCGTTCGACAACGCGGGCGCCGCCCTGCTGCTCGCCGAGCTCTATCAGCGCGCGGGCCGTCTGGATGAAGCGGCCGACCTGGTCGAGGGCCTCGCCGAAGCCGGGTTGTCCCAACCGCTGGCACGGGTGTCCCTCGCCGAGCTGTATGCTTCGGTCGGCCGCTGGGACGACGCGGTCCGCGTTACCGAGAGTGTCACGAATACCAGCGACCTCTCCGCACTGACACTGAGCTACCGCGGGGCCGCTCTCGGCGCCCTTGGCCGATACGATGAGTCGCTCGTTGCCCTGCGCGAAGCGCTCAAGTCGCGCTCCCGGAGCGCCCCGGTCCTCCACTCGGCCCGCTACCACCGGGGACGCGTCTACGAAGAGATGGGCCAGCCGGGCCGCGCCCGCCAGGACTACCAGGCCATCTACGACCAGGACCCGGACTTCGCCGACGTAAAGGCGCGCCTCGGCCGGTGACGCTCCGGCCGCCTCGCCACCACCAACCACCCACGAGCGAGCCCCGACGGTCACGGAGGGGAC
>CAZRUZ010000001.1:0-18392 GCA_964603275.1 uncultured Anaerolineaceae bacterium | reverse complement strand
CCCGCCGGGTCTTTGTTAGCCCGCTTCGCTCGTGTCGACCTTCGTCGTGCTCCGCGGGTCCTTGAACTTCGCCTTCAGGTAGTCCCGGTTCATCCGCGCGATGAAATCGATCGAGATCCCCTTCGGGCACACGGCCTCGCACTCGCCGTAGTTCGTGCAACTTCCGAAGTACTCCTCCATCGTGTCGACCATCGCAATGGTCCGGCTCCAGCGCTCGGGCTGGCCCTGCGGGAGAAGGTTCAGGTGCGCCAGCTTGGCTGAGGTGAACAGCTGCGCCGCGCCGTTCGGGCACCCCGCCACGCACGCCCCACAGCCGATGCACGCCGCCGCATCGAATGCAGCATCCGCCACCGGCTTTGGAATGAGCATCTCGTTCGCGTCCTGGCCCGCCCCCGTCGGAGCCGTGATGTAGCCGCCTGCCTGGATGATCCGGTCGAACGCCGAACGGTCTACCACCAGGTCCTTGATCACCGGGAATGCCGCTGCCCGCCACGGCTCCACCACCACGGTCTGGCCGGTGGTGAAGTTCCGCATGTGCAGCTGGCAGGTGGTCGTCAGCTGCTTCAGCCCGTGCGGCACGCCGTTGATGACCATCCCGCACGAGCCGCAGATCCCTTCACGGCAGTCATGGTCGAAGGCGATCGGCTCCTTGTTCTCGCTGATCAGCCGTTCGTTGACCACGTCCAGCATTTCGAGGAACGACATGTCCTCGTCGATCTCCCGCGCCTCGTACGTTTCGAAGTCGCCGCGGTCCGATGGGCCTTTCTGGCGCCAGACCTTGAGGGTGAGGTTCAAGCTCATTTGTAGCTCCTCTGCGCCAGGTGCACGTTTTCGAAGACCAGCTCTTCCTTGTGTAGCGTTGCTTCCCTGCCCGGACCGTTGAACTCCCAGGCGGCCACGTAGGCGAAGTTGTCGTCGTCGCGCTGGGCTTCCCCTTCGGGCGTCTGGTGCTCTTCCCGGAAGTGCCCGCCGCACGATTCTTCGCGCTCCAGCGCGTCCTGGCACATCAGCTCGGCCAGCTCGAAGAAGTCCGCCACGCGGCCGGCCTTCTCCAGCGACTGGTTGAACGATTCGCCTTCACCGAGCACCTTCACGTCCCGCCAGAACTCCTCGCGGAGCTTCCCGATCGCCTCGCGCGCGTGCTTCAGCCCCGCGGCGTTGCGGGCCATCCCGCAGTACTCCCACATCAGCTTCCCGAGCTCTTTGTGGAACGAGTCGACCGAGCGGCTCCCCTTGATCCCGAGGAGCTTGTTCGTCCGTTCCCGCACCGCATCCTCAGCCTCCCTGAAGGCCGGCGAGTCGGTCGAAGGAACAGGCGTGTTCAGGTGGTTCGCGAGTTCGCCCGCAATCGTTGTCGGCAGGATGAAGTAGCCGTCTGCCAGCCCCTGCATGAGCGCCGAGGCGCCCAGCCGGTTGGCCCCGTGGTCCGAAAAGTTCGCCTCGCCGACCACGAACAACCCCGGGAGGTTCGACATCA
This sequence comes from uncultured Anaerolineaceae bacterium, assembly GCA_964603275.1. Classification (GTDB taxonomy): domain Bacteria; phylum Chloroflexota; class Dehalococcoidia; order Tepidiformales; family Tepidiformaceae; genus Amarobacter. The sequence continues at coordinate 16,915 of CAZRUZ010000001.1, read as the reverse complement.
GGTTGTAATCCACCCAGAGCCCGCCCATGGTGTAGTGCACCGCCGGGTAGATGCGCATCGGCACCTGGTACGGGTCTTCGCCGCTGATGTTCGCGTACATATCGAACAGGTTGCCGTAACGCTGTTCGATGACATTTCGCCCGAGTCGCTCGATCGCCGTCTTGAAGTCGAGGTATACCCCGTTCTTCAGCGGCCCCACGCCGTAGCCGTCGTCAACCATCCGCTTGGCTGCCCGCGAGGCAACGTCGCGCGGGACCAGGTTCGCGAACGACGGGTAGATGCGCTCGAGGTAGTAGTCCCGCTCGGCCTCCGGGATCTGGTTCGGGGCGCGCTTGTCGTCCTTGTCCTTCGGCACCCAGATTCGCCCGTCGTTCCGGAGTGACTCGCTCATCAGCGTCAGCTTCGACTGGTAATCACCGCTCACCGGGATGCATGTGGGGTGGATCTGCGTGTAGCACGGGTTGGCGAAGTACGCGCCCTTGCGGTGCGCGCGCCAGGCCGCTGTCACGTTGCTGCCCTTGGCGTTGGTCGAAAGGTAGAACACGTTGCCGTAGCCGCCCGTCCCCAGCACCACCGCGTGGGCCGAGTGCCGCTCGATTTCTCCCGAGACCAGGTCCCGCGTGATGATCCCGACCGCGCGGCCGTCTTCGACCACGAGTTCCAGCATCTCGTGCCGGGCGTACATCTTCACGGTCCCCGCGTCGATCTGCCGTTCGAGCGCCTGGTACGCGCCGAGCAGGAGTTGCTGGCCCGTCTGCCCCCGCCGCCCTTGATCGTGTCGTAGAAGAGCCGGTGCACGCTGTCGCCGTCGTTCTTGTAGTTCTTCGCCGCGTTGATACCGCCCTGCGCGGCGATGGAGTGCGCCCGCCGCGGGCTATCCTGGAAGCAGAAGACTTTGACGTTGTAGCCCATCTCGCCGAGCGTGGCCGCCGCGGCGCCACCCGCCAGCCCGGTGCCAACGACGATGATCTCGAACTTGCGCCGGTTCTGCGGGGCGACCAGCTTTGTTTCGAACTTGGTGTTGCTCCACTTTTCCGCCAGTGGGCCCGCCGGGATCCTGGAATCGAGTGTCATCTGGCGGCTCCTACTCGACCAATCCGGTCATGACTGCGATGGGGAACGAGACGTTGCCCATGACGATGACGGCCGCGAACACCATCGCGAACCCCCGCCGCCAGTGGTTGAAGCGCGGGTTTGCCAGCCCCAGTGATTGGAACAGGCTCCACGCACCGTGGTAGATGTGTAGCCCGAGCAGCACGTTTGCCACGATGTACACGATGGCGACCGGCGTCCGCTCGAAGCTCGCCACGACGTTCTCGTACGGCTGGCCGCTCTCGAAGCTGTCACTCGCTGCGCCGCCGCCGAGGGTCAGGTCCATCAGGTGGAACACCAGGTAGAGGCCCACGATGATGCCGCTCCAGCGCATGGTCCGCGCAGCGTAGTTCGCCGCCATATAGCTGCGCCCGCCCTTGTAGCCCACCGGCCGTGATTGGCGGTTCATCAGCGTCAGCGTAGCCGCCGCGTGGATGTGCAGGATGAAGGCAACAATGAGTGCGCCTCGCAGTATCCACAGCGCGCCCGAATGCGGCAGGATCGGCTCGCCGATCGTCCGCAGATACTCACCGTAGTGGTTCATCTCCTCGGGCGACTGGTACATGTGCAGGTTGCCGAGCATGTGCGCCAGGACGAACCCGAGCAGCATGATCCCGGTGACTGCCATCACCGCCTTCTTCCCAATCGCCGACCGGTAGAAGTCGAGGACCCAGAATCGCGGGCGCACCCGCCGTTGCCGCAACGGCCGCGGGCCGCGCGTCGCTGAACTTGTGGCCATCCCACCCTCCTTGGACTGACGCAGGATGGACACATGCGCACGTACTGCCCTCACGGCAGTGCTGCGGGCCCTATCCCGAAACGGGCGGCATGCTTCGCCATACCGCTGCCCCACGCGGAATCCTACGACCGCTTCCGGGGGCCATCAATGCGTTGCTATCCATTCGAGCTATAGAACCTTGGCGCACCTATCGATTTGATGATTCGACCGCCCGTGCCCACCGCAGGATCCCGATGACCGACTTGGCATCGCAGATCTCCCCCGATTCCACCGCCGCAAGCGCCTCCGCGAGTGTCCGCTCCTCGACTTCGATGTCCTCATCCTCGTCGCCGTCGAGCTGTGATTCCTCCAGCTCCCGGCAAAGGAACAGGTGGATGTACTCCGTCGTGTACCCCGGCGCGACGTAGAAACCGCCCAGCGGCTCGATCCGTCCCGGCCGGCGCCCAACTTCCTCCTGCAGCTCCCGCGCGACCGCGGCCAGCGGCTCTTCACCAGGTTCCAGCGTCCCCGCCGGCAGCTCCAGCAGGCGCCGTCCGGCCGCATGCCGGTACTGTGTGACCAGCAGCAACCGCCCATCGGCCGTGACCGGCACCATGCACACGGCCCCCGGGTGCCGGATCGTCTCGCGCAAGGCGAGCACGCCGCCGTCCATCTCGATGCGATCGAGCGAAATGTCGAAGAGGTGGCCGGCATACGCCGTTTCGGAAGAGACCAGGCGAGGGTTTGGCATCTCACGATTCTCACGGAGGCCGCGCCCAGCTGTCGATCCCGCCGCCCCGGGGCGGTTAGCCCTGCTCCCGCTCCTTCTGCTTCTGCATCGCCTTCCAGAGCGCCCGCCCCTGCTCCGGTGTCGGGTCTTCCACCAGCCCGTAGATCTCGCGCCCCTCGTGACCCTCGGGCAGGTACTCCGTGATCGGCAGCCCCTCTTTGGTCACAAAGAGCAGGCAATGGCAGTACTTGTACACCTGCATCTCATCGCACGCGCAGATCCAGTCCCGCCGCTTCACCTCTTCCTCACGAGGCAGGTACAGCCCCTCGGGCCACTTCCCGTCCTCGTCCTTGCTCGGGTAGAAGTTGCACGGGCACAGCGGCCGGCCGAAGTTGTCGATGTTCGATGCCAGGCCGAGCACCACTCCCTCGGTGATAAACCGATCGGGGTGGAGGTGGGTCCCCGACTTCTCGGCGAACTTCTCCGCGTAGTTCCACATCTTGTCGAGCGATTCCTGCCTGGGCTGGTCCACGGCGCACCTCCGATGATTGACCGCTCCATTATTGCCCATGGCGCGCATCGCCTGCCCGGGCGCTACGATCGAACTCGTGATGACTCCTGACCTGCATGCCGCCTATGTCTACGCGCTCGGCCGCATCGGCCGGCTTGGCCCCGGCGGACACAGCGAGCTGGTCGGGCCGCTTTTCTGTATCGATGCCGGGATCGGCGTCTCGAAGTTCAACATCGCAGTCGCGGTCGAACCGGTTACCAACCCTCGTCAGGCCCTCCGTGGCGCGATCGACTGGTTTGCCGCCCGCGGCCTCAATCTCCGCCTGGACCTCCGCGCTCAGGACGATTCCGCGCTGCTCGCGGCAGCCATGCTCGAAGGCTTCTCCTTCTGGTGGCGAGAGCCGGTCATGCTCCTTGACCCGCTTCCTCCCGGTTTCCCCCGTGCGCCCGCCCTCGAGATCCGCGAGGTCCGGACCGCCGAGGATCGTGACCTCTACTGCAGGGCCGATATCGAGGAGTACGGGGACCAGGAGTTCCAACTCGCCATGGTCTCGACCGCCTCCGAGATGGAGGGCGTTTCAATGCACCTCGGCCTCCGCGATGGCGTTCCGGTCGCCCGGTCCATGGGTGTCGTCCATGGCCAGCTGGTTGGCGTCCACAATGTCTATGTCCCGCCGTCGTGCCGCGGCCAGGGCTTTGGCGCGGCGCTCACCGCCGCCGCCATCGATGCCGGGCGCGCCGCCGGCGCCCGGGCCGCCTGTCTCGAAGCGACCGACCTCGGGCTCCCCGTCTACCGCAAGATGGGCTTCCGCCGCATCGATGAGTACGTCGTGGTGGGGCGCGACGATCCCCCTGCCTAGATGGTCAGGCCGCCAAGGCCCTGCACGCCGCGCACGTACTCGATTTCGCCCACATGCCGGTACCCATGGCTCAGGCACACGCCGTAAATCCCGTTCCACAGCGACATTGGCCCCAGCGGCTTGATCGTCACCTTGCGCTCGTCGAACTCCTCCGGCGACATCGCCCCCAGGTAGGCGTCGGTCGCCGCCCACACCTTCTGCTGGTACTCGCGCCACTTCTCCACATCGTGGACCTGGACGGCGTTCGCCTCCTCGGTCGTCATCCCGGTGCCCTGGCTGTTTCGCGGCAGCGCGAACGCCTGGTCGTATCCCCCCTCGAGCCATACGGTCGGTTTCTGCTGGGCCACCCAGTTGATGATGTTGTCTTCCGTGCGCACGTAGTGCCAGAGGCTGAAGAACGCGCTCACGCCACCCTCCTGCGGCCGGAAGTTGAATTGCTCGGCCGTCATTCCGTCGACGGCCTTGTCCAGCAACTCGTGCATCGAACGCATCGAGCTCCGCAGGATGCTGTGGGGTGTGGACATTCGGCTCCTCCTCGTGACTGAGAGCCGATTCTGGCTGGCCCGGGTCCGCCCGTCTACCCGGCCCGCGCCGCCGCCCGTTTCGGTTCCTCCAGGGAGTACCCCGAGCCCCAGCGGTTCACGATGTAGCGCGGGCTTGCCGGCTCGTCCTCGAGCTTCTGGCGCAGGTACCGCACGTACAGCCGCAGGTAGTGGGTCTCGCCCGCGTACTGGTTGCCCCAGACCCGCGCGATCAGCGCGCGCGACGGGACCACCTCGCCGGGATGTTCCGCGAGCGTCGCCAGCAGCCGGAACTCGGTCGGTGAAAGCGCCACTTCGCGCCCGTTCTTCCGCACCGTCTGGGCGCCGGGATCGATCTCGATCTCGCCGACCCGGATACAGCCCCGCGCGCCCTGGCTCTGCCCCACGGGCGATCCCATCTCTGCGCGCCGGAATATCGCTCTCAGCCGCAGGTCGATCTCCTCGGTCTGGCAGCGCGGCCGGCAGTAATCATCAGCGCCGGCCTCGTAGCACCGGAGCATCTCGGCGAACGTCCCCGCGCAGGCAACCACCACCACTGGCGCCATTGAGACATCGCGGATGCGGGCGACCACATCACCCGGGAAACCGAGCTCCCGCGCCAGGTCGATGACCACCGCATCGGGCCGCGCGTCATCCACGAACTCCGCGGCCGTCGCCGGGTCCCCACACGAGTAGGTCCGGTACCCGAAGTCCTCGAGGCCCCGCGCCCGGTCGTGCGCCCGGTCGAGCCCTTGCGACACAATCACCACGTGCGAGCCGACGGGCGGCGGAAGTCCCGGCCCCCTCGGACTGCTGGCGGTCTGCATGACGGCGTCCCTCCCCATCGGTGCCATCCCCGATACGCGCCCCGGCAGAAATTGCCGTAGAACCGGGCATGCGCTACCCGCGGCCGTTTGTCACATTCCTCGCGACTGGAGCGCTCTGCTCCATTGCCGGGCTCGCCGCCACGCAACTCACTGCCGGGGCGGCTGGCCTGCAACAGCTGGCACCACAAATGTCGGCATTCCCCGCGCAATCCGCCGTCCTCTCCAACACCTCTCCAACAGTTGTCACCGAAGGTTCACCCGCGCTTGTGCCGTCGTCCGCCGCCGTTCCGTCCGCGGCCCAGCCTCGAGACACTCCCCCAGATACCGCTGTATCCCTCACCGCGGCTGCCCAGGCAACGCCGCCGCACCCCGTCACCGCGCCCGCCGCCGACCCCGTCCAGTCGCTCCCCGCCGGCATCGAGACCCCCGTCGAAGTCGCGGCCGCCCCCGAGCAGGCCACCGCCCTCCTCGATGCGATGAACGCCGCCCGAAAGCGTGAAGGCCGCGACCAACTGACCCGCGATCCAGGCCTCGACGACGTGGCGATGGTCCGCGCCCGCAACCTCGTCACACAGGGCTACTTCGCGCACTACGGGCCCGACGGCGAAAGCGCGTTTTCCGAACTCGGCGCGCGCGGGATCACTTACGGCCTCGCCGGTGAAAACCTCGCCCGCAACAACTACCCTGAAGCCCGTACCGTCCGCGCGGCATTCGATGGCCTGATGGCCAGTCCGGGACACCGCGCAAACATCCTCGAAGGGCGCTTCACGCGCGTCGGCATCGCGGCCGTCCGCGATGGCCGGGTCTGGGTCTACGTCACGGTCTTCATGGATTGAACGCCCGTCCGCCGCGGGTCTGGTGGGCGATGAGGGGCTCGAACCCCCGGCCTCCTCGGTGTAAGCGAGGCGCTCTAACCAGCTGAGCTAATCGCCCCGGACTCGCAAAGTGTATCGCGTGGTGTGGCTACGTGACCGCCGCAAGCGCCTCGAACGCCCGCACCGTTGTTTCCAGGTCAATCCCAGCGACCCGTTCCTCCCTCACGCGAGCCCGGAATTCCGCTTCCCGCCAGGCGCCGGGGGTCGCATAGGGTTCCAGGCTGGTGTACCCGCCCGCGGCCAGCCGCAGGTCCATGAGTGCCCGGTTTCGCTCAACGGTCTCGCGGGCCGCGCCCGTAGCGAACGCCGCCTCCAGACGGGCGTTGCGCCGCCCAAGCACGGCGCCCGCCCGCGAAGGTTCCTCCAGGTATGCCTCCAGTGGCGCGGCCGCCAGTAGCCGCGCCGCGGTGAGCGTCCCCACTCCGGGGATCCCCGGCAGGTCGTCACTCGCATCGCCGCTGGCCACCCGGTAGTCCAGGTAGCGCTCCCGCGGGAACACCACCGGTTCGCCGTTCGCATCCCGTGGGCACGCCGCCCCGGCGAAATGCTCTTCGTCGATCACCAGCTTCTTCACCGTCGCGTAGATCGAAACCCGGCCATCGACGAGCTGCAGGAAGTCCTTGTCCGTCGAAGCGATCCGCACCTCCGTCTCGCCCGACTGGAGCGCCGCCGCCGCGATCAGGTCGTCCGCCTCCGTGTTCTCGCCCCGCAGGACCGTGATCGGCATGGATGCCGCGAGGCCCAGGAACCAGCCGATTGCGCCGACCACGTACTGCTCGTTTTCGGCGAACGCGGCGTCGCCCTCCCGGCCGGTCTGGTAGGCGGGGTAGATCCCTCGCCGCCGAAGCGGTCGTCCCTGGTCGAATGCGACCACCAGCCCGCTGAGCCGTCGCTGTTTTCCGTCGAACATCGACGCCTGCCCGGCCTTGCGCCTGTTCGAATCAGGGGGCTCACCGGCCCTCGCCGCGAGCCCCGTCACGCCCTGCACAAGCCCGAGGACCGCCGCGCGGGCTTTCTTCTCGGGCGTGTCGGCGCCCATCGGCCGACGCAGAGCGTGAAAGCCCGCCCATGCCACGTTGTTGCCATCGATGATGAGGAGCACGCGCCCAGTATCCCGCCCTCGGGCCCGCCCGTCGAAGTCCTCTACTCGGCCCCCGGCCCGGGCGTGGCCCCGGAGACCTCCACGTACGTCCAGCGGTCCCGCGCATCAAAGCGCAACACCCCGCCCTGTCGCGCGGCCACGCGGAGCCGCGCGGCGTACCCCGCAACCGACCGGCCGTGCGGGTTCAGCGACGCTGCACGGTCGACTACCGCCACGATCTCGCTTTCGGGGCGCCCCCGGGCGATGAGCACCGCCGCCAGGTCAAACGCATTGCCGGAGGCGAAGCCGAACCGGTCATCAAACGCGACCAGCCGTTCCTCCGCCTCAGCTGCGTTCCCCACGTCGACCGACACCGCCGCCACCAGCGCGTTCGTTTCGCGTGCCGCGTACGAACGCTCGCTGGGGGCAAGCCGCCCGGCGTTGCGATAGGCGCGCGCGCTTCGCTCGAACTCCCCTCGGGCATACCGGTCCCAGCCGTCCTGGGCCTTGAGGTCGGCAGCCAGCAGCAGGCCTGCGAAGACGATGGCTGCTGCCGCACCGGTCCCGCAAATGGCCCCCAGCACCCGGCTCGGCCGGGGCTCCGGTGCCCGGTCCCGGAGTGCATCCCCCGCGGCTGCGCCCAGCATCGCGAGGAATACCGTGTGGGCCGCCAGCGAGGTTGGGTTTAGCAGGGCAAGTGCCCCGTAGGCGCCCATCGCGGCCCACGCTACCGGCCAGCACGGCCCGTCCCCTTCCTTCCGTCCGCGGACGGCCCGCACGGAAACCGCGGCGGTTGCACCGGTCATGGCGAGAAGTGCCAGGAGCCCGGGGAGCCCCATGTTCGCCGCACTGTCGAGCAGGATGTTATGGGAGCTCTGGGCGACCAGGTCGTAGGACTCGTACGCGCCGGGGAGGTCCGCCGGCCGTTCTTGCGGGAAGGCCAGGTACAGCCCGTCGGGGCCGGTCCCCGTCAGCGGCGCCGTCGCGATCACCGCCACGGCACCCCTCCAGAGCGCCAGGCGAGTCGAGCCGCTCGTCTCCTGGCTCGTCGTTTCCCCGCTGACGCGGCCGGCGGCGCCCACGAGTCCTCCGGAGGCAAGGGACAGGGCCGCGGCTGCAGTCAGGCCCAACGCCGCCGGTGCCGCGAACGCGCGGAGTTCGCGCAGGCTTCGGCCCGCCGCCCATTGCGACGGCGCAAGCAGGACGAAGAAGAGAAGCACCGCCGCGAGTCCGGACCGGCTCTCCGCCTCCATCGCGATGAACAGGGCAGCACCCCAGGTCATTCCCGCGGCCAGCCTCATCCGCCCCGGACGGACAAACGCTGCGAGCCCCATCGTAATCACGCCGAATGCCGCGAGTTCGTTCGCGTTGCCGATGGTGCCGATCGCCCGGTCCGAGGTGTCGATCCACCAGGTGAACGGGTCGAGCCCGAACGCCTGGACGAGCGTGTAGGCAAGCACGCCTGCCAGTCCGGCCCCCGCCGTGCCGACGACCCCCACCCTCCCTGCCGCGGCGAGGGCGAATCCGCCCGCGAAAACCGCCACGTAGGCGAGCTGGGTCACCATGCCCTGCCGGTACTGGTAGTACCCGAGCAGGCTGCCCCGCGGGTCGATCCCCGTCGTGGTGCTCACCACCGCCAGGACTGCCCACGCCGCCAGGCTCAGCGCGATGATCCGGTTTGGTATGCGCCACCGGCCCGACCAGGCCAGCCCCGTCAGCAGAACGGCCGCCCCGGTGAGCACCACGCACTGTTTTGGGAGAGTGAAATCGTCATAAAGCGGCTGCCAGAAGGCAACCGGTGTCGCGGCAAGCAGGAATGCCATCGCGGTGACGATGAGCCGGTTGCCCCAACTGCCGGACTGCTGGCCCGCGCCGCCTTGACTCACGCGCACATGCTAGGGCGAACCCCGTTCTGACCAAAATGCCAGGCCCGCCCCCAAAGGCGCCCTGCTGGTGCGTAGCCTTGCCCTAATCGTTAGAATCGTGCGAATGATCATCTGCTCCGAAACGTGCTGCCATCGCCCCGTCGCCAGGCCGTACCTCCGGTGAGCGAAATGCGCCCGGCCGGTATGGCCGGTCCCCCGGGGATGCAGGCGAACAAGCCGTCCTTTCGCGCCGCGCTTTCCGTGTTCGAAAACCGGACCTACCGGTACCTCTGGACTTCCTCGCTCTTTTCCTTCACGGGCATGCAGATGCAGATGGTCGCCCGTGCCCTGCTGGCGTGGGAGCTCACCGGCTCCTACGGGGCGATGGGACTCATCTCGGTGTCCTTCGGCCTGCCCATGTTCGTCTTCGCCCTCATTGGTGGCTCGCTCGCCGACCGCTTCGACAAGCGCAACCTCACGCTTTCGTCCCAGGTTGTGACCGGCGTGCTTGCGCTCATCAACGCGGTAATGCTCGTGACCGGCACCATCACCATCGGCTGGCTGTTCGTCCTTGGGCTCGCCGGGGGCACATCGAGTGCCATCGGGATGCCTGCCCGGATGCCGCTCATGGCCCAGGTCGTCGGCCCCCAGAACCTGATGGCGGCGATGGCGATGTCGAACTCCGCCATGAACGCAACGCGGCTCTTTGGTCCTGCCCTTGCCGGCGCTCTCGCCGGTGCATGGAACCTCGAGTCCGTCTACTTCCTCCAGACCGGGCTCTATGCCTGCTCGGTCCTCACCATGCTCACCGTCCCATCCGGCATTGGGCGGATGCCGGCCGGCATGCGGCGCAAGAGCATGTGGCACGAAATCGGCGAGGGGCTCTCTTACGTCGCCCGCGACCACCACCTCCGCATGCTCAACGTGATGATGTTCATGGTGGCGTTCTTCGTGATGCCCTACGTCACCCTCCTCGCCGGATTTGTCCAGGAAGACCTTGGCAAGACCGCGCGTGAATACGGCTTTCTCCAGTCCGTTTCAGGGGCGGGTGCACTGGTGGCGTCGCTGGGTATCGCGAGCCTGACCGCCTACGATCGGAAGCCGCTGATCCAGTGGGTCTCCGGCCTCATCGGGGGCGCCGGGTTGATCGGCCTCGCGCTCGGATCGAGTGCCTTCGGTTTCGCGGGCGCCCTCGGCGCCACACTGGTGCTCGGGCTCTCACTCACGGTCTACCAGACGGTGAATTCCACGCTCACCATGGACGCTGCCCGCCCGGAAATGTACGGCCGGGTGATGAGCATCAACATGCTCTCCTTCAGCGCGATGCCCCTGATGGCGCTGCCGCTCGGCCAGCTCGCCGATGCTGCGGGCGTTCGGACCATGTTCGCTGCCCAGGGCATCCTGGTGATCGCGTTCCTTCTGGTCATGGGAGTGCTCCGGCCCGGTTACACCTTCGGGAGGCTCGCATCGCACGCCCAGCCGGTTGCCGCTGCTCCCGGCCGCGCCTCCCGCCGGGATGACGAAGAGGCGCCGGCCCCCGCTGGCGGAAAGTAACCTCTCCGCCGCCGGCGGCCGGCGCCCCGGGTGTCCCGCCTCGCTCAGCCTGGTCAGCTGATCGTCATCATCCCCTCGCGCGGGGCGCCGACCAGGATGGCCATGTTCCCATCCGGGTGGCGGTTTTCGTACATCAGCTGGTGGCAGTCACCCACCTGGTCGAACGTGAACACCCGCGAAAGGCACGGGTCGACCTTCTTCTCCTGCACCAGCTTGTTGAATGCGTACGACTGCACATCGTTCGCGAAGTGCGAACCCTGCAGCCGCTTCTGGCGCATCCACAGGTAGCGCAGGTCCACATCGGCGTTGTAGCCCGTCGTCCCCGCGCAGATCACCACCATGCCGCCGGTCTCGCAGACAAACTGCGACGTCGGCACCGTATCCTGTCCGGGGTGCTCGAACACGATCCGCGGCCCGCGGCGCTCACCCAGGATGTCCCAGATCGCCTTGCCGAAGGCGCGGGCGCCCACGGTGAACTTGTTCATTTCCTCGCTCTCCCAGTGGGGCAGACGGCCCCAGTGGTCGAAGTCTTTCCGGTTGATGCAGCCAACCGCTCCAAGCTTCTTGCAGAAGTCGTACTTCGATTCGCTCGAAACCACCGCGATGGGCTTCGCGCCCGCCTGCGCCGCCAGCTGAATCGCCATCGACCCCAGGCCGCCCGCGCCGCCCCAGACCAGCACGACATCGCCTTCCTGCACCGTGTGCGGCGGCCAGCCAAAGAGCATCCGGTAGGCGGTCGACCCGACCAGCGTCGGTGCGGCCGCTTCCTCCCAGTTCAGGTGCTTCGCCTTGGGCATGCACTGGTGCGCCTGCACCTTCGTGAACTGGGCGAATGAGCCCCAGGTGGTCTCATATCCCCAGATGCGAAAGCTCGGGCTGAACATCGGGTCCTGCCCCGCAACCACCTCTGGCGCGTGGACGTCCCACGTGCCGCAGTGCACCACCACCTCATCGCCAACCTTCACGTTGGTCACCGCCGCGCCCGTCTTCCACACGACCCCGGAGGCATCCGATCCCCCGATGTGGTGGTCCCACGTTTCCCCGCCCTTCTGCCGCGCCGCAATGACGTCCACCGGCGTGCCCAGGCCCGCCCAGACGTTGTTGTAGTTCACGCCGGCCGCCATCACGTACACGAGCACGTCATCGGGGCCGATCTCCGGCGTCTCGATTACTTCCATCTGGAACGCCTGGGTCGGCTGCCCAAAGCGGGATTGGCGGATCACCTGCGCATGCATCGTCGCTGGCACGTGGCCGAGTGGCGGGGCCTCACCGACCGGGTACAGGTCCTTCAGGGTGTCGCTGCTCATGGGCTGGTTGCTCCTGTGGGGCCGTCACTCGCGGGGCCTTTCCGTCGGCCCGCCGGCGCGGCGTGTCCCGGGATCATACCTGAGGGCCATCGGCGGGTAAACGCGATCAGGCCCCAGCTATAGCCCTGCCCTATGCCTCGCGCAGGCGCACTTCCCCGCCTCCCCGAGCGCTCCGGTAGCACGCATCCACAACTTCATGGGCGGCCAGCGCCGTGCGGAAGTCGGGGTGCGCCGGCCGTTCTTCGAGCACGCATCGCAGGAAGGCGTAGTCCTCAAGCATCCCCGCCCGGGCCAGGTCAATCTCCGCGCCCTCGAGGCCAGCAATCGCGACATAACGGTCGAAAACCTCGTCCGCATCCATCTCCTGCACCGGCCCGCTGCGTCCCTGGAACCGGATGGGCCCGAGGAAGTCGTGGTCCGCCGCGAAATACCCGCCTTCGTAGAACACCTCCAGGTGCCGCGTCGATGGCCGGTCATCGAGCGAGTGCCACACCGACGACAACGACGTCTGGTGCCCCCCGCTGTGCTGGAACGTGGCCACCGCGACATCCTCCACACCTTCATGCCCGGTGGTATTCCTGGTGTGGCAGCGGACCGCTTCGATTTCGCCGAAAAGCCAGCGGAACAGGTCTACGTCATGGATGGAGTGCTCGATCAGCGTCCCGCCTCCGGCCCGTTCGAAGCTTCCCCGCCACTTGCTCCCGTAGTGCCCCCGGACCGGGAAGAACTGGTCGTCGCGCAGGTGCGCCGTCAGCAGCGGCCCCAGCCCCGGCTCCGACATCATCTCCTTCATCACGGTGTAGACCGGCGAATAGCGAAGAACGAGCCCGACCTGGTTCACCACCCCCGCCCGTTCGACCGCCTCAACCATCGCGCGCACGTCCCCCACGGTCTTCGCGAGTGGCTTCTCGCAGAAGACGTGTAACCCCCTGCGGGCCGCCTCGCTGACCAGTGCCGGGTGTTCGGCGGTTTCCGTGCAAATGTAGACAGCGTTGAGCCCATCCTGGCCGAGGACTGCCTCAGGCTCGGCGGTCACGACCCGCGAACCCGTTATCCGCGCGAAACCCTCCGCGCGTTCGCGATCACGGTCGCACACGGCGGCGTACTCGCCAGGGACGAGCTCGCTGCGAAGCGAGCCTCGCAGGTTGCGGGAGTGGAATCGGCCAATGTGGCCGCATCCGATAAGGCCGACGACGGGGACTGGCACGGTGCCTCGCGGTTCGTGGATTTTGCGCGCATTTTACGGCCCGCTTGCGCCACTTTGGGGATCGAGTCTCCGCCCCGGGTAATCCTTTCTCCCAGCCGCCGGCGGAAGCAATTACTGGGGGCGCTAGTGACCTTCCGCCGGCGGCGCTTTTCCCACCTGCCGCTTTGTTCGCTTCCGGGCCCCGTGCTATAGTCGGCCCCGTCCTTTAGGACGAATTTCACAAACGGCTCCGGCGTGCTCTACGAATACGGTCACATCGGCATCCTGGTCATCATCGCCCTGGTTTTCCCACTGGGTGCGATCGTCACGTCGTGGGCGCTCCAGTTGGTCAACATTCGCCCCAAAAGCGAACCCAACATCGTCCGCGATGACATTTACGAATGCGGCCTCCGCACCGAGGGCCCGAGCCTCGTCCAGTTCAACTTCCGTTTCTATTACATCGCGCTCCTCTTCGTACTGCTCGATGTTGAAATTGTCTTCCTCTTCCCATGGGCGCTCGTCTTCGCCGATGCCGGCTGGGCGGGCTATGCCAAGGGGCTCATCTTCATTGGCACCTTCGTGATCGGCGGCATCTACGCCTGGAAGAAGCGGGCTCTGGAGTGGCGGCTGTGACCCGCGAACTCAGCGGCCCCGAGGCCGCACTGCTCGCCGAGGCCGCCGTGGCCGGTTCCGTCGCCCGGACGACCGCGACGGCCTGCTATCTCAAGCCAGAACACCTGGTGGAGACGCTCGAAGCGCTCAAGGCCAACCCCGAGACTGACCTCGTCCACCTGACCAACCTCTGCGGTGTGGACTACTGGGACCGCTTCGAAGTCGTCTACCACATCCAGTCCTTCGATAAGAACCAGATTGCGGTCTTTAAAGTCGATGTGCTCGACCGTGAGAACCCGGCCGTCCCCAGCGTGGTGCCGGTTTTTCACGGCGCCTGGATGCAGGAAAACGAGGCCTATGACCTCCTCGGCATCAGATTCCAGGGACACCCGAACCTCTACCGCATCCTCCTCTGGGAGGGTTACCCCGGGTGGCCGCTCCGCAAGGACTTCCTCTCCATGCCTGGCGGCCTCCAGCCCGGCCTCGGTGACTTCACCGGCGAGACTCCCCGGCCCGAGCCGACCGTGAAGGTGGTGAAATGACCGGCGCCATCAAGAGTGAACCGTTCATCATCAACATCGGGCCGCAGCACCCGTCCACCCACGGCGTCTTCCGTATCCGCGCCACCGTCGATGGCGAAAAGGTGACCGATGCCGAGATGGTCATGGGCTATCTCCACCGCTCCATGGAGAAGCTCGCCGAGGAGCGCACCTACACCCAGAACATCCCCTTCACCGACCGCACCGACTACCTGAGTAGCATGTCGAACAACCTCGGCTACTGCCTCGCCGTCGAGAAGCTGGCCGGCATCGAAGTCCCCGCCCGGGGCAACGCCATCCGCGTCATCATGGCCGAGCTCCAGCGCCTGGCCAGCCATTGCATGGCCATCGGCGCCTTCGCCAACGATACCGGCGCCTGGCAGACCCCCGTCATGTGGGCATTCCGCGAGCGCGAGAAGATCCTCGATATCTTCGAGGTCACCTCCGGCGCTCGCCTGACCTGCAACTACATGCGCATTGGCGGCGTTGCCTTCGAGCTGTGCGACCCGTTTGAGCCAATGGTTCGCAAGCTCCTCGCGGAGCTGCCGCCGTTCATTGAGGAGATGGAGAACCTCCTCTCGGGGAACGAAATCTTCGTGAGCCGTACCCGCGGCATCGGTGTCCTCAGCCCCGAGCTGGCCACCAACGCCAGCCTCAGCGGCCCCATGCTCCGCGGCAGCGGCATCGCCTGGGACCTGCGCAAGGCCGACCCCTACTGCGGCTACGAGCAGTACGACTTTGATATCCCGATCGGCTACCGGGGCGATAGTTACGACCGCTTCATCGTCCGCCTCGAGGAAATGCGCCAGAGCGTGAAGATCGTCCGCCAGGCGCTCGATGGGCTCCCGGGCGGGCCGTTCCGCACCGAAGTCCCGCTCGCCCTGCGGCCGCCAGTTGGCGAGGCCTACGCCCGCATCGAAAGCCCCCGCGGCGAGCTCGGGTACTACCTGGTCAGTGATGGGGGGCCCTCGCCCTTCCGCTTCCACATCCGCCCGCCGTCGTTCATCAACCTCTCCGCGCTCAAGGAGATGACCGTGGGCGGCACCGTCGCCGATGCCATCGTCGTCCTCGGCTCCGTGGACCTTGTCGTTGGGGAGATCGATCGATGATGCCGTTCCTCGCCTCCGACAAGTGGTACGACATCCGCGATCTCTCCAACATCTCCCGCGAGATCCTGGAAGGCGCCGATAAGGTGCTGCCGTTCGGGATGGTCTATGTGCTGGCGGCCCTCCTCGGCTTCGTTGCGAGCTTCCTGATCTTCGTCCTGCCGTCGCAGCTGTTCGTCGGAGTCTACGGCGAGCGGAAGCTCATCGGGCGCATCCAGTCGCGCTACGGCCCGAACCGGGTCGGCCCGTTCGGCCTGCTCCAGCCCGTCGCCGACGCGATCAAGCTCATCCAAAAGGAAGCGCTCACGCCCACGCGCTCTGACCGCGTGGTGATGTACATTGCCCCGCTCTTCTTCGTCGCTCCCGCGGTCCTCCTTTTTGCGGTCATCCCGTTCGGACCGAACATGGTGTTCGCCGATATCCCGGTGAGCCTGATGTACTTCCTCGCTATCTCTTCGCTGCCCGTGATCGCTAACTTCATGGCGGGCTGGAGCGCGAACAACAAGTACAGCCTCTTCGGCGCCATCCGCATCGTGGCCATGACCATCAGCTACGAGTCCCCGCTGGTCATGTCGCTGCTGGGCGCCGTGGTCATCTCCGGCACCATCAGCCTCCAGGGCATGGTCTTCTGGGCGGATGAGTACAAGATCTGGCTCGGCATGGTCACCCCGCTCGCCGTGGTCATTTATTTCATCTGCGTCAGCGCCGAGCTCAACCGGACACCGACCGACATCGCCGAGGCTGAGTCCGAAATCGTTGCCGGCTACCTCACCGAGTACTCCGGCATGAAGTGGGGCCTCTTCTACGGCATGGATATCGGCTACGCCATCGCCGCCTCGGCCTTCGCGGTCACCGTGTTCCTCGGAGGCTGGACCTTGTTCGGCCTCGAGAAATGGGTGCCGCCGTGGCTCATCTTCATCGGCAAGACGCACCTCTTCTACATGCTCTTCATCTGGACGCGCGGCACGCTCCCGCGCCTGCGCTCTGACCAGCTGATGGCGTTCGCCTGGAAGTACCTCCTGCCGCTCGCCCTCTTCAACCTCTTCATCCTCGCGACCCAGCGCATGCTCTGGGCCGAAGAAGGCTATGCCGACGCGTATGTCTATCTCTTCGGCATGTTCAACGCCCTCGTCTCGATCATCCTGGTGCTGGTCTGGGCCGACTTCAACGGCTACAAGCCGGGCGCGACGCCGGCCCGCCCACGCCTGGTGAAGGATGCCCGCGGCTACGTCGCCGTCGAGGAGCGCAAATGATGGACGGTTTCGGCGTCACCTTCGCCTTCTGGGTCCTTGCCGCGGTCACTCTCGTCGCCGCGAGCGGTGTCATGTACTCCCGCAACCTGCTCCACGCGGTGCTGTTCCTGATCCTCACCTTTGTTGGTGTGGCGGGCTTCTTCGTGCTGCTCTCAGCCGAGTTCATCGCGATGGCCCAGGTCATCATCTACGTCGGCGCCATCGCGGTCCTCGTCCTCTTCGCCGTGCTCCTGACACCGCGCGCCAGCCGCGACAACGCGGAGACCCGCTTCGCCCTGC